>JBNMOS010000001.1:0-125554 GCA_051275435.1 Ilumatobacter sp.
CTGCGTCGTTGAATGTGGTGGCGGTGTTGCCTGATGGGCCTGGTTTTTTGACGGTGTATCCGTGTGATGAGGATCGGCCGGTTCCGGCTGCGTCGGTGAACTACGACGGTGGTGATGTGCGGCCGAATGCGGTGCTGACCAAATTGTCTGCGACGGGAACAGTCTGTATCTACACCTTGCGGGGCACCGACATCGTTGTCGACGTGAACGGGGTGTTCACCTGACGTCTGTTTCGGAGACTGGCGAGACCTTGGTTCGACCGGACGGAGTGATCCTGCGTCGGATCTCAGGTGGCTCGACCGCTTGCAGGTCTATTCAGCTCGTTCAGCTCGTTCAGCCCGTTCAGCCCGCCGAGTAGTAGTTCGTAGACCGCATCGGCACTGAGTGGTTGCGCCAGGTAGTAGCCCTGCGCCATGTCGCAGCCGAACGAAAGCAATGTTGCGGCCTGCGCCTCGCTCTCGACGCCTTCGGCGATGGGGACCAAACCCAACGTATGAGCGAGTTGGACAATCGCTTCGACCATCGAGGATTTCGGCCGAATGAGCATGTTGCTCACGAACGAACCGTCTATTTTCAGAAAGTCGATGGGGAACTGTTCGAGGTAGTTCAGCGAGGAATAGCCCGTCCCGAAATCGTCGACGGCAAGGCGGACACCGAGCTGATGGAGGCGGCGAAGATTCGTCGCTGCCATCTCTGGGTCGACCATGAGCGCGTTCTCAGTGATCTCAAGGATCAACTGTTTCGGTTGGACTCCGCTCTGCTTCAGGTGCGCCTGCACACGCTCGGGCAGCATGGGATCGAGGAGCTGATGCGGAGAGAGATTGACGTTGACGGCTGGCGAATTCGCTCCGAGGCCAATGTCCCATCGCCGCACCTGGCAGAGTGCCTCTTGGAGAACATAATTGCCGATTTCGTCGACGAGACCGTTCGCCTCGGCGAGTGCGATGAATGAGCCCGGGCCGAGAAGTCCGCTCTCGGGATGCTGCCACCGAACGAGCGCCTCGACCGCGCTCACCCGCTGGGAGCCCATCTGAAAGATTGGCTGGTAGTGAACGATCAGCTCACCTCGCTCGGCGGCGCCGCGCAGATGGACTTCTACCTCGAAACGTTCGACGGCGGCATCGTGCATGTTGGAAAGAAACACTCGGCAACAGCCTTTGCCTTGCCTCTTCGCCGTGTACATCGCGAGATCTGCGTTGCGCAGCAGAGCGCTCCGGTCGAGGCCGATTCCCGGTTGACCGAATGCGATCCCGACACTGGCGGTGACGCCGACCTGGCGCGACTCGAGCAGTACCGGCTCTCTGAGCGCCGCGACGATCCGTTCCGCGACGATGGTCGCCTGCAGTTCGTCTTCGAGGTCCTCGAGCAGCACGGCGAACTCGTCGCCGCCCAATCGGGCAGCGGTATCTTTCGCGCGAAGGCACGTCAGGAGCCGGTCACCCATAGCCACCAACAGCTGATCGCCGACCGGGTGTCCAAGGCTGTCGTTGACTGTCTTGAAGTTGTCGAGGTCGATAAACAGAACGGCCATCAAGCCGCCCGTGCGTTCGATCCGCTCCATGGCGTGCTCGACCCGGTCACGGAAGAGCGACTGGTTCGCAAGACCGGTCAAAGCGTCATGAAATGCCTGTCGTGTGAGCTCATCGCGAAGTACGCGATCCTGCGTGATATCACGGAAACTCCAGACGCGTCCCACCACTGCACCATCGATGCGTTGCGGCAGCGAGTTCCGCTCGAAGAGCCGTCCGTCGTGAAACTCGAGGATGTCGTTGCTCTCGGCTTCTGGATCGGCATAGAGGTCGGCCACCTTTGTAGTGAACGCATCAGGCTCACAGAGCTGTGACATGACATGCGCGAGCGCGGCCTGGTCGTCACGTGCATCGAGGACGTCTGGCGGAATCTTCCACAAGTCCGTGAACCGCCGGTTGAAGCTGACAATCTGCCCAGCATCGTTGACGACGAGGATGCCGTCGGCCGTCGATTCCAGGGTCGCTGCAAGCACCGAGTTGGCTGAACGGAGCGCATCCTCTGCAGCAACACGGTCGGTGATGTCGTGTCCGGATACCACGAGCCCTTTGACGGTGGGGTCTTCGAGGAGGTTCTTGACAGTGATCGCGAACGGCACGGACGGTCCGTCCCGCTTGGCGAACCAGAGGTCGATTGTTACCGACGACCCGGTTTTCATCTCCTTGCTGCAGGCCTCGGCAAGAGCGCTGCGCCAGCGCTCTGCGTCGGAGGAATCGACGATCTCCTCAAATTTTCGTCCCTCCAGCCACTCTTGGTCGTGCCCGAGCAATCGCGTGATCGCGGCTGACGAGTTCTGCACGACGCCCGAAGCGTCGATGAGCATCGTCAGCATCGAGGCGTTGTGCACCAGCGACCGGAAGCTTGCACCATCGTCGTGGGCAATCTCCCAACGGCGTCGCTCCGTCACGTCGCGGACGCTCAGCAGGAGGTTGTCCCCCAATGGGGCGCCGACCAGCTCAACCAATCGCCAGCCGCCATGCGCCAAGACGCGGACTTCCAACGGCGTCCCGACATCTTTCGACTGCACACTCGTCATTGCGAGGGCGGCTGACCCGAAGTCGTCGGGATGGATTAAGTCGATTCCGCAGATGCCACCGGAATCAGTCAACTTCACTCCGAAGAGGCGCTCAGCGCTTGGGTTTGCCCAGATCACATGCAGGAGCGAATCGACGAGGAGCACTGCGTCGGGCAGACCCATCGCGACCTGAACGATTTCGTCGGCACGCAGCGCGACAGGCGCCACTGCTGGTGGATCTTCGTTCATTGAACACTAATCGGCGCGAAACAGCTACGACTTAAACCCGCCGGTGAGTCACGGTGAAAAACCTGTCCCAGGTGTTTCGTGGAGCCCAGACCGAGAGTCGAACTCGGGACCTACGCATTACGAATGCGTTGCTCTACCAACTGAGCTATCTGGGCAAAGTCCGACTCGTTGCCAAGAAGGACGCCACGAATATATCGGCCCAGGCCGGGTCAGCCTCGCGGGGATTCGAGCGGATCTCGACCGTCCCATGTCCCCGACGACCCATAGGGCTCGAAGCGGGCGAACAATTCCTCGGCATACCAGTCGCCAGTGCGGGTCTCTTCGATGACCTGCTGATGCCGTGGCATCGAATACGCGTAGGCCCGCGCAGCACCCATCGACTCCCACAAACTGAACGTCGCAAGCCGACCAACCGGGGCTTCCCCAACGCCGACGACATCGATCAACCCAGGTGCGGTATGCAACTCGGCATCGACCTCGACACCGGCATGGCTGAATGCTTTCCACGAGCGCCGTCGCACGTCGGCACGGGTGATGATCGCAATCGGGCCTGACCTGTCACCAGGCTCCATCCCGTCGAGCGGGTCGATGCCCCGCCACTTGCCGTGCCCGCCGACCGCTTTCAATCGCACGTGCCAACTTTCGGCCGCACCCTGCCACCGCCGGGCAATCCAATGCGACGACATGAACGTGTCGAGATCGGCTTCGCTCTCCCACACGGCGAACAGCGCCGTACGTCGGAGGTCGGCACCCGGCCCCGTATTGTTGCCCTTGCCGCTCCCCATCAGCCGCCAGAAATGCAGGCCGTCGACGCGCGCCATCGCAGGGCGGTCGAGCCCGAGGCGTGCCAATGCCAGCACGGCACGGCCTGGGCGTTCACGAATCAGGTGGAACGATGCGATGCGGGCCATGCATCAGCCATGCTGTCAGCAATGAGTTCGTTCAGCACCACCTTCGTCGATGTTCTCATCGTCGTTGCGGTTGGCTACCTGCTTGGTTCGATCCCTGTGGCCAACCTGGTGGCACGCCGCCGTTCGGCAATCGACCTGCGTGATGTGGGCGACCGGAACCCCGGGTTCTGGAACGCACGCGAGACGCTCGGCAAGTCGGCAGCGGTGCCCGTGTTCGTTGGCGACGTTGCCAAAGGTGCTGCAGCTGCCGCCGTCGGCGTGTTAATCGCCGATCCGGGTGTGTGGGGAATTGCCTACGTCGCCACTGGCGCAGCGATGATCGGCCATGCATTCCCGGTCTTCGCTCGCTTCGTCGGCGGTCGCAGCATTCTGACCTTCGTTGGTGGTGCCGGAGTGTTCGCATGGCCGTCAGTGGCGATAGGCGTCGGCCTGCTGCTCGTCGTCTTTGCCATCACCCGGTCGTTCGCGTGGGGATCGCGGGCAGGGATACTTGCGCTCCCGTTCATCCATCTCGCACTCGAGGGGCCGTACCGGACCGCGGCGATGGGCGTGCTGATGACGATCATCGGCATCCGGTTTGGCATGGCCACGCTCGCCGATCGTAAGCGGCCGACTCAACCGTAGGTGCGGCCGCGCCAGGTCTGGGGGCCGCGCCGGGCAATGCCCTTGGCGATGGCGGCCGTGGCCGGGAGGTCAGCGAGTGGGCTCGCCCAATACGGCGCATCGGCAACCGAGTACGCAGTACGTGTGCCGGCAAGCGTGCCGAGGCGGTTGATCAGCAGGAAGGCATCGAGGATGTCACCGCGCCCGAGCAGCAGGCGGGGGAGTGGCAGGGCCTGGGTGAGGAGGACGACGGCGAGGTCGAGGAGTTGACGACCGAGCGGCTCGACGCCGGGAAGTGCGAGCGACCGGCCCCAGCCGGTCCATGTGTCGTCGAACGACTCGAACATGCGAACGGTCAGCAGATCGCTTGCATCGAGAAAACCGACCGATGCACCCGTCGCGGCCAGTCGTCGAGCGAGTGCGATGTCCTCAACGACCTCCCCGCCCACGGCCGACAATGCTCCTGCATCGAGAAACCCCTGGCGAGGAAACGTCATGCACTGACCGTTCGCCATTGCCCGGTCAGGCCGGGTCGGAACGCCGGGTGGGCCGAAGCGGTAGACGAGCGTGGTCAACATTGCCGGATGCAGCCAGCGGCTCCCGGGTGTGGGGCAGTCGAACCGGCCGCCCACGGTCAGCAGGTCAAACCCGTCGTCTATCGCTCGACGAACGAGCGCTGTCGGCAGAGCGGGATTGGGGCGGGTGTCGGCATCGAGAGTGACGACCCACTCGCCGGTTGCTGCCTCGATGCCCTGCTGCAACGCCCAGGCCTTACCGGCCCAGCCCGTCGGGAGCACTCTGCCCTGCACGACTCGCGCTCCGAGCCGTTCCGCCAGCCCGGCAGTGCCATCGGTCGACTCGTCATCGACGACGATCACTTCACCGACTCCGGGCGCTCCGACGATCGATTCGAGCAGCGGGCCGAGGCGATCGACTTCGTCGCGGGCAGGGATGACGATGCTGATCTGCGGTGTCGGCGCCGTGGTCGCGCTGACGGGTTGCGCAGCCTTTGCAACCTTGGCGAGCCGCGCGAGTGCGACTCCGGCAGCGGCCAGGCGAATGACGAGCAGACCAAACCGGAGGCGATGTCTCACTCGTTGTCCTGAGCAATCATCTCGCAGACGATCTTCGCGCTGGTCGCCACAAGCGGCAGGCCGCCGCCCGGATGGCTGGACCCGCCGACGAGGTAGAGGCCGTCCTTCGTGCCGCGATTCGCTGGGCGGGCAAACGCGGCCTGTTTGCCATTGGACGCGGTGCCGTAAATTGCGCCACCCGGTGATCGATAGAACGCCTCAATGTCGGCCGGCGTCAGCCGTGCACAGAACTGCATCCGGTCGCGGAGATCGACTCCGTGCGCGGCGAGCCGTTCGAGTACGAGGTCGCGGTACGCCGGTGCGTTGATGTCGGCTCCTGGCGGGGTGTTCACGAGAAGGAACCAGTTCTCGCTATTGGCCGGAGCCTGGCTCGAGTCGGTCACCGACGAGACGCAGCCGTAGATCGTCGGATCGGTTGGCAGTTGCCCGGCATCGAGTTCGCGGAACTCCTGGGCGTAGTTGTCGGAGAACCAGATGTTGTGGTGGCCAAGCCCCTCGGTCGACCCCGATACGCCGATGCAGAGCGCAAACCCGCTCGTCGAACGGCCAGCCTTGCGGACCTGCTTGAGGGCTCGTTCGTCATCGACGAGGTCGCCGTAGAGGTGCTCAGCATCAACATTGGCGATGACGATGTCGGCCACAGTTGTCGTGCCATCAGCGAGCCTGACGCCGGTGACCATTTGGTCCTGTGTCGTGATCCGGGCAACGTCGCTCGCGGTCTTGATCGTGACGCCCTGCTCGATGGCCACGCGCACGAGCGCATCGCGGAGCGCTCCGAGGCCACCCATCGGATACCAGCAGCCGTACTCGGCTTCGATGTGTGGGATGCACGCCAGCGTCGCTGGGGCCTGCCTCGGCGACGAGCCGGAGTAGGTCGCATACCGGTTCGCCCACTGCTGCAGTTCGGGTGAGTCGAAGGTCGCCCGGGCGGCGTCGTTCAGGGTGCGTAGCGCGTCGATCGTCGCGAGGTCTCTTGGCGACTGCATCCGCTTGAGTAGCGCGACGGGGTTGTCCATCGGGCCGGCGAAGAAGGTCCGCTCGGACACGTCCCAGATTTTGCGACCATGCTCGTTGAAGCCACGCCAGGCGTCGCCCGAGCCCGGAGCGAACGTGTCGAATGCTGCGGCTGTCGCGTCGGCGTCGTCGTGAACCGTGAGCTGACCGCCGTTGCGCCAGTGGTAGCGGAACTGCGGGTCGAGCCGGACCAGATCAAGTTCGACCGCGAGGCTCGTCCCGGCAAGCGCCAAGACCTCGTCAAACACGTGGGGCAGGGTGAGTAGCGACGGGCCGATGTCGAACGTGAAGCCGTCGCGCTCGAACGTTGCCAGCTTGCCGCCAGCGACATCATTCCGTTCGTAGATCGTCACGGTGTGGCCGGCAGCGCGCAATCGAATCGCGGCGGTCAGCCCACCGACGCCGCCCCCGACAATCACCACCTGCTTCATGTTTGGAGCTTTCGCATTACTGCTGCTCCCGCGATCGGGAGCATGCCGAGCCCGCCGACCAACGCTACGAGCGGGTCGCGGAAGTACTTGGCGAATCCGAGCGTCTCCATCACCGACACGTAGGCGTACGTGCCAACGAGTGGTCCGTCAGCCTCGTTGTCCTTCGGTGGCAAAAGCACCTCGAGGAGGGCCATCACCCCGAGGCCAGTGATGAACCAGCCGACGAAGTTGGTGAGCGGGATACTCCGATAGCGACCTGCGCGAACCCAACTCCAGTAACCCTCGCCGACCATCTGCGGGTCGAGGAAGAGGTCCCACGCCGTCATTGCCGCACTGCCGAGAGCGATCCGTCGGCCGGGCGTCGAGTGCTTGCCGAGCGCGGCATGGGCGGCCTCACGCGATGGCAACGACATCGCGAACCACGCCAACGGCACGATGGCCGGGACGTGTGCGACCTGCGGTTGGAGTGCGTTGGTGTAACCGTATTGCCCAAACGGCAGCCCGGTCTGCGTGCCAATTCGTTCGACAGCCGTGGTTGTGACGGCAGTAATTCCAGCCGCTGCACCGGCGCGTCGGCCACCCCACGTTCGCACCGCGTTCGCCGTGGTGTTGACGAACATGGCGGTCACGACCACCGACGACAAGATCTTGCGGGCGCCACCGCGCTGTGGAAGCAACGGCGTGGCGATCATGCCAGCCACTGTCGCCAACCCGGCAATCGCTCCGACCCGGTCGACCGGCTTCATCTGCGGCATCCCATCTTTGTTGCCCGGTTCACACAAACGGCAGAGGCGGCGGAACGCATCACCGGAGCATCTTGGCGACCATCGCCGCCTTCTCGGTGGTCGTGATGCTCGCTCGTGACGTGAACACGTCGTAGTCGTTCGCTTCGATCTTGCCCAGAATGCGTGAGTACAGGGTGTTCGCAGCTTGCACGCACTTAGCGGACCTGTCGGGCAGCATCGCGATACCGACGTCGGACGATCGGTACAGCTCGCGGCAGCGGTTGATCTCGAACTTCATCAGCGCAATGAACTCGGGAGACATTGTGCGCTCGCTGAGATCGACGCCGAATCGGCGGCTGTCTTCGAGCGGGACGTACTGCCGGCCTCGATCGAGGTCCTCGTCGATGTCGCGCAGGAAGTTTGTCAGCTGGAACGCGTTGCCAAGGTCGCGTGCGTGCGGCAGTGCGATGGCGTAGTCGGTCGGTTCGAGGATCGGCAGCATCATCTCGCCGATGACCGCGGCCGAGCCGTCCATGTAGACGAGGAGGTCCTCCCACGTTTCGTACGACTCGATGGTGAGGTCCATCGTCATCGAACGGAGGAAACGCTCGAATGCTGTCGTGTCGATATCGAAGGCCCGGACCGTGTGCACGACTGCTTTCAGTACGGGGTCTTCGGATCGGCCGATTTCGAGGTCGGTGAAAAACCGATCACCGAAGTCTTTGAGTGCCGCTGCGCGTACCTCGGTCGGAACGTCGCGGCCTCCTTGCGAGGGGATCTCATCGACGATGTCATCGGCATACCGAGCGAAGGCATAAAGCGCGTGGACGTGGTGCTGCTTGATCTTCGGCAGCACCTTGGTCGACCAGTAGTAGGTGGTGCCGTGGCGCTTGTTGAAGTCGCGGCACAGGTCGTAGCTCTCGTCGAGCGTGACCGGCCCGCTCGGCAACAGATGCGTCGTCGGAGTTGGAGGTGTTCGCTGGAACGGATTGCGCATCAGAACAAGAGCGTAGAAGTTACGAAAGGGGTCTGACCCCATCGGCAACTATTTGCGTTTGGCGTACTCGTCAACGCGTTCGGCTGCGAGCTTGCCGGAGACGAGGACCATGGGGACGCCGACACCCGGCAGCGTGGAGCTGCCAACGAAGACGAGGCCGGGGATTTGCTTAGTGACGTTGTTCGGTCGGAACGGCCCGGTCTGGAAAAACGTATGTGCCAGTGCGAAGGGCGTGCCCTGCTCCATGCCCATGCGCTCCCAATCTTGCGGATCGTAGACCTCTTCGAGCACGACCTCGGTCGGGTAGCCGAGGCTGGCGACTTTGGTCTGCAGCGATTCGACGATCGTGTCGCGCTCTTTTGACCAGTCGATTTTGCCGCTCAGGTTTGGCGTCGGTTCGAGCACGTACAGGTTGTTGTGGCCGGGAGGGGCGAGTGTCGGATCATCGAGTGAGTGCAGGGTGACGAGGATCGAGGGGTCGGGCATGCGAACACCGTCTTCGATGAGTGCTTTGAACGACCCGTTCCAGTCGTCACCGAAGTGGATGTTGTGATGTGCTGCGTCGGCGGGAAGGTCGCCCTTAACGCCAGCGATCCACAGTAGACAAGACGGGCTGTACTTGCCGTTCTGCGCCTTCTTCGGGACATCGACGCCGTCAAGCAACTCGCGGTACGCGACCGGAAGATCTGGGTTACAGACAACGGCATCGGCTTCGAGCAGTTCGCCACCCTCGGCACCCGGTTCGCCGAGTTGCACACCGCGCACCGACCCGTCGGCAAACCGGACGATCTGGTTGACCGGGGATTCGTAGCGAATGGTGACGCCTGCGAGTTCGACTGCATTGGCCAAGCCGACCGCCATCATGTGCATGCCGCCCTCGGGCACGAAGACGCCTTCGACGGCGTCCATGTAGGTGATGACGGCATAGATGGCCAACGCCTCGTATGGCGCGAGGCCGGCATACATCGACTGGAAGCTGAAGATCTGCTGCAGTCGTGGGTCGTCGAAGAACGAGGCCACCTTCTTGTCGAGCTTGCCGAAGCCCCCGAGCTTGAGGATCTTCAGGCCATCACGCCACGGTTTGATCAGATCGAGCGGTGAGTCGAGGTTGGTGTCGATGTACGACCGCATCTCGGCGGTGTAGAGCTTCTTCAGCCAGTCGGCGAAGTCGCCGAATGCAGCGGCCTCTTTGTCGCCCGCGAAACGTGCGATCTCTTCGGTCATTGCCTCGCGGCCGTGCTTGACCAGCAGCGTCGACCCATCGGCGTAGCAGGCGCGGTACATGGGGTCGACCGCCTTGATCGTGACGTGGTCGGCCATGTTTGCGCCGGCAGCCTGAAATGCTTCTTCGAGCAGATCGGGCATCGTGAGCACGGTGGGCCCGTTGTCGAGCCTGAAGCCGTCTCGGATGACCATGCCAGCGCGGCCGCCGGGCATCGACTCGCGCTCGACGATGGTGACGTCGTGGCCAGCCTTGCTGAGGTGGGCTGCGGCGGACAGGCCGCCGAGGCCTGCACCGATGACGACAACGTTCACAGGGTCACTTCCATGGTGAAATCTTTCTTTGACTCGTTCATGATCAAACGGTGCGCTGCGCGACGAACTCGGCGAGCGCTACGAGTTCAGTCTTGGCGACCGCAGTGATCGGTGCTGCGTCGAGCGACGTGACAGCGGACTCAGTGAGGTCGCTGATGTGCTGTTCCAATTCGGCCAGGCCACCGGTGTCGACAATGACCTGCTGGATCGACGCGATGGTCTCGGCGCTCATGTCGGGGTCACCGACGCGCTCGAGGACCTCGCGTTGAGCGTCGGTTGCCGAGCGTGTGGCCCGGGCGAGTAGCGGCGTTGGTTTACCCTCAACGAGGTCGCCGCCGACCGGTTTGCCCGTCACCGCTTCGTCGCCGAAAGCACCCATGACGTCGTCGCGCATCTGGAACGCGTCGCCGAGTGGGAGGCCGTACGCAGAGAGGTGGGGAAGGAGTTCGTCGGCGCGCTCAGGGGCGGCGAGGACGGCGCCGAGATGCAGCGGCCGTTCGATCGTGTACTTGCCCGACTTGTACCGGCAGATTCGTTCCGATGCGGCCAGATCCCGAGTTCGGCTCACACCGCCCAAAATGTCGAGGTATTGCCCGATGTTCAGCTCGACCCGCAGCTCGTTCCAGATGCCCAAGGCATCAGGTGAGGCTGCTGCGAGGAGTTGATCGGCGTAGACGAAGGCAAGGTCGCCAACGAGGATCGCAACGCCTTCACCGAATCGACGAGATTCGCCAGCCCACCCCTGCTCGGCGTGCTCGTCGGATGCAGCCATGTGAGCAGTCCGCTGCCCACGACGAGAATCGGCATCGTCCATGACGTCGTCGTGGAACAGCGCACACGCGTGCATGAGTTCGAATGCGGCGCCGGCGTCGATGTCGATCTGCTCGTCTGTACCGCCCCCCGCACCGACGAATCCCCAATGGCAGAACGCAGGTCGGAGCCGCTTGCCGCCCGAGAGCACTAAGCGGCGGATCTCATCGATCGGCTGAGCGAGGGCGGGCTCGAGTGCGACCCAGCGGACGCGCTCGGCTGCAAGGAACTCGTCGAGTCGGCTGGTGACGCGGGCAGCAATTTCGAGCAGTGAGGCAGGAGCACTCGACATGAAGCCAAGGCTAGTGGCGACAAGGAATGACCTGCCGAGTAGCGGTCACACTGTTGCTGGCACAGCGCTACCGGATGACGGATCAGCCGTCGAGGTCGGCGGTGACCTGTTCGATCTTGACTTGTGCGTTGGAGATCTTCTCTCGGCACAACGTAATCAGTTCGCTTGCCCGGGCGACTCGGTCGGCAAGGTGGTCGACGTCGACGTCGGAGCCTTCGAGTTCGCGCAGGATCTTGTCGAGTTCGTCGAGTGCTGCGGCGTAGCCGGGTTGTTCGGTGGCGTCAGGCATCGGTGTCGTCTTTCAGTTGCGTGGCGGTGACGGTACTGGTGACGGTGCCGTCGGCGAGTGTGGTGGTGAGGACGTCGTCGACGTCGAGATCTGTGGTTGAGCGAACGAGGTCGCCCGCTGCGTTGTGGGTGATTGTCCACCCGCGACCGAGCTGCACAGCTGGATCGAGTGCACCAACGCGAGCGGCGAGCACGTCGAGCCGTTGTGTTGAACGTGTGAGTAAATCATTGGGCCGTTCGAGGATGCGGGCAGCTGCGCGGTCGAGGCGTTCGGTCGATCTACTGAGTGCCGCCGGGCCGCTGCGAGCAAGACGATCGACGCGCATCTTCAACCGTTCGTCGGATCGTTCCACAGCGGCATGTGTGCGCCGCGCGATGCGGTGTGCAGCTTCAGACAGGTCGTTCGTGGCATCGCTCAGCGCTACTTGGCTGCGCTGGACTATCGCAGCAAACGCCTGCTCGGTCTCGCCGATGTAGCGCTGGGTGCGCTCGATGAGCGCGCCTGCGCAGGCGGTTGGCGTCTTGAGGGCAGTGTGAGCGACCTCGTCGGCGACGCTCCGGTCGATTTCGTGGCCCAGTCCGGTCAGCACCGGGATCGGACAGCCAGCGATCGTTCGAGCAATCTTTTCGGAGTCGAACACCGCAAGTTCGTTGCGCGCTCCGCCGCCGCGGATGACGACGATCGCATCGAGGTCGCGACGCAGCGCGAACCGCGCGATGGCCGCGGTGACCATGTTCTCGGCCATGTCGCCCTGGACTCGGACGTCGGCGACGCTGAGCTGGAAGCCGATCCCGCTGCGTTCGAGTTCATCGCGGAAGTCATGCCATGCAGCGGTGCCGACGCTGGTGACGACACCGACACGCAACGGCACAGGCGACACCCGAACTCGGCGGTTGGTGTCGAGCAAGCCCTCGGCTGTGAGCCGGCGCAGTACTTCATCGCGTGACTGGGCAATGTCTCCAATGGTGAACTTCGGATCGAGGTTCGCCATCTTGAACCCGAGGCGACCACCCTGGGCCCAAAAATCGAGGTCGCCGTTGATGCGAACGTTCATTCCGTTGCGGAGTTCGAGGCGGAACTTTCGCAGCAGCGGGGCCAGCCGTTGCTTGGTTGGTGCAAACAGTTGGACGTTCAGGACGGCCTTGCCGTTGTCGCCCTCCTCAATCAGCGAAAAGTACGTGTGTGCTCCGCGATTCGACAGGTCGCTGATTTCACCGCGGACCCAAATGCCGCCTCGGAAACCGCGCCGCAGTTGATCATTAATGGCGTCGGCCAGCTCGCCGACGGTGAACGTAGGGTCGGCGAACTCGTCAGGAACGATGTCGTCGAAGTCGAAGGCGGGCTGGCTCACTGCGCTCGATTCAATCAGGCGCGAGCGCGGGCTCGGCCCTGATCAGGTCCCGAGTTGGCGAACATTGCCGCCGGCGGGCGTCTCGTTTTCGTCTTCGTCCTTTGCCAGGGCGAACAACTCGCCGTCGACTGGCAGGCCTCGCTGCTGGCGAATTCCGTCGAGTTCACGCAGCGGTCGTTCGAGGGCGCGGCGCCGGGTGCCGGCGAGCATCTCGAACTCTTTGTCGACAGCCTCGAAGCGCTTTTTCACCTTGTCGACCTGTTCGGAGTACTTCGTCCACTGCGTACCGAACTTGCCGATCAGCTGCAGGATTTGATCGCTGGTCTTCTCGATCATGAAGTTGTCGAAGGCCTGGCGGATGACACCGAGGAATGCGAATAGCGTGAGCGGGGAACACATGACGATTTGCTGCTTCATCGCATCGTCGAGCAGGCCCGGATCGTGCTCGTGAATGAAGCTGGTGAGCTGCTCGTTCGGGATGAAGAGGAGCACGGAGTCGACAGCCTGCTGATTGCCGGTGTTGCCGTAATCGCGCTTGGCGAGTTCCTTCACGCGCATCCGGACATCGCGGAGGAAGTTCTTGATGTGCGTTTCTCGTTCGGCGTCAGTGCCAGCTTCGAGATAGCGCAGGTACGACGCCATCGGAAACTTAACGTCCATGTACAGCGCGTGATCCTTGGGCATCGGGAACGTGTAGTCGGGCCGGCCGGTGGCGCCATCGATCTGGGTCTGCTTGAAGTAATTCGTGTTCTCGACGAAGCCAGCCATACGCAAGACGTCTTCAGCCATCCGCTCGCCCCACTGGCCACGAGCCTGCGGGTTGGCAATTGCGGTGCGTAGTGCCTGGGCCGATTCGGCGACCGCCGCAGCGACATCGGCGTGTGCCTTCAACGACGTTTCGACTTGTCCGAACTTCTCGGCGTTGGTTTTGCCGAGCGCATTGACCATGTCGCTCAACTTCGCCAGCTCATTGCGCATTTCGCCGTGGACCTGGTCGAGCCGTGTGTCGATGACGTCTTTCTTGGCAGCCAGATCGGCGCTGGCGTGCTGCTGAACCTGAGATGCCGTGGCGCCCAATTGTTCTCGCTGCAAGATGGCGGTCTGCGCGAGGGCGGCCGACACGGCAGCGTCACGTTCTTCGATGGCCTGCTGGCGCACGGCGGCAACAGCGCCCTGAACGGCGCTGTCGACCGATGCCTGCAGGGCTTCGACAGTCATGGCCTGTGAACCGAGCTGGGTGGCGAGGTCGGTAGACGCGCGCTGCTCGGCCTGCCGGAGTGCGAAGAAATAGGCCGCTGCGGCTGCGAAGCCGGCGAGCACGAGGCCCATCACGATGACGACGATCAACATGGTTCCCACCGTACGGATGGAGTGTCACAGAGTTGTGGATACCCCATCGCCCCAGGTCAGAGCCTTCGGCCGGCAGCCTAGGCGCGTCGAGTCACCGCCGATCTGCTGGCAATCGACGCGCAACCGAGCGCTGGATCGATCATGGTGACGTCGCTATCGTGCCGAAATGGCGACGTGACGCATCTCCCGGTCGTTGTGACCAGCGTTCACCTGGCGTCGGTGGTCCGGTTGCGGGGCGGTCGTTACGGTCCAGATCTATGGCTGTCACCTCCGGCATCACCGAACCGAACGTCGATGCGCTTGCCATCGTGGAACACGCCAACCGCGTCGTTCCCCTCGAGTCGGTCTTCAACTTCCGCGACCTCGGTGGCTACGTCCTCGGCAACGGCCTGACCACCGAGTGGGGACGACTTTTTCGAGCTGACGGTCTGTACCGGCTGAACGATCGTGACATCCATGTTGTCGACGCGCTCGGCATTCGTACCGTCATCGACCTCCGTACCTCGAAGGAGATCGCCGAGCGCGGCACCTTCCCCGTGGCTAAGTATCCGGTGGCGTTCCATCATCTGTCGATCCTCGATGCCACCTGGGTCGAGACCGGTGTTCCCGACTTTCCCGCCACCGAGCAGGGTGGCATCGACTTCTTGATTTGGGCCTACCGAGACATGTTGGACAACGGTGCCGATCGGTTCGCTCAGGCCATCGCCACGCTCGCGGTCCCCGGCAGCGGCCCGGCCGTGTTTCACTGTGCTGCAGGCAAAGACCGCACCGGCATCCTCGCGGCGCTCATTCTTGGTGGGCTCGGCGTCGACCACGAAGTGATCGTCGAAGACTTCGGGCTCACGCGTGGCGGCATGACCCGCATGCGAACGTGGCTTGCCGAGCACGTCCCGGAGGCTGCTGCTGACATGGATACGCGTCCGCAGATGATGTTTGGAGCGCACCCTGACGCCATGCGTCAGATCTTGCGTGACCTCGTTGCCGACCACGGCACGGTGCGCAACTATCTCGCCTCGATTGGTATTGGCGACGCAGTGCTCGCCGACCTCGAAGCGCGTCTCACAGCTTGACCGCTCTCCAACCCTGATTATCGAAGTCCGTTCGCCGGACCTGGTGGATCAGCTGTTGAGAACGCAGGTCAGCTGGTGGAGATGACGACGGACTGGATTTCGATCGGCTCGGACGGGCTGCCCGAATCTGTGCCCGCTGCTTCCATCTGGAGGACTGTCTCGTCGAATCCAGTGGCGACTTCGCCGAACAGCGTGTACTGCGGCGGCAGAGCTGCACCCTGGTCGCCGGTGATGATGAAGAACTGGCTGCCGTTGGTGTCGGGACCGCTGTTCGCCATGGCGATCGAACCGATCTGGTACTCGCCGGCTTCGGGCAGTTCGTCAGCGAACTTGTAGCCCGGATCGCCGCCGCCGGTGGCCGTCGGATCGCCGCACTGGACGACGAAGCCTGGGATGATCCGGTGGCACGTCGTGGCATCGAAGTACTGGTTTCGAGCGAGAAACACGAAGTTGTTGACGGTGACCGGCGCCTCGGCAGCGTTGAAGTCGATGGTGATCTCGCCCTTGTTTGTCGTCACGAGAGCGCTGTACGCCAGGGTCGGATCGAGGCACATTGGCGGCTGGGCATCGAACGACTGCTGCTGCTCGGCGGAGCCATCGGGTGACGGGCATCCGTCAGGAACAAATTCGCCGGTCGCGGCGAACACTTCGCCGCCAGCCTCGCTGCCGGCATCGGTCGAATCGCCGGTGACGGTACTGTCGGCTGAGGGCAGGGTCTCCAGCGTGTCGGTCGTGGCAGCGTCGTCATCGCCGATGAACATGTTGGCGATCAGCACAATGCCGAAGACGGCGACGATGGCTCCGACGACAATGATTGCCGTGCGCGTGGTTTTCTCGCGCGTCTTGGCCTTGGCGACCTCGTCGTCCTTCATGGCCTTATTGGTCCGCTGGCGTTCTCGTTTTTCAGTTCCCACAGTGGCCTGACGATACCCCGAGCAGACGCTGCCAGCGGGCAACTTCTCGGGCAACTTCTCGGGCAACTTCTCGGGTGGTTAACGCGTGCTCAAGATGCGCCGTCGGTGTGCCGAAGAACGACTGACGCTGGCATCGACGCCCGATTGCTGCTGACCAGGCTCCCATGACCATCGACACGAACACGCAGAATCCAGAAGCCAGCGCTCCACAGGGGGCGCCAGTTGTGTTGCCGCGCCGCCCTGCGCCAGCGTCGACGAGTGTCGTCGGAACGATCGTCTCCGCGGCCGGGCTCATGAGCTGGTTCGCCTGGCTGTCGTGGCGCGCTGGTTCGTTGAATGGCAGCATCGCCAATATCGCGATCCTCGGTCTTGAACTGGTTGCTTTCGCAGCATCGCTGGTTGTCTGTGCTGGGCTCGCAGTTTCCCGACCGCCGCGGCGTCGAGATCGGCGAGTCACCGACCGCGACCGCCAACTCCCGGTGCTGCTCGCCGAAGCGCTCGACCTCGGCGAAGTCATTGACGAGCAACCGGAGGTTCGCCGCATCGGCAACGACGACACTGGCGAGATCGCATGGGCCCGTCGCGGGATCCGCGTGCTCCGTGAGCAACGACGACTTGGTGCCCGAACGAGACTCGCCAGCAACAACCTGCGCGAAGCCGCATGGTCCGTCGTCGCGCTCGATGGATTGCGCCGGTTGTGCAGTGTCATCGTGCTCCTTGTCGTGCTCTTCACGGGTACGACGCCATTCGACGTGCCTTCGATCGAAAGGGTCGCCTTTTTGGTCGGTGGCATTGGTCTCGTGTCCATCGGCAACTGGTTCAGCTCTGGTGGCCACCTCCGACCGGGGGCTCGACTGGTGTGGTCGATGGCATCGATTGGGGCTGGCCTTGGCGACGGCATCTCCCGCTCGGGGCTGCCAATTCGATGGGTGATGACGATGGCCACGCTCGTTGCCCTCAACATTGCCGTCGCATTGCGCGGCATGAGTGATCGATGGACGCATGGTTTGCAGCCGATGGAACGCGACACCAGGATCGCCGCCATGTCGATCGCCGCCGGCCTCGTACTGGTCGGCGGACTCGCGCTGCGTCGGATGCCGCGTCCCGAACTCGGCTTCTACGGTGCCACCGGGCGCCTCGAAGAAGACTCGGTTCGACGCCTTGCTCTCGGGCTCACGCTTGCCGTTGCCGCCATCGGATTCGTCGCCGGCGTTCTTCCGGTCGACGCACTCAACGCCGCTGTCGTTGCACCTTGAGAAAGTTTTTCGAGAAATTCCTCAAGTCGATCAAGCAACATGCCGATGGACCGGACGTCACGGTCGCTGCATCGTTCATCGATCTGCCGTTTCACTACAGCGGTGGGGTCCCCCGAGGACTCGGCACGTGCCCGGTAGATTGAACGCAATGGCCAAAATACGTCTGTTTGCTTCGGCCCGCGAGGCCGCGGGGACGGGAACCGACGCGTTCGAAGGTGCCACGGTGGCTGACGTCCTGTCCGCAGCCGAGCAACGCTATGGCCCGGGATTCAGCGATGTGCTCAGCACGTGCCGAGTCTGGGTGAACGGTGACGATGTCGGTCTCGACACCGCACTCGGACCGAATGACGAAGTGGCGGTTCTTCCGCCCGTATCTGGAGGATGCACGTGAGCGACACCACAACCCAGGCCAGCCCTGACCCCGCAGCGCTCTCGCTGACCGATCTACGTGTGCTGCGCCAGCAACTGCAGCATGAAGACGACGTCGTCTCGTACGCACGCCGCGTGGCCCAGGCCCGACTCGATCTCGTGAAAACCGAGCTGTCGCGGCGTGACGCCGGCCCCGGCGCCGACCTCAATGCGCAGATCGGCGTCGTGCTCTCGCAGCACCTGACCGGAGGCCCGGCTCGGCCTCCCCGTCCGACCGAGGATCTCAGCGATAACCCCCTTGCCGACGAACTCGATGCCGTGTGCGCCGAATTCCATTTTGGACGCCTCGAAAAACTCGACAACACAGAACTCGATTCCCTCGCTGACGCCATTGGCAAATTCGAGGCCAAGGTGTCATCTAATCGCCGTGAACGCTTCGACCGCCTCGACGCGTTGAGCGCCGAACTCGTGCGCCGTTACCGCGACGGTGAAGCCAACGTCGACAGCCTCCTCGAGGGTTGACCCCGACCATCTTTGGTCGGCGCGGACTCTGAACACGACATCTCGGTAAGCCCCCTGCGTCGGTAGGGTCGGTTTTCGTGGTGCTTCGAGTCGCAGTGATCTCCCTGCACACCTCACCGTTGCTCCAACCGGGCTCTGGTGACAGTGGCGGGATGAACGTCTACGTACGCGAACTCGTGTCGTCGCTCAGCCAGATTGGTATCGAGTGCACCACATTCACCCGCGCCGACCGCGAGGGTTTGCCGGCCGAGGTCCTCGTCGAGCCGGGTCACCGGGTGGTGCACATCGAGGCCGGGCCGCATCACCTTCCAAAAGAGGCGCTTCCGGAGATCTCCGATCAGTTCTGCCACGGCGTGATGGAGTGGATCGAGGCCAACGAGAAGCCCGACATCATCCATGGGAACTACTGGCTCAGCGGCGTTGTTGGTCACCACCTCAAACACGAGCTCGATGTCCCGTTCGTGTCGACATTCCACACTCTGGCGCGGGTCAAAGCCGAAGGTGGCGATCCTGAACCCAGGTGGCGCGACCGGGCCGAGGCCGAGATCATCCAGTGTTCCGATGCGATCTGCGTCAGCTGTGTCGAAGAAGAAGAACAGTTCAGGCGTCTCTACGGTGATCCGCACGGCCGGATCGAGATCATTGCGCCGGGTGTCGAGCACGCTTTTTTTGCACCAGGCGACCAAGCCGGTGCGCGACGCGCCATCAACGTTGACCCGGACGTTCCGTTCATCCTGTTCGTCGGCCGCATCCAACCATTGAAGGGGCCAGACGTCGCCATTCGTGCACTCGCCGCACTCGGCCGACCTGATGCACAGCTGGCCATCGTCGGCGGTTCGAGCGGTCGTAATGGCGATGTTCAAGCATCCGAGGCGCATGCACTGGTCGACGAACTCGGCCTGCATGACCAGGTGCATTTCATCGAACCGAAGCCGCACCACATCCTCTCTACTTGGTACCGGGCGGCTGACATCGTGCTGGTGCCGAGCCGAAGTGAGAGCTTCGGACTTGTTGCGCTCGAGGCTGCGGCGTGCGGAGTGCCGGTGGTCGCCAGCGCGGTCGGTGGGCTACTCAGCCTTGTCGACGACGGGGAAACTGGATTTCTGATCGAAGGCCGCAAACCGGCCGACTATGCCGATGCGATGCGCACGATTCTCAACGACTCCGAGCTTGCAGCGTCGATGGGCAAGGCCGCCGTTGAACGGGCCAAGGCCTATACCTGGCGTGCCGCAGCGGAGCGGCTCCGTGACCTCTATGCCGAACTGGGCGTCGAATCGCTCGTCACCTGCCACGACGTTGGTGAGGAGTCGACATGACCGAACCGATGAACGCCCGCGAACTGGCGGTGCTGCAACGCCAGATCGATGAATGGTTGGGCGAGCTCGATGCTGGCCACGACCACATCGCCGCCGTCGAACGCGTTGCCGAAGTCAGCTCCGAATCCGGTGTTCGATGGCTCGTTCGCATGCGCGGCGAGGAGAAGGATTTCACCACCGTGTGGCTCACGCTCGGCCAGCGCACGCTGAAGTACGAGACCTACGTCATGGCCGCGCCCGAGGAGAACCACGCCGATTTGTACGAGCACGTGCTCCGCCGGAACGATCGGCTTGTCGGCGCCCGCTTTTCGATCGGCGCCGAAGACGGAATCTTTCTGCGTGGAGAACTCCCAGCGAGTCAGGTCGATCTCGATGCGATCGACCAGGCACTCGGCGTGCTGTACGCCAACGTCGAGCAGTGCTTCAAGGGGCTACTCCGCATCGGTTTCGCGTCCCATTTCTCCGGTTAATCCAGCGCTGCCCGGCGAGCCATCGCGCTGGTCGATTGCTGGAATCGCGCACACAAAACTTGGGCGACCGGGTTCCGCTCGCGCTGGTTGCCTGCCCACTGTGTTTGTGTCCGGGCGGGTGCGCATCGGGGGAGTCGGTCCCTTGCACTCGCCCGGGCGGATCCCGCCGCTCGAACGGCAGGAGTCGGACGGCCAGTTACCGTTGCGGTGATGAGTGCGACGACCGGCAGCGACATGATCGACCTGGTAATGATCGGCGGCGGCAACATGGGTGCGGCGCTGCTCGGCGGGATGATCAAGTCCGGGGCCTTCGCTGCGGAGCAGCTTGCCGTTGTCGAACTGCGTGCCGAGCGACGCACCGAACTCGCCGAGATGTTCCCCGGCATGACCGTCACTGAGTCGATTCCGCCATGCCGTTCAGCAGTGCTCGCAGTCAAGCCGCAGGGGGTGGCCGGCGCAGCGACAGCAGCAGCGGAGGCGGGAGCGACGCGGATTCTCTCGATCGCCGCTGGTGTCGGCATCGCCACCATCGAAGCGGCCGCCGGCCCGAATGTCGCTGTCGTGCGATGCATGCCGAACACGCCAGCGCTCGTTGGCAAGGGAACATCGGCGATCGCCGGTGGGACCACAACCGACGACGACGATCTGGCCTGGGCAGAGTCGATCCTCGGTGCCGTCGGCATCGTCGACCGTATGCCCGAACCTCAGCTCGACGCGTTCACCGGCGTCGCCGGATCGGGCCCCGCCTACATCTTCCTCGTGGCTGAGTCGTTGATCGAAGCGGCCGTCGCCGAAGGCTTTGACCCCGACATCGCCGAGCGCATTGTCAGTCAGTTGCTGCTTGGCGCATCGACACTGCTCGCCCAGCACGGCGACCCGGCAACGCTGCGCAAGAACGTCACGTCACCAAACGGCACGACCGCAGCCGGCCTTGCGGTGCTCGAAGCGCGCGGCCTCCGCTCGGTCTTCGCCAGCGCAGTGGCCGCAGCAACCGAACGCAGCCGCGAACTCGGCTGACAGATCTGTGTGTTGTGCGGCTCGTTCTCGTCACGCTGCCGTGTGTAACTCATTGCGCGTGGTCAAAGACCTCTGGCCACCGTGTCGGCGGGGCGGAAAACGAACAGAGCCGATGCCAACCCCCCAGGTGGCACCGGCTCCGTCACGTGCCGTTCGCCGAACAAGTCGGGCGAACGCATCTTTGTTTCGACAGACTAAGTCATTGGCCGAGCATGTGACAAGGGCCACTTTGTGAAACCGCGCTACCGGCGCACGAGGTGCGGCCATTTCGGTTCAACGACACAAGACGGACCAACGAATGGAATCCGACGAGGTGAAGTCGTCGGGCTCAACTCGGCCGGATGCTGACCTGTTGCGTGACGGGGCCGCTACCCCGACCGTCACCAGCGTCGGAACTCTCGGTGAGCGTCACCTGGTCGCCGACGTCGAGGCCAAGTTCTTCTGCAGCTGATCGCTGATCCATGGCAATAGCGAGCATGCCGCTTGAGTCGTGGACGAGGCCGACAGCGCCCCCAGCGAGTTCGGCGAACGAGGTGGCGCGAACGCAGTTACGGGTCGTGCCGCCGGTCGGATCGGTGGGAGCGCTGAAGCGCACGTCGATCCGATCGCCGAACGACGCAGGAATGTCGTCGGGCCCGACGTTGAGTTGGGCGTTGCCGAAACGGTCGACCCAGAGAACCTGGGCGATGACCTTGGTCTCGTCCGACTGGGGAAGTGGGATCACGCCGGGGAGCAGCAGATCGGTATCGACCGGATCACCGAGTTCGAAGAGGTCGACACCGTTACAGAGGTGCGCCGCTGCTGGTGCGAACACATCGCGGCCAGCGAACGTGGCGCCGATTGCATGGAGTTGATAGTCGGCGTTGTTGAGCTGCACCGCTCGGCCCGCTCCGCCTGCCATCGACACGGCGGGTGCGAGCAGTCCGTTGTCAGGGCCGATCAGCACGCCTTCACCGTCAGCAACCTCGATGGCCAGCGCCTTGCGTGACGTGGCGACACCAGGGTCGACGACGGCGAGCACCACACCCGATGCCACGTAACTAATCGAACGGGCAAGCGCGAGCGAACCGGCGCGTACGTCGAAGGGGGCGACGCCGTGGGTGATGTCGATCACGACAGCGTGCGGCGAAATCTCACGGATCACCGACTTGCAGACGCCGACGAACTCGTCCTGCGTGCCGTAATCGGTGAGGAAGGAAACGGTGTCGTACCTGCGGCCCATCACCGCCGACGCTATCCACGGCCTGCGCTATCCACGGCCTGGACTGCCGGGTTCGCTGCTGATTTGGGCGGGTATTGCGGGCGCTCGGATGAGCGAACCCTGTGACACCTGTGCCGAAACACGCGGCGCCACGGTTGGTCACATTCTGCGCGCGACCGTACGATGGAGGCAATGTCCGTCGGCTCCCGTCCCCTTGTTCCGTCGCGGCTTGCGCCCGGCGGTGTGGCACACGGCAACCGTCGTGTCCCGACCACCGTCCTCGGTGCCTACATTGCACTCACCAAACCGCGCATCATCGAACTGCTGTTGATCACCACGGTGCCGACGATGATCCTGGCCGAACGAGGCTGGCCCTCGACCTGGCTCGTCATCGTCACGCTGATCGGCGGGACGCTGTCGGCCGGCAGTGCAAACGCCGTCAACATGTACGTCGATCGCGACATTGATGCGCTGATGAAGCGCACGCAGGCCCGCCCGCTTGTCACGGGTGTAATTGAGCCGCGCAGTGCCCTGATTTTTGCCCTGAGCCTGCAAGTGTTTGCTTTCGGAGTGCTCTGGGCTGGAGCCAACCTCTTGTCGGCAGTCCTCGCGTTCGCCGCTGCCGCCTTCTACATCGGGGTGTACACCATCTGGTTGAAGCGCACGAGCAGGCAGAACATCGTGATCGGCGGCGCGGCAGGTGCCGTTCCGGTCTTGGTTGGCTGGTCGGCGGTGCAAAACAACGTCACCTGGACGCCGGTCGTGCTTTTCATTGTGATGTTCCTCTGGACGCCACCTCATTTCTGGGCACTGGCTGTCAAGTACGCCGACGACTACCGCGCTGCCGACGTCCCGATGCTTCCCAGCGTGGTGTCGATGGCCGAAACGGTCAAGCAGATGACCTTGTACACCGTCGCTCTCTGCATCTCCACGCTGGTTCTGATCCCGGTAGCTGATCTCGGCTGGATTTATGGGATCTCTGCCGTTGTCCTCGGCGCTGTGTTTCTTGGTGGCACTATTGCGTTGGGCAGGCACCCCACCGAGGCAGCGAGCATGCGGCTCTTTGGTTTCTCCATCACCTACGTCACGCTGCTCTTTGGCGCCATGTCACTCGATGTCTTCGTGGAGTACGGGTTCTAACCCGTTTGTCTTGTGAACTTGTTCTCTGGCGCCCGGGACGAATCTTGGTTTGATTTCAGAAGAAATGCCCCCGTGCAAGTAGTCTCGGGCCGTTGTGTCCAACGACTTGACAGTCGAAATCTGATCCGTTGAACGAATTAAGTGAGCTCCACTTCGTATGACAACCATTGATCCCACCGCCGAAGTCATTGCTTCAAGTGTCGAAGCGGGAAACAGCGCGCTTGATCGCCTGCTCACCGCCGTCGCCGATTGGCTGACATCAACCGACCACAAGAAAATCGGCAGGCTGTTCCTTGGTGGAGGCCTGCTGGGCCTTCTGGGAACGGTCGCTATCAACGTGATTCTCGGAATCGAGCGGAGCGGTATCGGCAACATCGATGACGGTGCCATCGCCCAGATCCTTGATGCGCAGCGTGTGGGGCTCGTGTTCGGCACGCTGTTGCCGCTTGCGATCGGCCTCTGTATCGCTGTCGTCCCGATGCAGCTCGGCGCCCGCTCCATTGCGTTCCCACGCCTGGCCGCGACCGGTTTCTGGATGTGGGCTGGCGGCCTGATTTTCTCGATGATCGCTCTCGTGAACAACGGCGGCGGCCTCGGTGGCGACCCCGACATGGTTGACCTCTTTCTCGGTGCGCACGGGCTGATGGCTATCGGCCTCGCCGCAACGGGCGTCTCGATCGCCACCAGCGTGCTCACTACGCGGGCACCGGGCATGACATTGCGCCGCGTCCCGTTCTTCGCAATGTCGGCCCTCGTTATGGGTCTCGGACTCGTCATCGTGATGCCGGTCCTGCTCGGCACGTTGACCTACCTCTTCGTCGATCACCGCAACGGCCGCGAAGCCTTCGGTGGCAACGTGGGCCTGTACCAGTGGGCCGGCTGGATCTTCTCGCCGGGCGCAGCGGTGTTGTTCGCTATCCCAGTCGCCGGTCTACTCGCCGAAGGTGCACCGCTGCTCTTCAAGCAGCGCACGCCAGCACGCGGCATCGTGTTTGCCGGCTTCGCTCTGATGGGCGTCGCTGCCCTCGGCTCAGTCACCCAGGTCGCCGTGCACAACGTTCCGTGGGCGGGCAGCGATCTCTACCTTGGTGGAGGCGACGACGTTCGCGAAAAGCTCTACGACGTCGTCCCGTGGGCGATGTTCAACTTGCTCCCGCTACTCGGTCTCACGATCGTGTTGCTGATGACCTTCTTCCTCGCCAAGCCGGTCAAGGGTGCCAGGCCCAACGTCACGCCGGCATTGGCCTTCGGCTTTCTCGGGCTTGGCATGGTTATGGTCGGCATGATCGGTACCGCGCTGTTTGCCATCGAAGACCTCGGCCTGCAAGGCACGGTCTTTGACGAAGGCGCCTTGATCTACGTGGTCTACGGCACCGTCCTTGCTGTGCTCGGCGGCATGGCCCATTGGGCGCCGAAACTCTGGGGCGTCAATCTTCAGGCTGCCAAGGTGCTTCCGCTCGCCGTCCTCGGTCTGCTCGCAACGGTGCTCGCATCGCTGCCCAGCTACGTTGCCGGCTTCGACGAGCCGCGTGACATCTACGCCATTCTTGTCCTCGTCGGGCACGTGCTCATGGCGCTGACCGTGCTGGGCTTCATCGGCCTCCTCGTCACCTCGATGATGAGCTCGGACGGCAACGCCGAAGCCGATCCGTACGACGGACAAACGCTCGAGTGGGCCACGGCCTCTCCGGCGCCTGCCAATAACTTCGCCGAGACACCAACGGTGATGTCGGCTGAACCACTGGCCGATAGCAAGTCGAACTACGGCCACACCGAATCCGAGAAGGGCGAAAGCTGATGCAAGCTCTCACTGCCGGCCCAGTTGCCGCACCGCGCCGCCAGATCATCGTCGGCACCACGCTCGGCGTGGTCGCTATGTCGATGATGGTCGGCGGGATGCTCGCCGTCTGGTCCGAACAGCGCACCAATTTCGTCGAGCGAGACGGCAATTGGCTTCCCAGCGGTGTCGTCATCCCTGAAGTCGCTGCCAACGTCGCCCTGATTGCGTTCATCGCCATCTGCACCTTTGCTCAGTGGGCCGTGTGGGCTGCCAAGCGCAGCGACCGAGGTCACGGCGTCTTCGCTCTTGCTGCTACCGCCCTCGTGGCGATCATGGTGATCAACGCTCAGGCGTTCATCTATTCCGAGATGGGTGTCGGTGTCGGCGATGGTGCGTACGCCACCATGTTCTATGCGCTCACCGGTTTATTCATGGCGCTGATGCTCATCGGTGTCATCTTCTCCGTCGTCGCCGCATTCCGGTTCGCTGGGGGCCGCAGCGACAACGAGATCCTCGCCGCCCACGCCATCTACTGGTACGCCATGTCCATCATCTACACGGCCATCTGGTTCGTCGTCTACGTCACCAAGTGAGTTCTTGATGTTCACTACTGGTTCCAAACTCCTCATCGGCTCCTCCGTCTTCGCGATGGTTGCTGCGGTCGTCTATGGCGTCACGCAGAACGAGGCCCTCGGCATCGTCGGCCTCGTGTCGGCGGCATGCGCGCTTGCCTTCCTGGCCGGCGTCAACGTCTGGGCTGCCGACTCCAACCTTTCTGCTGTGGACGCCACTGCGGTTGCCACGTCCGAAGCATCCGACGACCCGCCCGGCGCCAGCATCTGGCCGATGGTCTTTGCCGTCGGTGCTGCCGCAGTGCTCCTGGGCCTCGTCACGCAACAGTCGATCTTCACGATCGGCCTCATCATCCTCCTCGCCGCAGGTGCGCAGTGGGCTGTGCAGGCTTGGGCCGAGAGTGCATCGACTGATTCGACCACCAATGCTGCCGTCCGTGGTCGTCTCGCGAACCCGCTCGAGTACCCGTTACTCGGAGCGGTCGCCGTCGGTAGCATCGCCTACGCCTTGAGCCGCATCATGTTGTGGCTCTCCAAAACCAACACGATCATCGCCTTCGTCACGCTGGCAACGGTGCTTGCTTGCATTGGTTTCATCTTCGCCGCCCGCCCGTCGGTCAAGCGGGGTGCCATCGGTGGCGTCCTGACTCTTGGTGCCGTCGCAGTCGTCGCCGGCGGTGTCGCTGCCGGTATCGACGGAGAGCGTGACATCCACGTCTACGAGACCGTCGCTGCTGACGCTGCATTGTTTTGCGATTCGCCCGACGAGTTCGAGATCGATGAGGGCGCCAGCCAGACCGTTTCCACCAAGGCCAGCACCTACACGATCTCGCTGACTGCAGCCGGCAGCCTCGTGTTCGATGTACCCGGCCCGGTCGACGAAGGTGCCGAAGCCATCTCTCTGCCTCGCTCGAACCCGAACAACATTGTGTTCCGCAACGACTCGGGCGAAGCACGTCGCCTCACGCTCGATTTCGGTCCCGCCCCGGTCGAAGAGGGCGCCGACGCCGCAGAAGAGGGCCACGGCGCAGACGAGGAACATGGCGAGAAAAGCGACCGCCACCTCACATGCACGTCGCTTGTCGAAGACGGTGGCGCTCAGCTGATCACCGTCAAGTTTGACGAGCCCAGCTTTGCCTACGCCGACGACCCCGAAGCCTTCCGCTTCTACGTTCCCGGCACCGACGCCGAAATCGATGTGGTCGTGCCGTGACGTACGACCTGAACATGTCCCACCAATCACCGACCACGAAAATGCAGGCTGTGGAAACCACAACTACGTTGAAGTCCGTGACCTCCTCACGGCTCGTTCGCACCCTCGTAGCGGGCTCTCTCGCTGCGTTGCTCGCTGGCTGCGCAACTGATGCGCCGCAAGACACATGGCAGCCCAAGGGCCCGAATTCCCAGATGATCAACGACCTCGACTGGGTCGTCTTCGGTATCGCCGGTGTCGTCGGCGTCGTCGTCTTCTCTGTGCTGGGTTTCGCTCTCTGGAAGTACCGAGATCGCGGCCAGCCGATCCCTGAGCAAACTCACGGTAAGCCGGCGCTTGAAATCGGCCTCACGATTCTTCCGGCGTTGATTTTGGTCGGCATCGCCATCCCGACGGTTGGCACGATCATGGATCTTGCTGAGACCTCCGACACCGAGTGCATTGTCAACGTCACCGGCCAGCAGTGGTGGTGGGAAATTGACTACCCGGTGCAAGACGGTTGTGGCGGTATCGACGAGCCCATCGTCACCTCCGGCCAGATGGTCATCGAAGCCGGCACCAAGGTGCTCGTGCGCGGTACCAGTCGTGACGTCATCCACTCCTGGTGGATCCCGAGCCTCAACGGCAAGCGTGACATGGTTCCCGGTCGAATCCACACCGTTCGCCTCGAGGCCGACGAACCGGGCATCTTTGCCGGTCAGTGCACCGAGTTCTGCGGCCTCAGTCATGCCAACATGCGCATGGAAGTCATTGCGATGAACTCGGCAGACTTTGCCATCTGGAAGTCCAATCAGACCCAGGACTACGTCTCTCCGGCTGCTGGATCGTTGGCTGCTGAGGGCGAATCGACCTTCATTTCGCAGTGCTCACGCTGTCACCAGGTCGATGGCCTCACCGACTCGAACGACGAGCTGATCATCTCCCGTCCCGATCAAAACGTCTGGTCCGGTGCTGCGCCAAACCTCACTAACTTCATGACCCGCAACACGTTCGCTGGTGCGTCGTGGGACCTGCTCAGTAAGGAATGCCGCCCCGGAGTCTGGGACGCCGATCCGAGCACCATTGGAGCGGCCTACCTCGACGGTGTCACCGATAGCTGCCTCAATGAGGTCGAACTCCGTGAATGGTTGCGTAATGCCCCGGCCAAAAAGCCGATGTACACCGACCCGGAAAGCCTCGAAGAGACCAATGGTCTTGTTCGCGGCATGCCCTACCTCGCCCTGAGCGAGGACCAGATCGACCAACTGGTCGCCTACCTGCTCGAACGCAAGTAAGGAGCTGACGTCACATGGCAATCATCGAACGCCCAGCCGAAGCACCGGCCACGACACAGCGTGGATCGGCCCCCACTCCGAAGGCCTCCACCAACTACGGCTACCTCCGTCGTCCTGTCGAGACGACCGGCTGGCGCTCGTGGGCCTTCACTGTCGATCACAAAAAGATCGGCATCATGTATGGCGCCGTTGCGATGTTCTTCTTCATCCTCGGCGGCCTCGAAGCGGCCCTGATCCGCCTGCAGCTCGCTGGCCCTGACGGCACGATTCTGTCGGCCGACAAGTACAACCAGATGTTCACGATGCACGCCACCACGATGGTGTTCCTCTTCGTGATGCCGATGGCTGCGGCCTTCGCCAACTACTTCATCCCGCTCCAAATCGGTGCCCGCGACGTCGCGTTCCCCCGGTTGAACGCGCTTTCGCTGTGGGTGTTTGTCTTCGGCGGCGTCTTCCTCAACACGTCGTGGTTCCTCGGCGGCGGTGCTGATGGCGGCTGGTTCATGTACGCACCGAATAGTTCGGTGCCGTTCAGCCCGACCAACGGCGTCGACTTCTGGGGCCTCGGCCTCCAGATCACCGGCATCGCCTCGCTGGTCGGCGCAATCAACCTGATTGTCACGGTTCTCAACATGCGTGCGCCGGGCATGTCGATGATGAAGATGCCGATCTTTACTTGGATGGCCTTCGTCGTCCAGATGCTCCTCCTCTTCGCCATCCCCGTGATCACAGTCGCACTCTTCCTGCTGATGTTCCAGCGAAGTTTCGGCGCCCAGTTCTTCAGTGTCGAGGCTGGCGCCGACCCGCTGCTCTGGCAGCACTTGTTCTGGATTTTCGGGCACCCCGAGGTGTACATCCTCGTCTTGCCGTCCTTCGGCATCATCTCCGAGGTCCTTCCGGTCTTCTCGAAGAAGCCGTTGTTTGGCTACCCATTCGTCGTCTTCTCTGGCGCTGCGATCGGCTTCGTCGGCTGGGGCGTGTGGGCCCACCACATGTTCGCTTCGGGCCTCGGGCCGGTCTCGGTTGCAGTGTTCTCGGTGGCCACCATGGCCATCGCCGTGCCAACCGGCGTCAAGATCATCAACTGGACCCTCACACTGTGGGGCGGCAAGCTGACGTTCACCACGGCGATGCTGTTCGCTGTCGGCCTCATCGTGCAGTTCACGATTGGTGGTCTCTCGGGTGTCACGCACGCAGTGGCTCCGTCTGACACGCAGCAGACCGACACCTATTACATCGTTGCGCACTTCCACTACGTCATCTTCGGTGGTGCCGTGCTCGGACTGTTCTCCGGTTTCTACTACTGGTGGCCGAAGGTCTTCGGAAAGCTCCTCAGCGAGTCCTTGGGCAAATGGAACTTCTGGCTGATGATCGCTGGCATGAACCTCACCTTCGGTCCCATGCACATCATTGGTCTGCAAGGCCAGCCACGCCGTATGTACCGCTGGACCGAATTCCGTGCGGGCGAGGGATTCTTCAACCTCGGCTTCTGGAACCTCGTCGCCACGATCGGCACCTTCGTCCTGGGCGTCGGCATCCTGCTCTTCCTGGTCAACATTTGGATCACGCATCGTCCCAACTCGAAGACCCCGCCGGCACCTGCTGACCCCTGGGATGCACGCAGCCTCGAGTGGATCACCAGCAGCCCGCCGAAGGAGTACAACTTCGCTCGCACGCCGCAGGTGTCCCAGCTCGACGAGTTCTTCCACCGGAAGTACGAAGATGTCGGTGAAGGTGACAAGCACGAGTACGTGCAAAAGATGACCGGCGAAGAGGTCATTCAGTTCGAAGAAGACAACGCCGATCCGAACATCCACCTCCCGGCTCCGTCTTACTGGCCGATGGTTCTTGCGTTCGCTCTGCCAGTCATGGCATATGGCGTGATCTACAACACTCTGTTGATCGTCGCAGGTGGTGCGATCGCGACGATGGCGATGTTTGGTTGGGCTCTCGAGCCAGCCGACGCAGAAGCATCTGACTTCGACCCGCCGGTCGAGGGCGACGAGACGAGCAAGGAACTAGCCAATGTCTGATTCGCTCATCTCCGAAACGGTGAAGGACGCCGTTCAAATCGTCAAAGACCATAGTGGCGACGTGCACGAGCACGACGTCCACGCTGGCGACGATCATTCCGGTGATCACGGTGGCCATCACACGTCACTTGGTCTTTCGAACACGAAGTTGGCCATGTGGCTCTTCCTCGGTTCGGAATGCCTGCTGTTCGGTGGCCTGATTTCCACCTACATGCTCTACCGCAACCGCCACTCGGAAAACCTGGGGCCTGATCAGCTGTGGGACATTCCGTTCACGTCGGCAACGAGCTTCGTGCTCCTCACCTCGTCACTCACGATGGTGCTGGCCGTGTCGGCAGCGAACCGCAAGGACCTCCGCAACACCAAAATTTACCTCGGTGTCACGTCGCTGCTCGGTGCACTGTTTCTCGCCGGACAGATTTACGAGTTCACGGTCTTCTACCGTGAGGGCTTGGGGTTCACCACGAGCTTGTTCTCGTCGAGTTTCTTTACCCTCACCGGTTTCCACGGCGTGCACGTCTCGATCGGCATCATCATGCTGGTTGCGATGATTGGTATGTTGTCGAAAGAGAAGGTGTCTGGCGACGAGGCAGAAGCGGTCGAAATGGTCGGTCTTTACTGGCACTTCGTCGACATCGTCTGGATTATTATCTTCACGCTCGTCTACCTGATTCCGGCTTGATCAATGACTGACACACTCGAAACTCCCACCGCCCACGACGAGCACGGTGCCGATGCGCACCATGGCCCGAGCGATAGGCAGTTCGTCACGATCTTCTTTATCCTCGCTGCCATCACCGCAGTCGAGGTGGCCGTCAGTTACATCGATATCGGCGCGCTCTTCCTGCCGGTCTTGCTTGGTCTGATGGTCGTGAAGTTCTTCACTGTCGTGCTGTACTTCATGCACATCAAGTTCGACAACAAACTGTTTGGCCGGCTGTTTTACATTGGCCTCGGCCTGGCTGTCTTCGTTTACGTTGCGGCGCTGTCGACGTTCCAGTTCTTCGCCGGCTGATTCGGGCCCACGTGACCGACGCCGCCGTCGCAGGACTGGGCGCGCTGACACCTGGGTTCTAGGATTGTGTTTGTGATCGAGCAGGCCAATGACCTTGCCGCAGCGGACCCCTGGAGATTTCAGTGGCATCCCGAGGTGTGGCTCCTCGTCGCCTTTTTGACAGGCGCGTTTGTCTACATGGTCCGCGTGATCGGCCCAAAGGCCGTGCCGATGGGCCAGCCAGTAGTCACTCGGAAGAATATTTACGCCTTCGTCGGAGCCATGGTGATGCTGTGGGTTGCCAGCGACTGGCCACTGCATGACATTTCCGAGGAGTACCTGTACTCGGCGCACATGTTGCAGCACATGATGCTCAGCTACTTCCTGCCGCCGCTTGCGCTCATTGCCACGCCGCCGTGGCTGTTGCGTGTTCTGGTGGGCGACGGCCGCCTGTACACCGGTTTGAAGTTTCTGACGAAACCGGTGATTGCCGGTGTGCTGTTCAACGTCGTGGTCATCATCAGCCACATCCCGATGGTCGTGAACAGCTCGCTCGACAATGGTCCGCTCCACTACTCACTGCACGCCCTCGTGGTATTGCTCTCACTGCTGATGTGGATGCCCGTCGTTGGCCCATTCAAGGAACTCCACATCGGCCCACTCGGCAAGTGCATCTATCTGTTTCTGCAGTCGGTCATTCCGACTTTGCCTGCAGCTTGGCTGACGTTCGCTGAAGGAGCGGTCTACAAGGAGTACGACATTCCGGTTCGTGTCTTCGGGTGGAGCGTCACTGTTGACCAGCAGTTGGCTGGCGGGATAATGAAATTGGGCGGCTCGACATTCCTGTGGACCATCGTCGTCTATATCTTCTTCAAGCGCTTCGCCAACGGCTACGGCGAGTCGCAGGATTATCGCCGCCATGATCCGGCACCCTCAGGCGAATCTGACGATGTACTCACGACGGCCGACGTCGAGCGTGAGTTCGCCACCCTGTCGGCTCCGCCCGACGACCGCTGACGGGTCCTGGCGGTTGCATCGTCGCCCGGCATTGCTTGCCACTGGCGCATCATTGCGAGGTGATGACAAATGCCGTTCGAGAATGACACAACAACGTTCGGTGTCTCTGCGCGCCGAGCGAGGAATGCTGTCATCAGAACACGGGAGGGCTCGTGCGGAACGAATGCGAGGCGCGAGTGGGCAACGTCGATGCGTTGTCCACTCCGCGCTTCCGTTTGGTTGCCCTGCTCCTCGGGGCGGTAACGGTCAGGGCCGGGTGGCAGGCGCCCTGTAGCGTCTTGTTTCGTGATTGATCAACGGCTACTGCGAACTGACCTCGATGGTGTGAAGGCCGCATTGTCGCGCCGTGGCTGGCCACAGTTGATCGACGACGTTGACCAGGCCGCTCAGCTTGATGCACGGTTGCGCGTCATTCAGGCAGAGCGCGACGAGATCCGCGCCGAAGTCAACTCGATCTCGAAAACCGTGGGCGGCCTCCGTCGAGAAGGCAAGGTCGACGAAGCCGAGGCATTGCAGGCACAGAGCCGGGAGTTTGGGGGGCGCGAGAAGTCGCTGGCCAGCGAGCACGACGATGTGTCGGCCCAGCTGAGAGACGTGTTGCTCGCCATACCGAATATCCCCCACGCCGACGCCCCCGACGGTGTGAGCGACGCCGACAACCCGGTCATCACCGGGCCGGTCGGGCTGAGCGCAGAGTTCCCCGATTGGCAGCGCGTGCCGCACTGGGAAACGGCCGAAGCGCTCGGCATCCTCGACAACGAACGCGCCACAAAGATCTCGGGCGCGATGTTTACGATGCAACGTGGCGCCGGCGCGACCATGGCGCGTGCGCTCACCCAGTTCGGTCTCGACCGTAACGCTGATGTCCACGAGGAGATCCGTCCGCCGTCGCTGGTGACCACGGCGACGCTGACCGCCACCGGGCAGTTGCCGAAGTTCGCCGACGATGCGTACTCGATCGAACGTGATGACCTCTGGTGTGTGCCGACGGCCGAAGCGTCGCTGACATCGCTGTTCAACGAGGAGGTCCTCGAAGACACCGATCTTCCGATCCGGCTGATGGCCTTCAGCCCGTCGTTCCGACGCGAGGCTGGCTCGGCGGGACGCGACACGCGCGGCATGCTGCGCGCCCACGAATTCGACAAGGTCGAGATGCTGGCGTTCGCCCTGCCCGAACAGGCACCGGCACTCCTCGACGACATGATCGGGCGCGCCGCAAGTGCAATGGCCGACCTCGGCCTGCCCTATCGCGTGATTGAGATCTGTACTGGCGACATGGGCCAGAGCCATCACCGCACCTTTGACGTTGAGGTCTACGCGCCGGGTGTCGACACCTGGCTCGAGGTGTCGTCGATCTCGTGGTTCGGTGACTATCAGGCCCGGCGCGGCAACACCCGCTTCCGGCGCCGCGGCGAAGACGGCAAGCCGATCAAGGGCAGCGAGTTCGTGCACACTTTGAACGGTTCGGCTTTGGCTGTCCCGCGGGTGTGGGCCGCGATTGTCGAGAACTACCGGAATGAGGACGGCAGCGTCACGGTCCCGGAAGTTCTCCACCCCTACATGCGCAACATCACCGTCATTCGGTCCGATTGATCCGATCGCGGCGTTCCGTGAACTCCTCGTCGGCGAGCGTCTTGACCGATTTCTGTGGGATGGGCGAACCGTGTTCTCGTCTCGGCCGCCTTCGTCTAGAGCAAACTGAATCTCGATGTGGGCGGGGCGCGGGTGGCGCGATTGGTGAGAAGGTTGAGTTATGAGTGATTCAATTCGCGATCGACGCGTGCAGTACGAGACGGCGGGTTTGGATGTCGAGGAGCTCAATGCTGACCCGATTGCTCAATGGCAGATCTGGCACGACGCGGCGCTCGATGCGGGGGTCGTTGAGCCGAATGCGATGACGCTCGCGACGATCGGGCTCGATGGCATTCCAGACTCCCGAATCGTCCTGGTGCGCGGCATCGATGCACGCGGGTTGGTTTTCTACACGAACTACGACGGGGCGAAAAGCCAACAACTCGACGCCAGCCCCGTCGCATCGGCCACATTCAGCTGGCTCGATCTCCACCGCCAGGTCAGAGTGCGTGGCCCCGTCGAGCGCATATCGGCCGAGGAGAGTGACGCCTACTTCGCCTCCCGTCCGCGGGCGTCGCAGCTCGGAGCATGGTCGTCCCCGCAGAGCGACGAGATCGCCGATCGGTCCGAGCTCGATGAATTCCTTGCAGCGACGGCCGAACGCTTCGCCGACACCGAGACTGTCCCGCGGCCCGACAACTGGGGCGGCTGGCGCATCATTCCGATCGAGTGGGAGTACTGGCAAGGCCGCCCGAGTCGCCTGCACGATCGGCTCCGCTACCGCCCCACCAGTGACACGACGTGGGCTATCACTCGTCTTGCCCCATAGCCCCGCAACCCCTCCTTCCGAAATGGAGACCAATTCAACGCGCTTGCGACGACTGGTGATCTCCAATTCGGAAATCCTCAGCGAATGCCCCGAAATGGAGAGCATCTCCTTGCGTGAGGGGTGAGAAATGGTCTCAGTTTTGGAAACTCCCAGCGGGGCAGAGGGCGAGCCAAAAAAGAAACTGCCTGCACGAAGAGTTGAACGCGAGTTGTCAACCAGCGAGGCTGTTCATATGACGGGAAGCAAAGTTCTTGTGGTCGATGACGAACCGACCGTGCGAGAGGTGGTCGTCAGCTACTTGCGCCGCGATGGCCATGAGGTAGCCGAGGCCGGTGACGGCCACACCGCGCTCGAACTGCTCGATGCCGACCCGCCCGACCTCATCGTGCTCGACATGATGCTCCCCGGTGTCAACGGCCTCGATATTCTGCGCCGTGTTCGATCAACCAGCTCGATTCCGGTGATTATGCTCACGGCCCGAGCTGAAGAATCGGACCGCGTGGCGGGCCTTGAACTCGGCGCCGACGACTACGTGGTCAAGCCGTTCTCACCTCGCGAACTCGCTGCACGTGTGAATGGTGTACTCCGCCGTACTGCTGGCCGCGTCGAAGACGCACCCGCCACGCTGACGTTCGATGGGCTCCGCATCGAACCGTTGAGCCGTGAGGTTCGCATGGGCGATGAGATTGTCGACATGACCCCGAAGGAGTTCGACGTGCTGCTTTTCCTGGCTTCGTCGCCGCGTCAAGTGTTCTCGCGCGCTCAGCTCCTTGAGTCGGTCTGGCAGTCCTCGCCTGAGTGGCAGGATCCTGCCACTGTGACGGTGCACGTCCGTCGTATTCGCAACAAGATCGAGTCCGATCCTGAGCACCCGCGGTGGATCACCACGGTGTGGGGTGTCGGCTACCGGTTCGAGCCGTCGAGAACTGAATGACCAGCACGCACACCCACGATGGGGAAGTCGCACGTTCGGCCGTCGACCTTCAAGAGATCGGGCACAAGGCCCATCGGATGAATCGCCTAGGCCGCCGCTTCCTCGGCGCGAATCTCGCCGTCCTCGGCGTAGCGATCTTGATGATTGCCGTTGCGGCCAACGAAATGTTTATCAATGACCACGACCGGCGGCTCCTCATGTGGGTGCTGGTGCCAGCGGTCCTGAGTGCGGCGATGGTCGCAATGCTGATGGCGCGTCCCGTCGCACGCGATGCGAAGCGCATCTGTGACGCGGCGATGCGCGTGGCGGACGGCGACCTCACCGCCCGGACCGGCGTGGTCCGCAACGATGAACTGGGTGAGGCCGCCGAGATGTTCGATGTGATGGTCGACCGCCTGAATGCCATCGAGACCGAACGCTCGTTGATGCTGTCGTCGATCTCTCACGACCTCCGTACGCCGCTTGCAGCGTTGCGTGCCGCCGTCGAGGCGATTCGTGACGGTGTCGCCGATGACCCGGATCTCTACCTTGCGGGCATGGAACGTCAGGTGCGGGCACTGACCTTCCTGGTCGACGACCTGCAGCTCCACACGCGTCTGGTGAGTGGCACCTTGCAGCTCAGCCGTGCTCGCATCGATCTCACCGAACTCGCTGACGAATCAATGGAAATCGTTCGCCCGCTCGCCGAGAGTCGGGCTATCAAGTTGCTACTCGAAGCAACGCAACGGGTGATGGTCGATGCCGACGGATCGCAGCTCGCTCGTGTGATCCGCAACCTGCTCGACAACGCCATCCGCCATGCCCCTGATGGTTCGGTCGTGCTGGTACAGGTTGTCGGAAACGAAAGCAGCGTGACGCTGCGGGTCCACGACGAAGGCCTCGGATTTCCCGACGAGTTCCGGGACCGTGCCTTTGAGCCGTTTACCCGAGCCGATCCGGCGCGGGACACGCGGACTGGCACCGCTGGCCTTGGCCTGTCGATCGCCCGGGGCATCGTCGCTGCGCACGACGGCACCGTTGTGCTCGGCGACGGTCCTGGTGGTGACGTGCGAATCTCCCTGCCGATTCCGTTCGCCAGCTAGGGCCCTGTCAGACAACGTTCGCATGGTCTGCGGCGTGCCGCCAATCCGGGGCCGCAGAGTCCCGTCACCAACCCGGCGATCGGGGACACACCCGTTACGCAGTCCGGTTATCTCGGTGGACCCTTGCGTAGCTCGTCGAGGTCCATCCGGTAGGCGGTCAACAACCATGTCGCCCCGACCTCATCCGCGAGGGAACGGTATTCGGGGTCATCACGCTCCTGGCGGGGCAGCACGACCTCGCCGACCTCGTCTGCCACCTCCCGATACAACGCCATGAGGTCGCGCAGCTCACCATCGATCGTGCCGTTCGACGTCTGGCCCTCGGGGCCGACCTCACCCTCGAGCAAGGCCGGCCAATAGGGCATCGTGCCGTCCCAGCGACCAGCGCGACGGAATGGCTGCTCGTTCGGCCACCAGCCTGCGATCACCGTCGGAATCCGAGGCTCCTGCCGAGGTACGACCGGCAGTGTGACGTCGTCGAGCCGGAAGAATTCGCCGGCGAACGTCACTGGCTCGCCTGACCAGAGCAGCTTGATGACCTCGAGGGCTTCGTCGTAACGTCGTGCCCGATCACCGGGTGAAGAGTCGTCCCCGAACCGACTGAAGTCGGACCCGACGCCGAGGCCGACGCCGAGCATCACGCGGCCATCCGACAACTGATCGAGCGACGCCGCGGCAAGTGCCAGCCTCCATGGCTGGTAGGTCGCAGGGGCCGAGATCCAGGTTCCAAGCGTGATCCGCTCCGTCCGGGCTGCGATCGCTCCGAGGGTCACCCACGGGTCACTCGCACCGTCGGTGATCGAGTCGCTGACGAACACGCCGTCCCAGCCGGCCTGTTCCGCCACGACAGCGAACTCGACGACCTCGGACATCGTCCGCACCACTGGATAGTTCATAGCCCAAACTCCGTGCTTCACGAGCACCCCCTCTCACGAGCTTTTCTACCACTTCTGGGACATCCATCGCTCGCTTCGGTGCGCCGCAACCCCCTGGCTCCATCCGAGATCCGTCGCAATACGCGCACAAGCGGGTGATGCTCATAACGCTCAGCGTTTGGCCTCGACCGGGGGCACCCAAACTTTGTCTGATACGCCAGCTAACGCGGCTCGTTCGGCCAGGTCGTTGCTGCTTCGACCAGACCGTCGATCAGTGAAATGGTGTGGGGTGTCAGCCCCGGACCTTCCCAGTCCCACCACATCGGGCTGGAACCGCGGACGCGCGGCGGCAGCTCGATCTGTACGCCCGCCTGGCGCGGCAAGTTCACCGGGTTGTCAACGTGCATGCCACGGAGCTTTTTCGGAATCGTCTCGAGATCAGTGACGATGTCGTACGCGGGGAGCGCCCTTTGTAGTGCGCCACCAACATGGTGGGCGAGTGGGCGGTTGTTTCCGCCGAGCAGCAGCGCGCTGAACATGCCGCGTCGACCAAACCCGTGGATCGTGATCACGACGTCGACGTGTTCGATGAATGCCGCCAACCGTTCAGACTCCGCAGGTCGCACCTTGATCGACGAGAGGTGCTCGCGCATGGGAACAGGTTGCACGACGCCGTAGTACGAGGCACCAGACCGCTCCGCCGCAGCAGCTGCGATCACATCGGTCTGCAGCTCGAGATTTCCGCCGTGATACGCCATGAACCCAAGACGCCCTGGGGCGTCCGGCCGAAGGTCACAGACCTCTTGCACACCAGGTGCACTGAGGATCGCTGCGAATTCGGCCACGGGTCCATCATGTCGGAGGGATGAGCGTTCAGCGACCCGGAGCGCCAGTGCCGTTACGCTTCGCCGAATGCTCGTGTGGATGGATCTCGAAATGACCGGCTTGGATCACACCTCGGAAGTGATTGTCGAGATCGCCACGTTGATCACCGACGACAACCTGGAGATCATTGCTGAGGGGCCTGACCTGGTCATTCATGCGACCGACGAGCAGTTGGCTGCGATGGACCCGTTCGTTGTCGACATGCACACGAAATCAGGGTTGCTTGATCAGATCAAGGCATCGACCATCACTCTGGAAGAGGCGGGCGCTGCGACGTTGGCGTTCATTCAGGAGCACGTGCCCGAAGAGCGCACCGTGCCCCTGTGCGGAAACTCGATCGGTACCGACCGCCGATTCCTCGACGCGTATTTGCCCGAGATCGAGAACTATCTGCATTACCGCTCGATCGACGTCTCCAGCGTCAAGGAACTGGTGAAGCGTTGGTATCCGGCGATTGATCACAAGCGCCCCCGTGGTCAAGGGTCGCACCGTGCGCTCGACGACATTCGTGAATCGATCCGTGAGATGGCGTACTACCGCGAGATGGTTTTCATCGACCCGGCGGCATCGCCTGCTGATGGCGATTCGTCCGCGAGTTAATTCCCGGCACGAACCGACGCCACTTCTCTAGGTTGCGAGGCGTATCCACATGTGGTCGCTCGGCACAAGTGCTGTCGGGCGGTCTCATCTGATCTGCGGGCTTTGGCCAGCAGACACGTTGCCCAGGTTTCGATGAGGTTCCGAACCTGGGCGACGGCGCGTTCAGGGATAAGTTCGCCACTATGCGCGCAATCGTCCTTCGTGAACATGGCGGCCCCGAGGTCCTACAGATCGAGGAGGTCGACGACCCGACGCCCGGGCCTGACGAGATTGTCGTCGACATCGCGCACACGGCGCTGAACCGCGCCGACACGCTGCAACGCATGGGGATGTACAACGATCCGCGCAACCGTGCGATCGAGATCCCCGGCCTCGAATACGCCGGCACGGTGTCCGCAATCGGAACCGAAGTCACCAACTGGTCCGTGGGCGATCGAGTGATGGGCATCGAATCGGGAGGGTGCTACGCCGAGAAGGTCGTGACGCATAGTCGTCAGGCATTGCCGGTGCCGAGCAATGTCGAACTGGCCGAGGCTGCGGCAATCGCAGAAGTGTTCCTGACCGCCTGGGACGCACTCGTCGTGCAGGGTGGCTTGACGTCGGGCCGCTGGGGTTTGATCCACGCTGGAGCATCGGGCGTCGGCACCGCAGGTATTCAGATCGCCAAGGCACTCGGTGCTCGCATCGCTGTCACCTGCTCGGCCGGCAAGGCCGACGCATGCCGCGAGCTGGGTGCTGACCTTGTGCTTGAGCGGAGCCCGGCCGACTGGCTCGGCGCGCTCAAAGCCGAGATTCCGGATGGGGTCGACACGATCCTCGACGTCGTTGGCGGTGAGGAAGCCGATCGGAATTTGCAGGCACTGGCGATGGACGGCACCGTGGTGCAAGTTGGGCTGATGGGCGGCGGGACCGCTCCGGTCAACATGGGTTTGCTGCTGATGAAGCGCATCACCTGGATCGGTACGACGCTCCGTGCTCGGCCGTTGGAGCGCAAGATCGCGTTGATGCAACGATTCATCAGTGAGATCCTCCCGCTGTTTGAATCAGGCGCGTTGCGCCCGGTGATCGACTCGCGCTACAGCTTCGAGCAGCTCCCTGAGGCGCACACCTACATGGAGACGAATGCGAACGTCGGCAAGATCCTGATCGACATCGCCTGATCGACATCGCCTGTCGGCGGTCGTTGATCAGGCGGGAACGGTGTCGTCGTTGACGGCGCCGCCTGGGGCGTTGTTCCGGCGGAAGCTGAAGAATGCGCCAGCGCCGAGAATTGCAACAGCGACCACTCCGAAAATAATCCAGATACCAGCGTCGGCACCCTCACCGGCTCGGTCGCCGTAGGTGAAGGTAATGGCGCCGGCCACGAGATGGCCGTCTTCTTCGGCGAGGTACTGGACGATGTACTCGCCCTCTTCGGTCAGCGTGGCGAAATTAAGGTGGGCCTCAGTGTCGGAAATGACAGTGACTTCACCGGCGATCCGTTCGTCGTCTGGGCCCCGAAGGCCGAGTTCGACGCCGCTGACCGGCTCGCCGAAGTTGATCGTGACTTCGTCAATCGGTTCGTTGATTTGCGACTGATGCTCGGGGATTGACGACTCAATTTCGTCGTGGGCGAATGCCACGCTCGAGAAACTTGCAGCTGCAGCGAGAGCTGCGATGACTGCGACGATTCGGATGCGACGGGGGGCACCTTGCATGCCTTCATTCAACCAGGGCAAACAAGGTGGAGCAGCGCAGTCTTGTCACACTCCCGTCCCGTCACACTTTGGTCAGACCAAAGTGTGACAAGACCAAAGTGTGACAAGACCGGAGTGTGACAAGACCGGAGTGTGACAACCGATCAGCTGGCTGCGACGGTGCGGCCCTTCCAGGTGACCTGGCGTCCGAAGGCGACCGCGAACAGGCTGCGCACGAAGATCACCACGAACGCAGCGACGGCGATGGGGAACAGCAGAGCCGTCACGGGGTGAACCGATGCGGCGCGTCGGCCGAGCACCCAGACCTGCAGCGCGCTGAGCGGATACAGCAACGGGGATGCAAGCCATCCGCCGGCGAGCGACCAGACCCACAGCAGGGTGGCAAGTGCCAGCCACCACGTGGTGAAGCGAGCACCAGTGGCGATGCTGCGAGTCCACCCGCGAATCGTCTGCGAGAGGCCGTCGGGATACATCCGGAACGATGTGTCGGGGGCTCCGGTGAAGAGATGGCACTGGCGGATGGTGCGGGCGAGGCCGATGTCTTCGGTGTGCATCGCCCGGACATCTGGATGGGCATGCCCACCTGCCGCGTCGTAGGTCGACCGATCGACAGCGAGCACCGGGCCGAACGCCACTGTTGCGGTGACCCGATCGCCGGCGGCGGTGAAGGCGCCGCACCCCATCAGGGCCGTGACGTTGCACAGGATGCTCGCCTGCTCGACCCACCGGGCAGTGGTATGCCACGGCTGGACCGAAACAACGGCGTCAGGATGGGCGGCCAACTCGGTACCGACTCGATCGAGAAGGTCAGGTGCGGGTCGGACGTCCGCGTCGAGAAAAAGCAGGTGCGGGGCAGTTGTCGCCCCGGCACCGATCGAGCAAGCGTGGGGCTTGCCGAGCCATCCGGCCGGTAGCGGAGGCGGCACGACGACCGTTGCCCCGAGTGATGCAGCAACATTGCCGGTGTCGTCGGTCGAGTGGTCATCGACCACGACGAGTTGGTCGCCATGTCGGAGTTGAGCGACCAGCGCAGGGATGAGATGGGGGAGCGCGGCTGCTTCGTCGCGGGCCGGAATCACCACCGCAATCGCCTGGCGAGCATCGGCGGCGCCGACCGCCGGAAGGGGTCGAGGCCGCCAGAGCAATAGCCAGCCAATCGTCCATCCGACCAGGTAGATCGCCAAATCGATGACGCTGGGGACGAGTTGCACTGGCCCACTGTGCCCGCGTTGAGAACTTTCTGCAAGAAAACTGCCGAAGTGTCGACCCGGGTCCTTCTGAGGGACGAAGCACGGATCTCTCCACATCTCGTGGCGCAAGAAAGTTTGACAACTCTCGAAACTCGCTTGACCGAGCATCACGCATCGTGGTTGCCTAGTGCTTGAACCCAGCCGGTCGCGCTTGCGACCGACACCGCCGACACGCCCGGAAAGGACCAGCCAATGAGCACCACGACGTTGATTTCCCAGCGCATTGTTCAGCGTCTGCCCTTCCACGCGCCCATCGCACCCCATTCGTTTGCCGCTTCCGGCCATGCGTATGTCTCCGCAGCCGCGCCCGTGCACGCCGTCCCGGCAATCACTGGCAACGCTGTCGTCACCGGTCTCGGTAACGGCATGGCATGGCTTGGTGGGCTTGGCGAGAACGTGTGTGTCTCGAAGAAGCAGTTCACCAAGCGAATCGCTACCGGCAACCTCGACAGGGTGCTGACGTAACTTTCTACGTCAGATCACCTCTTTCGAGGCCGCCGGGTTGATCAACCCGGCGGCCTTTTTGGTTTTCCGGTTTCGGTTCTCCATCCACCGCCCCTGGCCACTGCGCCGGGCCGCAGCATCAACCGCAAGACCAACACAGAAAGCGCCAATGACATGAAGACCCTTCCGAACATCACCCACGCCAACCCGGCCGGCATCTGGCCACGCCGGGACCACACCATCGCAACCAACAACCCTGACACTTCTTCTGAAACGGAACTTCCCATGAGCACCTTCGCTCCTCTCGACGACCTCGATGAACTCGATCCCACCAGACAACGCCCGCCGGACTTACCCGGTGATGCCGTGGCCGATGAGCTGCTTGGTGCACGTGCGCCTGTCGCTCGATGCGCCGACGGCAATGGCACCATGGCTGGCCTCTTCTTCTCTGACCACGTGGTCGACGTCGCACGCGCCAAGGCGATGTGCGCACTTTGCCCGCTCGCTGAGCAGTGCCTCGCCGGTGCACTCGAACGAGAAGAGCCCTGGGGTGTCTGGGGTGGCCAGTTGCTCTCGGGCGGCCGGATCATCGCTGGCAAGCGGCCATGCGGCCGGCCGCCGAAGCACCCTCGCCCCGAAGTGATCTACGACGAGATGGGTCCGGTCGGCGTGCCGCTGATCTCGGCCTGATCCCTTCCCAATTCCATCAGGTCCCTCCTCCCATTCGGCCTGACCGTCGCGTCGGGTGTTTCGTGTGGGGCTGCCGGGTGGAAACACCGGGTCAGACCGAAACACCCGACGCCAGCGGTCTGCCTCGGGCGGGCGCGCTGGGCGGGGTTGGGCTCGGTTCGGGTTGCGAAGACGGGTTCCCCCACCGTGTCTTGCGCCCGAACCGGGCCGTGGCAGGCGAAATGCTGAGCCAGATTCTGTAAGAAATCGTTTCGCTGGGCTTCGAGCGGGAGAACAAACCGTGTCACTACCCTTCTGGGGGTGAAGATCGCCCGACCACGACTGCTTGCCAGCTCGCTTGCCGTCGCGGCACTGCTCGTTGTTGCCTTCGCCGTCGTCGCCACCAACGGAGGCGATGACGAACTTGACGCCCGCCTCACCGACAGTCGTCAGGTCGTCGCATTCCCTGACGACGGCCTCGCTAACGAAGATCTTCAAGGCGATCCGCTGCCGCTCGTCACGCTGGGCGATCGTGATGGCAACGACATTGACACTGCGTCGTTCCTCGGTCAGCCGTTGGTGATCAATTTCTGGTTCGCGGACTGCCCTCCGTGCGCCAAGGAACTCCCCGACTTTGCCGAAGCCCACGCCGAGTTCGGCGACCAGGTGCGCTTCATCGGCGTCAATCCGCGTGACTCGATCGAGAAGATGGAGCGCTTCGCGTCTGAACGAGGCGTGAACTACGAGCTCTACCGCGACGACTTCGCTGAGTTCACCGATGCGATCAGCGCGGTGAACTTCCCGATCACTCTGTTCGTCACGCCCGCGGGAAGAATCATCGAGCAGACCGGCGTCATCGACGCCGACGATCTGGTTACCGAAATCAAAGAATTGCTGGAGGCCTCAGCATGAGTCTGTCGTTCATCCGAGGCCTTGTTGCCGCTGTCAACCCGTGCGGGTTCATTCTGCTTCCGACCTACCTGATGTACTTCCTCGGGGTCTCCGGCGGCGCGCCGGGCACGCAGAAAGCGTCGCTCAAGCGAGCGCTCAAGGTGAGTGCCGCCGTCTCAACAGGCTTCCTGACCGTGTTCCTGATCATCGGATTCTTGTCGGTGCCACTGCGCTCGACGATTTCGTCCAACTCCAAATATGTCACCGGTTTCATCGCTGTTGCGCTGATCGTTCTTGGTATCGCGATGCTGTTCGGCTACAAGCCGCCGTTCATGACGCCGCAGATCGACTCGGGCAAGAAAGACCAGACAGTCAAGTCAATGTTCATCTACGGCGTGGCGTACGCAGTCGCGTCGATCGGCTGCACGATCGGCCTGTTCCTCGCCACCGTCTTCAGTGCTCGCCCAGGTGAGACGTTCATTGACAGTGTTGGCAACATGGTGGCCTACGGCGCCGGCATGGCGCTCCTGGTCAGTGCGTTGACCGTCGGTTTCGCATTCGCCAACACCAGTTTGCTCAAGTTCCTCCGCAGCTCCATGCAGTACATCGACAGGGTTGCTGCGGCATTCGTGGTGCTGTCGGGCCTGTACCTCGCCTGGTACTTCTACTGGGTCGACCTCGACAACGGTGGCGACCCGATCACCGACTGGGCCTTCGCTCGTCAGGCTGATGCGACAGCGTTCCTGAACGACAACTGGAAGGTCGTCGGGACCATCCTCGCTGTAACAGTTACCGCAGCAGTCGCGTACGTCACTTTTCGCCAGGAAGATGAGCCGGAGATCGAAGCACCCGCCGAGTCAGAAACCGTCTCCTGACACCCGCGTTTCAGTTGGCGCGTTTCAGTTGGGGTCTGACCCCAACTGAAACCTGGGGCGTATTGCTCCGTAGTGTCGAGCGTTCATGACTGAGACGTTCGACCCGACCACTGTTCCGATCAAGGCCGCAGCCACCGTGATGATGGTGCGCGACGGCGAGCTTGGGCTCGAGGTCTTTATGTTGCGTCGCACCGGCAATGCGTCCTTTGGCGCTGGCATGTACGTGTTCCCCGGTGGCCGCGTCGACGACGCCGACCATGCCGACGAGATTGCACCGTTCTGTGCAGGTCTCGAAGATGTCGACGCGTCAGCGCAACTCGGTATCGACCACGGCGGCTTGGCGTTTTGGGTCGCGTCGATTCGCGAGTGTTTCGAAGAAGCCGGTGTGCTGCTCGCTGAGCGTCGCGACGGTGAACCGCTCGACCTCGGTGACGACGAACGCCACGCGGTACACGACGGTGAACTCTCGATGGTCGAACTGTGCAAGCGGCATGATCTCGTCCTCGACCTGTCGACGACGCACTACGTCGACCACTGGATTACGCCGGTCGGCGAGAAGCGGCGTTTCGATACCCGCTTCTTCGTGACCGAAGCGCCTGCCGGTCAGGAGGGTCTGCACGACGATAAGGAGACAACCGACAGCCTGTGGGTCAGCCCGCAGAAGGCGCTCGATATGCAAGAAGCAGGCGAGCTGATGATGATGCCGCCCACGATGTACAACCTGCGTCGCCTGATGGAGTCGGCGACTGCTGCTGATGCTGTCGCTGCCGGCGAGGCGCTGACCAACATCGCCTGCATCTTGCCGAAGCTCCGCTCGATCGACGGCGGCAAGATCTCGATAGCCATGCCCGGCGACGCCGACTACGACACCCTCAGGTAGTTGGGGTCAGGCCCCTTTCGCAACTCTGTGGCGGAAGTCCAGAGTCGTTCAGACGGCGGTCGAAGTTCCCGAATCGCAGCGTTGTTGTCACACTTTGGTCTGACCTCGGTGTGACAGTCAGCGTCAGCCTTTGGATCGAGCGTTGACCTTCACGAACGCCTCGTTGACGCCGTCGCCGATGTGGGCTGAGCAGCCGGCCATGTCGATGTCGTTGGGACGCGACGGGGGAGCGATGTCGGTGATGATTCGCTGGGCGATCGACCGGAACATGTCGGCGGCAGCGCCAGTCCCCTCGATCGCTACAGGGTTTCCAGCGTCGTTGCCGGCGGCAACCGTCGGTTCAAGAGGGATCTGACCGAGGAGCGGTGCGCCAATGGCCTCGGCCAGCGCAGCGCCACCGCCAGAACCGAACAGCGGGTACGACTCGCCGTGGTCGCAGGTGAAGGCACTCATGTTCTCGATCACGCCGAGCACCTTCAGAAAGCTGCGACGGGCCATGTCGGCAGCGCGTTGAGCGACCTTTTGTGCAGCAAGTGCAGGTGTGGTGACAACCAGGAGCTCGGTACTCGGCAACATTCGGGCGAGGCCCATTTGTACGTCACCGGTGCCGGGCGGCATGTCGATCAGGAGGTAGTCGAGCTCGCCCCAGCGCACGTCGCGAAGGAACTGTTCGACCGCCTTCGTCAGCATGAGGCCGCGCCACATGAGCGCAGTTTCCTCGTCGACCATGAAGCCCGTCGACACGACCTTGAGCAGGCCGTCGCCGACTACGCGCTCGTTGGGGAAGATCTTCGGGGTGCCGGGCTCGCCATCTTCGCCTGTCACGGGATGCGCTTCGAGTCGGTCAGAGATGCCGAGCAGCCGCGGAATCGAGAATCCCCAAATATCAGCGTCGAGCACACCGACGGTGAGCCCCGTCGAGGCCAGCGCTGCAGCGAGGTTGACCGTGACGGATGACTTACCGACCCCGCCTTTGCCGCTGGCAATTGCAAGCACCTTGCAATTGGCAGGGACTTCGGTGGCCTGGGCATTTTCTCGAGCGTTCCAACGCGCCTTCGTCATCACTTCGCTGCGCTCTTCCGAGTTCATCTCGCCCCAGGTGATCTTGACCTTCGAGACACCCGGGTGCAGCTCGACCCGATCTTTGACTTCCTTCTGGATCTCGGCACGCATCGGGCAGCCGGAGATCGTCAGCTTGATTTCAACATTGACGATGCCATCGGGATGCACGACCAGCGAGGGGACCATGCCAAGCGACACGATGTCGGCACCCAATTCTGGGTCGATCACCGATCGGAGCACTTCCATCACCTCGTCGCGGCCAGGAGGCGGAGCAGTTGTGGGCAGTGCTGAAGCCATAGGGGCTATTTTACCGGCCAAAACCGTGTAATCTCCTCACGTGTCCACGTCGCAACTCGATCTACTCAAGACCTTGGGCGACAACACGCGTTACGCCATCTATCTCGAACTCGCCCGAGCGTCGGCGCCAAAGACCACCGCCGAGATCTCCGAAACGCTCTCGCTCCACGCGAACACGGTGAGGCCGCACCTTGAACGGATGCGTGAGGTCGGCCTGCTGTCGGTCGAAGTCGGTGGGCGCGGTGATGTGGGCCGTCCGCAACATCGTTATTCGGTTGCGCCCGATGCCCCATCACTCGGGCTCGAGCCTCCCACGATGCCGGTACTCGCCCGCATGGTGCTGTCGATGGCCAAGCGGCTGCAGGCCACGCCAGACGACGCCGAGGCCGTTGGATACGACGAAGGCTGTAGTCGGGCAATTGGATACCGCGACGCCCCGTCGACACTCGAAGCGTTGGTCGCCGACCTTGACCGTCTCGGATTCGACCCCGTCGTCAGCGACGATCCGCGAGCCGACCTCACCGCCGATGACGCCCTCGCGGCAGTCGTGTCGTTCGCCAATTGTCCGTTCGCTGACCTCGCTCAGCAACACCCTGACCTTGTCTGCAGCCTGCATCGCGGCCTCGTCACCGGGTTCGTTGCCGACATGGGCGACACCCAGATCGATGACTTTTGCGATGTCACGAGTCGCACACCTTGCCGAGTCACCGTTTCAACCAGATAATCTAACTGCACACTGAGAGAGCTCCTGAGGAGGACTGTCACATGATCACACTTACCGAAACCGCAACCAGCAAGGTCGGCCAGCTGCTTCAAGCAGAGGGCGCCGAAGACCTCGCACTTCGCGTTGCTGTCCGCCCCGGCGGCTGCAGCGGCTTCTCGTACGAGATGTTCTTCGACGGCGACATCGCCGCCGACGACAACGTCACCAACTTTGGTGACGATGGCAAGGTCCGTGTCGTCGTCGACCCGGCCTCGGCACAGCTCCTCGAAGGCGCCACGCTCGATTACAAAGATGGGCTCGATCAGAGCGGCTTCGCCGTCACGAACCCCAACGCAACCCGCTCCTGCGGCTGCGGCCAGTCGTTCTCCTGAGCGGCGCCAGATCTCCCGATGCCTGCGTTGCGAGAGCTCCTCGTTGACGGAAGTCAAGGTCGTCGCCTCGCGCCTTGGCCTCGGAAGATCTGATCACCGCTCAGTACAACGATGAACATAAAGATTGAAGAGGACGCCCGCGGTTTGACCGCGGGCGTTTTGCGTTTTTCTTCCCTCTTCTCAAACTGAGCGGCGATCAGGTTTTCTTCTCGCAAGGCGCGCTGCGACGGCCATGACTTGGGTCACCGAGGAGCCGGCGGAACGCAGTGAGAAGGAAACGTGGCGCCGCTCAGCTGGTGAGGAGGGTGAGGCGGCCGTTGAGCTCGGTGGAGTCCCAGACGGCGTCGAGGCGCTCGACGACCACGCCGCTCGCATCGGTCAGGAACAGCGCCGGCTCGTAGGTCATGCCGACAGCGGTAACTGCCGGAGCGATGTCGATCCCCGCATCGTCGGTGAACACTTCGGCGTGCACGTAGGTGATCTTGTCGCCGAACAGTTCGCGGCTCGCGACCAGTGCATCGAGTGCGGGCGCACAACTGCCGGTTGAGCAGAACGCCGGCGTGCCCACGTAGTACGCCACCGGCTTGCCCATGGTGAGTGCGTCGGTCAAGGACACGGTGTGGAACGGGCACGGTTCGGGCGACAGGGTGCACAGCGAGGCGAGGCCCTGCTCGTTGCCGATCGTCGGTGTGTCGAAGCCTGGGAGTAACTGTCCTGGCGTTGGCACAGCGACCTCGCCGGGCTCCAAGACCTGGAACGCTGCGCCGGTGTCGGGCCCGCCATCGACGACGAGGGCGTAGACACCGGGCGTGTCGATCGTGGTGCGAAAGTCGTAGTACGGCGCCGGAGCGACGGTCCGCTTCACCGCGGTGAATGCACTGCCGATTGGATTGCCATCGATGTCCACCACGCGGGCGCCGAGCGTGGCCGGGCCGTCCTGGATGAATTCAGCAGCACCGGTCGACAGCGTGATCGGCATGCGGATCTCGCCGGGGACCAGCACGTTGTTCGGGAATCGCTGGACCAGCGTGAACCCTTCGCCCGATGGGCCGGCTACATCGCTGGCGTCGCCAGACGAAACGCCACCGTCAGAGCCCGAGCAGGCAGCCAATGCTCCCGATGCGGCGACACCGGCAATAAAGCGTCGTCGGCTGATGCCGGTTCCGAGGTCGATGAGCCGAGGAAAGTTCGTCATGTGGTCCGGTCGCAAACTGTTGTGGGGGAGGGGGAGGAGACGGAGCGTGAGGGTGAGGGGTAGAGCGGGATGAAAGGAGGCCAGGCCGGTCGTTGCACTGAGCATCGCGAACGTGCGAATCTTTGCGGGTCATGAACGTGCCTGGAAGCCAAATCCCTCTCCGACGATATCGCCGCCGGATACTCGGGTGGGGTGCAGTCGGTGTGATCGGGGCCTTTGCTGTCGGCGCGGCGATCTTCGGGCCTCGTGTCGAAGACGATCTGGAGCGGCGCGTTGTCGCAGAATTCAACGCTGCTGAAGTCGGGCCCGTCACAGCAAGATTCGATGGCCAGGACGGTGTGCTGCTCTGTACGCAGGGCGTGGTGGAGATTCCCGACGACCTCCTCGAACGGAGTCGCGGCCTGTGGGGCATCGCCTCGCTCGACGTCGACGAATCCTGCACGCCGGGTGCGATATCGGCTGATGGCGCCGTGTCGGCAGGCTCGACCACCGAACCCGTAGCGACGGCGCAGCCCGAGGCCACGTCACCATCTGCAGACGCGGACACTGTGGCGAGCTTGGTTGCGAGTGGGTCGCAATTCTCCACGTTGCAAGGACTACTGAGTGATATCGGGCTCGACGCGACGCTCGCGGGCGACGGACCGTTCACCCTGTTCGCTCCGACCAACGAAGCATTCCAGGCGCTCGGACCTGACGCGATTGCTGCGCTCGGACGCGATACCGAACTGCTCACCACCGTGCTCAGCCACCATGTCACCGCAGGGGCAGTCGTGAGCGTTGACCTCAGTGGTGGAACCGTCGAGATGCTTGATGAATCGTCGATCACCGTCGAGGTGGACGACGGCGTGACGCTCATCAGCGGTGCATCGAGAGCAATGGTGACCGAGGCCGACCTCATCGCGGTCAACGGGGTGATTCATGCCATCGACCATGTGCTCGTTCCGGTTGGGGTGACGATAGGCGTCGACACCGCCGAGCCGATCCTCGTCGCCGAGGTCGCTGACGGCCAGATTTTCCTGCGAGGCACCGTGGCGACGGATGCGCAGCGAACCCAACTGATTGCGGCCGCAGGCGTCCGGATCAACCCGGCCAACGTTGTCGATGAACTGGTCGTTGGGCCCGGGAGCGCAGTGACCGATGCCGACGTCGAAGGTTTTGCCAACCTGGCTTCCTTGATGGTCCCGAATCTCATCAGTGGCGAGGCCACGCTCGCCGGCTCGGGCGTGACGCTGGTCGGCGTGTACGCAACCGACGAGCAGAGCGCCATGCTCACCAGCGTGTCGGCGGACGACGTCTTCTTTGACCTGACCGAGCGCGCTGCGGCCACCGAGGCCGACGCAGCGCAGCTCGAGGCCGATCTCAACGCGCTCGTGGCTGCCAACCCGATCCTCTTCGATCCGGGCAGCACGACGATCGCCGCTGATTCAGCAGCGATCATCGATCGAGTCGCCGCGCTCGCGAACCGTGTCGGAGGCATCGCCATTGAGATCCAAGGCCACACCGACACCGACGGCCGTGCCGCAGCGAACCAGCAGCTGAGCGAAGGCCGTGCCGCAGCGGTGGGCAGAGCGCTCGTCGAACGCGGGATCGCCGCCGACTCACTCACCACCGCTGGCTTCGGCGGTTCACAACCGATTGTTGATGCGGCTGGAGTCGAAGATAAGGCGGCCAGCCGTCGCGTCGAATTCGTCATCACCGTCCAATAGCGAGCACTCAGACAGGAACCGTCGTGCCATACACACTTGCCAAATTCTTCTTGTGGGGCCTCCTCATGGCGCTCGCCGGAGGCGTCATCGGCTGGTTGTTGCGCAGCCTCACCTGCCGCGCCGAGGTCGCTCGCGCAAAGGCGATCACGGTCGACAACAAGGAGCTTGATCGGCTCCGGGGCCGTCTCGCAAATCTCGAACCGGTGGTCGCCGAACGCGATCGTCTCCGGATGGAACTGGCCGACGTCCGTGGTTCGAGCGCGGGTGCACTCGGGTTCTCAACCGCAGTAAACACCTCGATCATTCCCGATGAGTTCGACGCTGCCGCTGACCGACCCGAGCTTGATCCGGCTGCAGCATCTGCAGCGCTCGGCAAGAAGATCCGAATCAACGACCTGACCGTGGTCGAAGGCATCGGGCCGAAGATCTCCGAGCTGTGCAGCTCCATCGGTGTCACGACGTGGGCGCAGCTGGCAGCTACCGAGGTCGACACGTTGCAGTCGATGTTGAATGATGCTGGCTCTCGGTTCCAGATGCATAAGCCGGGTTCGTGGCCCGCTCAGGCGGGGCTGCTCGCTGCCGGACAGTGGGTCGAATTCCAACAGTTGACAGCGGACCTCGCCAACGGCACCTGAGTACGCGTGTTGGCTGGGTTAGATTCAGCCCATGAGCAAGCCCCTCGGCCCCTACACGCCCGTCGTTCGCGCCGGCGACTTCATCATCATCTCCGGACAGGGCGGTCTGCTTGACGGCACGTTGGTCGACGGTGGTGTGGTCCCGGAGACCGAGCAGGCAATGAAGAACATCGAGTCGTTGCTCGCCACGATGGGCGCGACGATGAAAGACGTCGTCAAAACCACCTGCTTCCTCACCGACATGGAGGACTACGCGCGGTTCAACGAGGCCTACGTCGCGGCGTTCGGCAACCATCGGCCGTCACGGTCGTGTGTCGCAGTCGCTGAGCTGCCTGCCGGGTTCGTTGTCGAAGTCGAAGCGTGGGCCTACAAGCCAGCCTGACCCCGGAGCCGCTGTCGGCAGAGAGTTGCAGTGCCGTCAGCGGCGGCCAGTAGTCTGGTCGCATGCTCGGAGGCATTGCCATCATCATCTTCGTCGTTCTGCTGATTCCGGTCGGCGTCCTGATGACCGGCGCCGTTGCTTCGGCCGTGCTCGGAGAGGTGCTGCACCGCGACGGGAAACGTCGTTACGAGGGCTCCGAACTCCTCGACATTCCCGACTGACCCAGCGTCGATGAACAGCTCGCTATGACCGACGTTCGCGCTGACCTGGTCATCGCGAACGCGCGGTGTGTCGCAACGATGGACGGCGGCCGCCGTGAGATCGCTGGCGGCTGGGTCGCCATCACCGATGGCCTGGTCACTGCAGTTGGCGATGGCCCCGCTCCCGAAGCAGCCAAGACGATCGATGCCACCGGCTGCCTGGTCACGCCTGGGCTCATCAATACTCATCACCACCTGTATCAGAACCTGACGCGGGCGTTTCCAGCCATGACTGACAAGCCCCTGTTCGGGTGGCTGCAGTCGCTGTATCCGCTGTGGCGGGCGATCGACACCGAGTCGGTCTATGTGTCGGCCTGGGTCGGCCTGGCTGAACTCGCACTGTCCGGCTGCACCACCTCGTCCGACCACCTCTACCTCCACCCGCACGGCGCAGGCGACCTGCTGACCGCCGAGATTGAAGCCGCCCAAGACCTCGGCATCCGTTTCCACCCGACGCGCGGTTCGATGTCACTGTCGGAGAAAGACGGCGGCCTTCCACCTGATGACGTGGTCGATGACGACGACGAGATCCTCGCGGCCAGCGAAGCAGCGGTGCTCCGTCACCACGACCGGTCACACGGTGCGATGACCCGCGTGGCGTTGGCGCCGTGCTCACCGTTCTCGGTCACTGAAGATCTGATGGTCCGCTCGGCCGAGCTCGCGGAACGGCTCGACGTCCGCCTGCATACGCACTTCGCTGAGAACGCCGAAGATGACGAGTTCAGCCTGGCCACCTTCGGATGTCGACCAATGGAGTACCTCGAACGCACGGGCTGGTGTACCGACCGCACGTGGGTTGCGCACTGCGTGATGCCCAACCACGACGAGATCCAGCGGCTCGGAGCAGCGGGCGTCGGTGCTGCCCACTGCCCGTCGAGCAACATGATTCTGTCGTCGGGGATCGCACCGATTGTCGACCTGCGAGCGGCCGGCGTCAAGGTCGGTCTCGGCGTCGATGGCTCGTCGTCAGCCGACTCAGGATCACTCTGGCTCGAAGCGCGCCAGGCGATGCTGCTCGCCAAACTGCGCGACGGTGCCAATGCGGGCACGGCACGGATGGCGCTCGAGGTTGCAACGCTCGGCGGCGCTGGTTGCCTCGGCCGTGAGGGCGAGATTGGCGTACTTGCCGTGGGTGCTGTTGGTGATGTTGCCGTGTGGTCGTTGGACGGGCCGCAGTTCGCAGGCGCACTGGCCGATCCAATTGAGGCCTGGCTGCGTTGCGGCCCGACCGGCGCCCGCGACACGGTGGTTCATGGCGAGCCGATCGTCGCTGACGGCATGCTCGTCAGCGGTCGTCTCGCGGAGATGCTCGGTGCTCATGCCACGCTCTCCCGCAAGATCCAACAGCTGGATTAAGTGTCCATCGCCTCGGATTGCACGTGGACACGTGACGCGTATCTCTGTCGAGTGACAGGTCGGAGCGGTGCGCAGTGGCCAGAATGGGCGTGATGTCGCCGCGCTCGTTTTCCGTCTACCTTGTCGCGGCTGCGTTGACCATCGCCGGCTGCGCCGGGTCGACGTCGTCAGCCAGCAACGATGCGCCGTTGCCCACGATCGGGATCGGGTCAGAACTCAACGGCGAGGTCACCGTCGGTGCCGGTGTTCAAACGACGTCGAACATCGCTATCGACACCGTCGTGATGATTGGCGACTCCATTACTGTGGCCTCAGCACCAGCGCTGCAAGCGGTCTACGAACAGCTCGGTTTCGACGAGATCATCATCGAGTCGAAGGAAGGTAAGCGGACGGCGCTGACCTTCGGAAGCAACCCGAGCGGGGTCGACATCGCCAGCTTTATCGTCAACTCGCCCGACCGGGACGACGATCATTCGAACGAGCTCTGGGTCGTTGCATTGGGGACCAACGACATCAACCAGTACGGCGACGCTGCCGAGCGCGCCGCGGCGATCAACGAGATGTTGCAGACGGTTCCTGAGGAATCTCCACTGATCTGGGTCGATACCTACTTCAAGGACCAGCCTGAAGGCGCTGACGCGATGAACGATGCGATCTCTGACCGAGTACTTGACCGCGGCAATAGCACCATTGCCCGATGGAGCTCGGTGGCTGCCGACGACGGCAACCTCCGTGACGATGGCGTGCATCCGCGTGAGCAGGGCAGCGCGGTCTTCGCTAGCGTCATTTCAGCGACGATCGTCAGTTTCCTGCAGCTGACTTAGCTCTCCCAGCGAGACTCGCCGAAGCGGTAGCCGACCGATCGCACGGTTTGAATCAGGCCGGCGTGTTCCTCGCCGAGCTTGGCCCGGAGGCGACGAATGTGGACGTCGACGGTGCGCGCTCCGCCGTAGTACTCGTAGCCCCACACTCGGCTGAGCAGGATCTCGCGTGTGAACACCTTGCCAGGGTTCTGTGCGAGGAACTTAAGGAGCTCGTACTCCATGTAGGTCATATCGAGTGACCTGCCGGCCATTGACGCCTGATAGGTCTCCAGGTTGAGGCTGAGCGGGCCGTACTCGACGAGGTCAGAGCTGACGAGCTGAACCTCACCAGCGAGCAGATGTCGGAGACGCGCCTCGACCTCGGCCGGATGGAACGGTGTGAGACAGAAGTCGTCGTACAAGTCGTCGCGGTGTTCGAGTTCGGAGAGCTGTGCACCGCCGATCAGCACGAGCACCGGCAGCGAGCTCGCTGGCTGCTTGCGCAATGTTCGGAGAAATGCCCATGCGGCTTCGGGATCAACGGTTGCGTCGACAATCGCGCCGGCCCATCCGCCATCGGGTTCTTGCTCGCTGGCAGCGATCAACGTGTTGACCGCATTCCACCTGTAACCCCCGAGGTCGAGTGTGCGGGCCAGTTCTGGCGTCGTTGGATCGGGGACGACGATGAGCATTGATTTGGCTGGCAGCGTTTCGCTCACAGCGCCGTCAGGTACCGATCTCGCTCGAAGGCGCTCACATGTGTTTTGTAGGCCCGCCACTCTTGACGTTTGTTTCGCAGGAACCACTCGAAGATGTGTTCGCCGAGGGCTTCTCTGACCAGTGTCGAGTTCTCCATTGTTTGGAGTGCGGCAGCCAGCGACTCGGGGAGCTGTTCGATGCCCAGATCAGCGAGCACGTCGTCGCTGATCTCGAAGAGGTTCGCATCGGCCTCGTCGGGCAGCTCGTAGCCCTCCTCGACGCCCTTCATGCCAGCGGCCAACATCAGGCTGAAGGCGAGATAGGGATTGCATGCCGGGTCTGGTGAGCGGTACTCGAGCCGTGTGGCGGTCGGATTGCCCTTCTTCGCGATTGGCACACGGATCAGGCCGCTCCGATTGTTGCGCGCCCAGCTGACATGGACCGGAGCTTCGAAGCCTGGGACGAGCCGCTTGTAGCTGTTGACGGTCTGGTTGGTGACCGCGGTGATCTCGGGTGCGTGGCGCAGGAGGCCGGCCATGAAGGCCTTAGCGGTCGGCGACAGGTTGTAGGGGTCGTCGCCGTCGTAGAACGCGTTCTCGTCGTCTTGGAACAGCGAGAGGTGCACGTGCATGCCCGACCCCTGGATTCCTTCGAGTGGCTTGGGCATGAACGTGGCGTGCACGTTGCTTCTGGCAGCGACCTCGCGCACGGCGTGACGGAAGGTCATCATGCTGTCGGCCATCGTGAGGGCGTCGGTATGGCGCAGGTCGATCTCTTGCTGGCCAGGTGCATCCTCGTGGAAGCTGTACTCGACCGGGATGCCCATTGCTTCGAGCGTGCGGATGGTCTTCTTGCGCAGTTCGCCAGTGATGTCGTTGGTGGTGAGGTCGAAGAAGCCGCCGTCGTCAATCGGCACGGGTGGGGCGCCGGGTGTGAGCGGCTCGAAATAAAAGAACTCGATGTCGGGTGCGACATAGAAGGTGAGGCCGGCCTCGTTGGCGGCCTTCATGTGGCGGCGCAAGACCTGCCGCGGGTCACCGGCGAACGGCGTGCCGTCGAGGTTGTAGATGTCACAGAAGATGCGCGCTTCGGGGACCTTGGGGTCGCCCCATGGCAGGACCTCGAACGTGTCGGGGTCAGGGATGGCGAGGACGTCGGCTTCTTGTACGCGGGAGAACCCGTCGATCGACGAGCCGTCGAAGGTCATGCCGTCGCTGAGGGCATTGTCGAGTTCGGCCGGGGAGATGGCGAGGCTTTTCAAGGTGCCGAGCACATCGGTAAACCAGAGTCGAACCAAGCGCACCCCGCGTTCTTCAACCGAGCGAAGGACGTATTCCCGTTGCTGTTCACTACTCATGCAATGCAGTCTTTCAGATGGGGTGAAAAATGACGACGGGGTAGGGACTCAGGAGCCCCCACCCCGTCAGCCACGTTGCTGTTCAGGTATTCAAAATAGTCATCAGAACTGAGACGAAACTGTCTCAGCGAAGTTCACTTCATGGCAGAGCAGATGGTCTCGGTCATGAGGCGTGCGACGGTGTAGGGGTCGATGTTGCCGTTCGGACGGCGATCCTCGAGGTAGCCCTTGCCTTCGATCGAGCACTGCCACGGGATGCGGATCGATGCGCCGCGGTCAGACACGCCGTAGCTGAACTGGTCGTGGCGCTGCGTCTCGTGGGCGCCGGTGAGGCGATCCTCGACGCCAGCGCCGTAGTTGGCGATGTGCAGCGCAGCCTTTTTTCCGAGGGCCTTGCAGCCAGCTTCGATGTACTCCATGCCGCCGTCTTCGCGCATCTCCTTGGTGGAGAAGTTTGTGTGGGCGCCAGCGCCGTTCCAGTCGCCCTTGACTGGCTTGGCATCGATGTTGATGATCACGCCGTACTCCTCCGCGATGCGGTGCAGCAGGTAGCGGCCGATCCAGAGTTCGTCGGACACTTCGAGCAGGCCGACTGGGCCGACCTGGAATTCCCATTGGCCGGGCATCACTTCGGCGTTGATGCCGGAGAGCGTGACGCCGGCGGCGAGGCAGGCATCCATGTGGTCTTCAGCGATATCGCGGCCGGTGATGGCGATTTCGCCGACGCCGCAGTAGTACGGGCCCTGTGGTGCAGGGAAGCCATTGTCGGGGAAGCCGAGCGGCGAACCGTCGAGCTTGAGCATTGTGTACTCCTGCTCGATGCCGAACATGGGCTCGTGCTTCTTGTACTTCCTTGCGGTCCGTGCCGCTGCAGCACGGGTGTTGGTCGGGTGGGCCTTGCCATCGACGAGCATTACTTCGCACATGACGAGAATGCTGTTGCCGCCGCGGACCGGGTCGGGGAAGACACGGGCCGGCTTCAGAACGCAATCGCTCTTGTCGCCGGTGGCCTGGTTGGTGGATGACCCGTCGAAGCCCCACAGGGGCATGTCGTCAAGCTCGATGCCGTTGTCGTCGTCCAGAATCTTCGTCTTCGAACGAAGCTGGGGGGTCGGCTCGGCGCCGTCGATCCAGATGTACTCAGCCTTGATAGCCACTATTGGTCCTCGAATCTCTCGTTGGTGGGGCGGGACAAGGTTAGGTCGCGACCCGTGAACGACGGGAATTGTGGCAGCAATGACCAGTTTTGTTATTGCGCCTCTGTGAACGGCGCGTTAATTGGGCTGCGCATTCGTGAGTCCGGTGCGCCAGGTTTGATGATCTGGCACGCTGCAACCGTTGACCGTCCGGCTCGCAACCTGAGCGGCACCTCGGCCCGATGGCGGGCGGGGCAGCACGACGGGCACTAAGGAACGATGATCGTGCGTTCGGTGAGGTTGGGATCGGCAGCAATTTGTTCGGCGGTGAATGCGACATCACGCCAGTTCTTCTCGCTGAACCGATTTGTCTGTTGCTCGAACAGCGGCGATGTGCGATCGCCGGTCTGGCCGTAACTCGTGATCGCCCAGGCCTGCAGGCTGTCACCCGAGTAGTCGACGGCGAGCATGAAGCTCGATCCGAAGTTGACGGGGGCACCTTCGCCGCGGAGTGCGCTTCCGGGGGCAACGGCATCGCCGCGCGCCAGCGATGGCTCGGAGCTCGAGTTGTTGCTACTCCACTTCACAATGTTGGTGACGCCGTCGGCGTCGGTGCCGCCGTGCAGCGGGATGCGGATGCCGGAGCGCTCGGTGAACTGTGCTGCACCGAGCGATGCGTCGACCGCGAACCCGGCCTTGGACAATGTTTGGACAGCCCGAGCGATGGCTTGGAGGACCGGGTCCCCGTTGCCGGCTGCAGCGGGAACGGCCGGCACTCCTGGTGTGAGGGTGGGCAGTTCCGCATCGAACTCGTCGCTGAACAGCACACCGGTTGAGGTGCGGTCGGCAGTGGTGAAGCGGGTCATGACCTCGCGCCACAGGAGCGGGCCGGAGCTTGCGAGGTCGTAGCGGCCGTCCCAGTTCGACAGCACCTCGCAGGCGGCCGAGATGTCGACGATCTCGGCAGGCAGTGCAACGGTCTCATCGTCAGCGAGAACTTCGGCGACTTCGATCAGCGGATCGGCGAAGCACCTGTCGACGGCGTTGGAGCGCAACAGGAGGGCGGTGTGGGCCTGATTGTCGAAGACTGCGTCGCGGAGTTCGAGGCCGGAAAAGTTTCCGTCGTCGCCGGAAAGGCCAAGCCGGTTGTCCGACGAGAGCACGGCGGCGTTCTGCCGGGTGCGCATCGACAGCGGAGTGCCCTGCTCGCCGTGGAGAATCGAGAAGTCGCCGGTGGTGATGAATTCGTCGCTCGACACCCAGAAGCTGTCGTTAGCGTTAAAGACGTAGTCGATCCGTTCGACCATCGGCATCTCGCTGAACGGCACAAGTCCGTCGTCGCGAGCGCCGGGAACGGTTTCCCAGGCGAGCCGGCTGTCGGATCCGTCAAGAAGGATGACGCCGTTGTCGTACCCGATTTGAGTGATCGGATCGGTGAACAGCTCGGCGAGGTACAGCTGCTCGCCTTCGGCGGAGAGGTTTGGCGTGGCAGCGGTGTCGGCATACCAGACTCGCCCGTCGGCACCCGTGGCGACCGTGTTGAACAACGGGACGCCCTGGTGTTCTTTGTAGACGGCTTGCAGTTCGTCGAGGCTCTGTACGCCGATCATGTCGTGGTATTGCTCAATGAACTCGTCGTTATTGATGTTCGCGTCGCGGAACGTGAGAACCGCCGAGTCAGTCCAGCCGAGACCCGGGAAGTCGATGATCGGGCCGTACTCGCTGCGCCACAGCGTGCGGGTCTCTTTGTCGACCGAGCCGTCGGCACGCAAGATCGAGATGGTGAAGTCGGTCGATGTCATCGGGCGGGACTCGCCGTCGACGAGGTACGCCGTGTTTGACTCGGGGTCGAGTGTCAGCAGATAGGCCGTCAGCCGCTTGCCAGCTGAAACGGTGTGAGTCCAGGCGACTCCTTCGGTGAATCCGATCCCGATGCCGGGCAGACCGAGGAGTTGTGAGCCGTAGATGTCGACCTTGCCAGGAACGGTGAGGTGGGTTTCAGCGAACCGCAGTTCGCCTTCCCAGGGGAAGTGCGGGTTGGCGACGAGCAGCCCGCCGGTGCCTGACGCTGTGCGTTCTTTGCCGACGGCCCATCCGTTACTGCCGAGGTCGATCGGCTCGAGCACCGAGAAGTCTGGGGCTGGATCGTCGACATTGCCGGTGAGTTTGGCCGGGGCGAATCCGAGCACTTCTGCGACGACGGGAGGTTGCGCTGACGGGATGAATTCGGCCAACCGGCCACTGCTGGCGAGCAGGGCGATCGACCGTGCGTACACGTAGACCTCGACCGGCTGGACCGGCCGAACCCAGGCGGCGCCGTTGCACCAGCCGGTGAGCCCGTCATCGCCTTGGTCAGCGAGGTAGGCATTCCAACCTTCGGCGAATGCCCCGAACTGCGTGACGACATCGCTCGAAGCGTCGTCGAAGTCAGCCGTAGCGATGTTGGCGATGTCGATCGCGCGCCAGGCAAAGTCGCTCTCGGTATTGCGCCCGTCGTCGCCAGGGCCGAGATTCTCCGACCGGACGCCGTATACCTTCAGGATCTGATCGACGAGCGTGCAGCCGTGGTCTTCGGCGCTGACGAAGCCCTGGCCGTAGGCCACGCTCTCAAGATCGCTGCCGATGATGTGCGGCACACCGTCGGTCGTGCGGCGAATGGTGACCTCGAGTCGAGGGGGAACCAGCGTGGTGGTGGTCGTCGTCGTGGTCGTTGTGGAGGTGGTGCTGGTGCTCGTGGTCGTTGTATCGCCCGATGTCGGCAGCGGGATCGACTGGGGGCCCTCGCCAGGGGTGCACGCGGCCGTAAACATCACTCCGACGATCGCTAAGGCCTTCCAACGCACTCGTCCAATAGTGCCAGAAGACCAGTCCGGATCGTCACTGAAGACCCCTGTTTGCTGGAATTTCTTCACTGAGGCCGGCATCTCAGGCGACTATCCTCGTGGGCGTGACGGTTCTGCGTGTCGCTCTCGCCCAACTCAACCCAACGGTCGGTGATCTCGACGGCAATCTCGCGAAGTTGATTGAGGCCTATGGCCAAGCCGAGCGGGCCGGATGCGACATCGTCGCGTTCCCCGAACTGTCGGTCACCGGGTATCCGCCCGAAGATCTTGTGATGAAACCGGGGTTCGTCGCTGACAACCGCGTGGCGCTCGATGCATTTGCTGCAGCGACGGGCGAGTGTGTCGCCGTCGTCGGATTCGTTGACCAGGATCGAGACCTCTACAACGCCGCGGCGGTGTGTGTCGGCGGCGAGGTTGTCGGGATCTATCACAAGCGTTTGCTCCCCAACACCACAGTGTTCGACGAACAGCGCTACTTCACGGCCGGTTACGACTCCGACCCGCTCGAGTTGTTCGTGATCGGTGGCGTGAAGGTTGGCGTGTCGATCTGCGAAGACATCTGGAGCCCGTTCGGTCCGCTCGCCGAACAAGCAGCAGCAGGTGCCGAGGTCAACATCAACATCAACGGTTCGCCGTTCCGCGCCGAGAAAGACTTGGTGCGTGAGCAGCTCGTGTCGACGCGGGCCGCCGACTCGCACTGCGCCGTCGTCTACGTCAATCAGGTCGGTGGGCAAGACGAGTTGGTCTTCGACGGCGGTTCGTTCGCTGTCGACCACAAGGGGACGCTGCTTGCCAGGTCGCCGCAGTTCGTCGAAGACCTCACGATCGTCGACGTCCCGGTGCCGCCGGTGTACCGCAAACGTCTGCTCGACCCGCGAGGGCGTGTCACGAACGCGTTCTTGCCGACCGTCGAGATCTCCAGTGTGCCGCGTCGGGCCGCTGCGCCGACCGAGCCGCTGCTCGCGCCGATCGCCGAGCCGTTGAGCACCGACAAAGAGCTGTACGACGCGCTAGTGCTCGGCACACGCGACTACTGCCAGAAGAACGGCTTCAGCGACGTGGTGATTGGCCTCTCGGGTGGCATCGACTCCACGATCGTTGCCTGCATCGCTGCCGATGCTCTCGGCGCGGAGCACGTCCACGGTGTGTCGATGCCCTCGCGCTATTCAAGCGACCACTCGAAGTCCGATGCTGCGAAGCTTGCTGCGAACCTCGGGATCGACTATCGGACCATCTCGATCGAGCCGGCTTTCGCCGCCTATCAGGAGATGCTCAGCGACGCCTTCGAGGGTCGTGAGGTCGGGCTGACCTACGAGAACATCCAGAGTCGGTGTCGCGGCCAGTTACTCATGGCGTTGTCGAACGAATTTGGTTGGATGGTGCTGACCACTGGCAACAAGAGCGAGATGGCGGTCGGCTACTTCACGATCTACGGCGACTCGGTTGGCGGTTACGCCATGATCAAGGACGTTCTCAAACTGCGTGTGTACGAGCTGTGCCGCTATGTCAACGAAGCGGCCGGGCGCGAAGTGATCCCGGTCGACGTGATCACCAAGCCGCCGTCCGCCGAGCTCCGGCCTGACCAGCGTGACGACGATTCGCTGCCGCCGTACGAGGTGCTCGACCCAATCCTCGAGCTGTACGTCGAGCAGGACCGCACAGCCGGCGAGATCATCGAACTCGGCCATGACGAAGCCATGGTGCGACGCATCACCCGGCTGGTCGACATCGCCGAGTACAAGCGCCGTCAGTGCCCGCCCGGCGTCATTGTGAGCGCCAAGGCCTTCGGCCGCGACCGACGCCTCCCCATCACCCACTCGTACCGCGGCTAGCCGGTCGGCACCGTTCCGCGCACGGTGCGACCGGGTAGCTATTCGAGATGCATTGATTGGTGGATGGAGTCGCCAGTTTCACCGATGGCATGTTTGAGTTGGGCTTCGCCGAGCACGGTGAACGTGGCTCGGGCTTCGGCGCGAATACGACCTTTCAGGTCGACCACGCGGCCGATGGTCACGATGTCAGTCTCGGTCTGCTCGATGATCTCCGCCTCCACGAGGTGGGGCTTGTCGACGTACACCGCGCGATCGAACCGGGTCGATGTTTCGCTGGTAACCGCCCAGCGTCGACCGATTGCGATGCACGCCCACGCCATCGCCTCGTCGAGCACCGCAAGGATCACTCCACCATGCAGCATCGTCGGCGCACCGCTGAACGCATCGGGCAGTGCGAACTCGGCTGAGACAAGGTTGCGACCGGTGTCGTGAAAGAACGGGATCTGGAGCCCCCGGTCGTTCGACTGCTCGCAAACGAAACAGTTTGTCTCGTAGCCGAGGTCGTCGTTGTGCAGAGGAAGCATCGCCACCACCGAGACAGTAGGTGCAATGTGTGAACGATCCGATCCGGCCGGTGGCCGAGTGATCGGCGATGCTGGTCCGGTGATCACGTATGACAACGACCTGCGCTCCCGGATCGAACAGAATCTTGCGGCGCACGAGCGTCTCGAACTTCCGCTCGAGGGTCGGCGTCACGCCGCCGTGGCCATTCTCATTGTCGACTCCGAGCACGGTTCGGACCGTGTCGATGCGCACCCGTCGACTGACGCTGGGATGTCGAAGATCCCCGCTGCTGATGACATCGCACATCTGCTTGATGGCCGGATGGAAGGTGTGGCTGGCGGCGCGGCGTTCGTCCTGTGCCGCCGAGCGGTTCGGCTGAACACCCATTCGGCGCAGTGGGCGCTCCCGGGTGGCCGGATCGACGCTGGCGAAACCGTCGTCGAAGCGGCACTGCGCGAGACCGATGAGGAAGTTGGTGTGCGACTGCCCGAGTCAGCGGTGCTGGGGCTGCTCGACGACTACGCGACTCGATCGGGATATGTGATGACACCGGTGGTCGTGTGGGGCGGAGCCGATCTGGTGCTCGTACCGAGCCCCGATGAGGTGCTCGCGGCCTACCGCATCGGATTACACGAGCTGTGTCGGGACGATTCGCCGCGCTTCGTCGAGATCCCCGAGAGCGACCGGCCCGTCGTGCAGGTTCCGCTGAGCGGTGACCTGATTCATGCGCCCACCGGCGCCGTCATCCTGCAATTCCGCTGGGTCGGGCTCGAGGCGAGAACTGGTCCGGCGAGCAGAGTCAGCGAGTTCGAACAACCCGTTTTCGCCTGGGGTTGAGTCGTAGCCGGGCGGAGAGGCCGACTTGAGGCCGGAAAGATCTCCACAGACTCCCGGGGTCAGGCGCCGGAGTGGCCGAAGCCGCCGCCGCGGTCTTGGCCGTCTAAGTCGTCGGTGACTTGCCACTCGACGTGCTCAACCTTTTGGATCACCAGTTGAGCGACGCGGTCACCCTTGGTCAGTGAGTAGTCGGTGGTTGGGTCGGTGTTCAGCAGGATGACCTTGATCTCGCCGCGGTAAGCGGCATCGATGAGGCCCGGGGCGTTGACGACGCTGATGCCGTGCTTCAGGGCCATGCCGCTCCGGGGGAGAACAAAGCCGCCGTAGCCCATCGGTATCGCGATCGAGATGCCAGTGGCGACGAGCGCTCGGCCACCACCTGCGGCAATCGTCGCGTCCTCAGCGGCGTACAGGTCGAGGCCTGCGTCGCCCTCGTGGGCGTACTTCGGCAGCGGCAGGTCGGGGTCGAGTTGAACGATCGGAATCGGCAGCGAGCTCACGGCACAGCAGCGTAGAGCAGCCGCATGCAGACTTCTCCGCAACAGGCGTCAGGGACCTCGGCCGGGAGGTCGTCTGGCGCAACGAGTTCGTAGCCGCGGCTCCGATACAGAGCCTGAGCCCGGTCGTTCGAGTGGTGCACCCAGAGCGTCGCGGTAGTCGCACCAGATTCGACTGTCCATGCTTCAGCTCCGTCGAGGAGCTGTGCTGCGATGCCCTGGCGTCGGCGTTCGGGCGCCACCCACATGCCCCAGATCGTTGCGTCTGTGGGAGCGTCCAGGCCGACGCCGACGATGCCAACGGGCGCAGTGGCATCGTCGGTGAAGACCGCGAAGACAGCGCCAGGATGTCCGGCGAAGCTTGTCAGACGTGCTCGCCACTCGGCGTCGCTGAACGCCAGTTCTCGTTCGTAGGTGGAATCGAATGTTGCCGGGTCGGTCTGCAGCGCGCGCAGCCGGATCGCGCTGAACTGTGCGACGTGCGTGGCGTTGGTGGGGTCGAGTTGCAGCACGTCCATGTTCAGACGTTAGGTCGAGCGCAGGTCCCCGACAGCGAACGTTTCGCGGTGCCTCGTAGGCTGCCTAGCGTGGCAACTCGACCGTTCTTTCTGGGAGGCGGCACATGACTGCGCCTTCCCGTCCACCGTCGGTGGACAAACTCGCCCGCTCGCTGAAGGCCACGGGCCTTCCGCACCCGATCCTCGTCGACATTGCCCGAGCGGCGATCGACGCCGGTGATCACGAATCAGCATCCGCACGCGCTGAGCAGTTTCGGCGCACCTTGCTGACACCTGTGGTCAACGCAACTGGTGTCCTCCTGCACACGAACCTTGGTCGGGCACCGCTCGCACACCACCAGGGAGCCGCGGCACAGACCGTCGAATTCGACCTGTCGACAGGTCAGCGAGGATCGCGTCAGGCCGCCGTCGGCCAACTCTTCGCACGGTTGTGCGGCGCCGAGAAGGCAATGGTCGTGAACAACAACGCAGCTGCAGTGCTGCTCGTCGTTGCGGCGCTCGCCGAAGGGCGTGATGTACCAGTCAGCCGTGGCGAGAGCGTCGAGATCGGTGGATCATTCCGTGTCCCGGAAGTGATCGAACAGTCCGGCGCCCGGCTCGTCGACGTCGGCACCACCAACCGCACCCGAGTGGCCGATTACGCAAAAGCGATCGCGCGCCCCGATGTCGACGCGGCGATGGTGCTCAAGATCCACCCGAGCAACTACCGGGTGGAGGGTTTCGTCGAGGAGGCGTCGATCGCTGACCTGGCGACGCTCGACGTGCCCGTGGTTGCCGACATTGGCAGCGGTCTCGTTGATTCCACATGTCCGTGGCTGCCTGGGGCGCCGCCAGCATGGTTGGCCGGCGAACCGGCCGCTGTGCAGGCCATTGCCGACGGAGCCGACTTGATCACGTTCAGCGGCGACAAGCTGCTCGGTGGCCCGCAGGCCGGGATCATCGCCGGTCGCGCCGACCTCGTCGATCAGTGCTTGCGTCATCCACTTGCTCGGGCGCTTCGGCCCGGTGGCCTGGTGCTCGCTGCGCTGCAAACTACTGCGCTGACCTACCTCGACAAGCGTGCTGCGACCGACATCGCGTTCTGGAAGATGGTCGCCACCCCGATTGCCGAGTTGCAAGAGCGAGCCGAGTCGATCGTCGATGCAATCCAGGTGGCCCATCCGAGCGCACGGGTCGAGTCGACCGAGGCATTGCCGGGTGCGGGCTCGGCGCCTGGCGTCACGATGGCGTCGGTCGGCGTGGTGATCGACGGTGACCTTCTCGAACCGCTCCGGCAGTTCGCCACGCCGGTGATCGCACGTTCGCGTGGCGACCGGACATCGCTCGATCTGCGCTCGATTGACCCCGCCGACGATCAGATCGTGATCGATGCGCTGCGGGTGGCCCGCCGATGACGGTCATCGCAACTGCTGGGCACGTCGACCACGGTAAATCGTCGCTTGTTCAGTCGCTCACCGGCACGGACCCTGATCGATTAGAAGAAGAGAAGCGGCGCGGGTTGACCATTGACCTCGGCTTCGCGCACACGGTGTTGCCCTCCGGTGCCGAGCTGAGCTTCATCGACGTTCCTGGGCACGTGAAGTTTCTCCGCAACATGCTCGCTGGCGTCGGCGGTGTCACAGCGTGCGTCTTTGTCGTCGCCGCGACCGAAGGATGGAAGCCGCAGTCCGAAGAGCACCTCCGGATCCTCGAACTCCTCGGTATCGAGAACGGCATCATCGCCCTCACCAAAGTCGACCTCGTCGACGACGAGTGGCTCGAACTCGCCGAACTCGAAGTTGCTGAACACGTCGCGGGCACGTTCCTTGAAGGCGCCCCGATGCTTGCGGTGTCGTCAATAACCGGGGTCGGGATGGACGCAATGCGGGTGGCGCTTGATGCGCTCATCGCCCGCAGCGCGGAGGCTGCTGACCGCAAGAGGCCCCGCCTGTGGCTCGACCGTGTGTTTGCCGCAAAGGGCAGCGGCACCGTCGGCACCGGCACGTTGGTGGGCGGCACGTTGCGGAACGACCAGTTGGTCAGCATCGAGCCGGGCGGCCACTCGGCGCGTGTTCGCACGATTCAAACTGCCGGGCAGACAGTCGAAACGATCGGCGCTGGCAACCGCGTTGCTGTCAACCTCGCCGGCGTCGACCACAACGACCTGAAGCGCGGCGACGCAGTCATTGAACCCGATCGTTGGCGGCTCACCAGCCGATTCGACGCGTCGCTCCGGGTGCTCGACGCACTCGATCACGAGGTGTCGCGCCGTGGCGCATACGTCGCCTACATCGGGTCCGGTGAGTATTCCGTCAAGTTGCGCGTGCTCGGCGTCGAAGAACTGTCGCCCGGAGGCACCGGCGCGGTCAGGCTGTTCCTTCCGGCAGCAGTTCCGCTGCTGCCAGGCGATCGTTTCGTGCTCCGTGAATCCGGACGTGACGAGACGATCGGCGGGGGAGAAGTGCTCGACATCGATCCCGTGCTGCGTGCGTCTCGTGCCGCACCCGATCGCAGTATCGATCGATTGGTCAGCGAGCGCGGATGGTTGACCGTTGACGAAATCGAGCAACTCACCGGTGAGGTCGTCGACCCGGTCATCGGTGAATGGGTCACGTCGGCCGAGTCGCTCGCCGAACTGACCGAGACGGTTATTGCCCGGGTCGAAGAGGCTGGCCCCGCAGGCGTTGACCTCGCTGCGTTCGACGATCGTGAGCGGGCGATACTTTCGACTGCCGAAGAAGTAGTAGTCACTGCTGGCCTCGTCCAGCCTGCTGATGCGATCGATCCGTACGAGGATCATCCGGTGCTGGCCGAACTGCTTGACGGCGGATTCATGCCGCCGTCACTTGCCGACGTCGATCGCAACGACCTACGCGAGTTGGTTCGGCGTGGCCACGTCATTCAGCGTGATGGGATCGGGTTCCACCGCGATGCAATTGAGGCAGCGGGTTACGTCGCTGCGGAACTACTCGCAGAACATGCAGATGGGTTCACGGTGGCCCAGTTCCGTGACGCGACTGGCGCCAGCCGCAAGTTCGTGCTGCCACTCGTGGCCGAACTCGATGCACGCGGCGTCACACGACGCCGCGAAGACGTCCGTATCGGCGGCCCCCGGCTTCCTGCGGTGTAGCGGTCAGGCCGTGCCTGACCCCATGCCTGGCCCAGTGCAGGACACAGGGCGACCAGTCAGCTGGCGCGGAGATGCTTCCGTTCGAGATCGGTGAGGCCACCCCAGATGCCGAAGCGTTCGCCGTGGTCGAGGGCCTGTTCAAGGCAGTTCTCGCGAACCACGCATGATGCGCAGACTGTCTTTGCTCGCTTCTCGCGAGCAGCCTTGATGGAGCGCTTCTCGGAGCGGAGCGGAGGGTAGAACGCGCTGCCCATATCGCCTTGACAGGCGGCCTTGCTGCGCCACTCAAAGGAATCGGGCTGTGATGGAACCAACTGCACACCGACCACGGTAGGTGGTCGAGGTTCGCCCGGTCAAGGGACAATTCTGTGGAAGTGCGGCTATTCAGGCACTGTGGGTGATGTTGACCCGGAGTTCACGCTCTCGTCATCGAGCGTTTCGTCGTCGTCTTTGCCGCGCATCTCGCGGTAGTCCTTCGCGGCGCCTTCGAGCGGCTCGACTTCGAGCGTGATCCCGTCGATCTCGGCGACGCGGACTTGTTCCCCGGCCAGCACCGGGGTGGCCCTGTTGGTACGGGCACGCCAGCGGCCCGCACCGATTTCGACCACGCCGTCAGGGTCGACGTCAGTGATCACGGTGCCGACTTCGCCGATCATCCACTCACGACCGATGGTCGGTGTGGCGAATCGGGTGCGGACCATGTTCGGCATGCCCACGATGAATGTGAGTGTGATGCCGCCGATGCCGGTGAGTAGCGCAATCCACGAGGGGCGCATGCTGGCGCCGGGCAATGATTCGAACAGGAACCACGTTCCGATGATGGTCAGCAGCAAGCCGACGCCCGTCCAGAATCTTGGTATCCCAACTTGGACATCGACGGCGAAGGCAAGCATGGCCACGCCGATCACCACGATGGCCCACGTTCGGGTCGGGAGCACCGAGAGCCCGCTGAAGGCAAGGAACGTGCACGCAGCGCCGACCACGCCACCCACACCGACACCGGCGGTGTAGAACTCGAACACGAGGAGTGCGAGGCCGGTGAGAAGCAGCAGGAAAGCGACCGGAGGGCTCGCGACCGTGTGGAACAGCTGGTCGATGAGTGACAGCTTGGAGAATCGCACCGTTGCCACGGTGTCGAAGCGGAGATTGCCGTCGTCGGTGACAACCTGCTCGGTGGTGAGCAACGTCGTACCGGACTCCTCGTAGCCGTTCATGGCCTGCAACATCGAAGTGACGGTGGGGATGCCTTCGTCGTCGATGCGCTGCTTGAAGATGTTCAGGGCCCGGGCTTCGCTGAGGCCGACTGATCCCTGGCGGAGGGTCTCTGCAGCCACGCCGAAGTCGATGTCAGCAGAAGGAATTTTCAGTGGCACACCGATAAAGCCGACGCGGGCGCCGGGGGCCATGCCTGTGACGTCGGCCACGGCGAGCATCTGTGCAGCGGGCCCGTAGAAGCGGGACCCGGTGGGGCCAACCCACACGCCAATGGGTATCGGGGCGTTCGCGATGTCGTCGAGCAGCTTGGCAACGACATCGTCATCGACAATCGTGCCGTCGCTGTTGACCTGCAGAATCAGTGCCTGAGCGCCGCCGTTCTGGGCCCGTTCGATGGCGTTGCCGATCTCGTCGATCAGGATGTCGTCGATGAAGCCGCTCACCTGCAGCACATCAACCGGGGCGATGTTGGCGCCCCCTGGAGTCGTCACAGTGTCGACGCCGTCGCCTTCGTTGTCGGTCTGCGCATTTGCTGCGCCGCCGAACATCGAGAGCCCGGCCGCCATTGTGAGCAAAGCGATCGCTAGTCTGCGCAAAGGTGCCTCCGGAACATGAGAGTCCGCTGCAGTCGTTGACCGCCACGAATGTTGTCATTGTGGCGGGCAAAGGGGGTGTAGGGAAGACAACAGTAACGGCTGTCATCGCTCGCGCGGCCAGCCGTGACGGACGGCGCGTGCTTGTGGTTGAACTCGACGGCAAGCCGACCCTCGACGAACTCCTTCGCAACGACGGCGATGGTGACCGCACCGACCCGTCTGGGGGCACTCTCGAAGTCGTCCACATTTCTGCCGCTGATGCTCTCGATGAATACCTCCGCGACCACGGCTTCCAGCGAATCGCCAAGCGATTGAACAAAACCGGCGTCATCGACATGGTCGGCACTGCGGCGCCGGGAATCGACGATGTGGTCGTGCTCGGCAAGATCAAGCAGTACGAACAAAGCGGCGAATACGACGTGATCGTCGTCGACGGCCCGGCTGCTGGACATGCGATCACCTTCCTCACGTCGGCGACTGGTTTGGCCAACGCGGTGCGGAGCGGCCCGGTGCGGACTCAGTCTGACGGCGTGATCGAACTGCTGACAGATGTCGAGCGGTGCCAGGTCGTGTTGGTCACGCTTCCCGAAACGACCCCGGTCAACGAGGTCGTCGAAACGGCGTTCGCGCTCGAAGACGATGTCGGCGTCCAGCTCGGCCCGATCGTGGTCAACGCAGTCGACGGTGGCGCAGCGCTCCCCGATGTCGCTGCTGAGGACGCAGCACTCGCCGGCATGGCCGGTGACGACGCCGACGTGATTCGTGCGGCGGCGGCGTTCCGGCGTTCCCGGCGGGCTATGGAGGACACCGAAATCAAGCGGCTGGCAAGCGAGATGCCCCTCGTGCAGTTGCATCTCCCGGCCCGCCTTGTGGCTGGCCTCACGTCCGCTGACATCGACCTGATGGCCGACGCACTGACCGATTCGGAGTCCTATCGTGGCTGATCTCGGTGCGGTCATCGACAACTCGTCGGTCATCGTGTGCTGTGGTTCGGGTGGGGTCGGCAAGACCACCACTGCCGCCGTTCTTGGGCTCGAAGCAGCGCGGCTGGGTCGCCGTGCCGTGGTCGTCACCATCGACCCCGCCCGGCGTTTGGCGGATGCTCTCGGCCTTGTTGACGGCCTGGCAGCCGAGCCCCAGCGAATCGAACTTGACTCCCGGCCTGGTGATGCGCCGGACGGCGAACTCTGGGCGATGATGCTCGATACGGCGGCGACGTTCGACGGGCTGGTCACTCGACACGCGTCTGACCCTGACCAAATCGAGCGGATTTTGACCAACCCGCTCTACCGGAACATGGCTGGGGCGATGAGCGGCACGCAGGAGTACATGGCGGCCGAGACGCTGCACACCCTGCACGGCGACGACCGGTTCGATCTCGTTATCGTTGATACGCCACCGAGCCGGAACGCCCTCGATTTCCTCGAAGCCCCCGGCGTGCTCGCGCGGTTCCTCGACCATCGAGCATTCAAGCTGCTGATGCTGCCGACCAAGGGTGGGCTCCGGGTGCTCGGCGCGGCGGCGCAACCGATCCTGAAGGCGATCGGCCGTGTCGTCGGATCTGATGTCCTCGCCGATGCGGTGGCGTTCTTCCAGGCCTTTGCCGGCATGGAGTCAGGGTTCCGTGATCGCGCCGATGAAGTGGTCGCGCTGATCAGAGCACCCGAGACCTCGTTCGTCATTGTTGCTTCCCCGCGTCACGACACGATCACCGAGGCCGTCTGGTTCGCCGAACAGCTGGTCGATCAACAGGTGGACGTCAGCGCAGCGATCATCAACCGCACGCAGCCCGCGTTTGGTGAGGGCACTGCTGAAGATGCTCGAGCAGCTGCGGAGGCCGCCAACGGCGAACTCGCTGCGCTGTGGCACAACGTTGCTGACCTCCGGACGCTCCGCGAGGCCGAGCATGAGGTGGTCTCCCCGCTCGGTGACGCCGTCGGGCACGACCGGGTGGCGCTGCTCCCGCTACTCGACAGCGATGTCCACGACCTTGACGGCTTGTACACGATTGCCGACCATCTCTTCGGACGTTCCTAAACCTCGTGGCGCCCGCAAAGTGTGACGTTCCTGTCACGCTCCGGTCAGACCAAAGTGTGACAACACGGGTCGATGTGGGTTGACCGGATAACGTCTGGCCTCGTGAACATCCTTATTGCCACCGATGCCAGCTGGGTCGTCGATGACATCACGGCGGCACTTGGCGCCGACGGCGTCACCTTCACTGTGTGCCGCGAAGGCCGAGTTGTTGCCGATCAAGTCGCCGAACGCCTGCCCGACCTGGCGATCCTCGATCTCCAAATTGGTTCCATGGGTGGCATGGCGGTGACCATGTCGCTGCGCCTGGACGAGTCGGGTGGCACGTTGCCGCACGTGCCAGTGCTGATGCTGCTCGATCGTAAGGCCGATCTCCACCTCGCTCGCCGAAGTGGTGCCGAGGGCTGGCTGATCAAACCGCTTGACGCTCTCCGCCTCAAGCGTGCGGCGAACGCCATCATGAACGGCGGCACGTACACCGAGGGGATCCCGGTTCCCGAGGCTCTGATCGTCGATGAGCCCGAAGCTCACGAATCGACCGAGGAAGAACAGGCAACCGCCGGATAACATCTCCAGTCGCTACGGGGTGTAGCGCAGCTTGGTAGCGCGCCACGTTCGGGACGTGGAGGCCGGGAGTTCAAATCTCCCCACCCCGACCAATGAGTCGTTCTGTCTGCGGACAGAGCGGCTCGTTTCGTTTTTCAGGGCCCAGCTGGGCTGGTTCAGTACCATGCGCGCATGGATCTGGTTGAGCTACAGAAGGTGATCGAGCGGACGTACGGCGATCGTGATCGAGAGCGCGGCGTGTCGGCGACGGTGGCCTGGTTGGCCGAAGAGATCGGTGAACTGGCGCAAGCAGTCCGCAAGGGGACGCGCGATCAACAGGTTCACGAATTCGGTGACGTGGTCGCTTGGGTTGCGACGCTCGCCAATCAACAGGGCATCGACCTCACCGAGGCAGTCCAGCGGTTTGCCGAGGGCTGCCCGAAGTGCAGTGCATTGCCCTGCATCTGCTGACACCCAGTCAGCTATTCAGCTGACTGGGTGTCAAAGGATCAGAGGCCGTTCGGTGCGTCGACGACGATGGTCTTGGCGATCTTGTCGGTCAAGCGCTGACGCTCTGGGTTCGTGAAAATCCAGATGCTGCTGACGAGCCAGAAGACGCCGAATGTGAAGCCGTTGAGGAGACCGTCGATGACGACGTTGCGCATGAACATCTTGCCCCAGGTTGCCGGGAGGCCGGTCTCGGTGTCGATGACGTACATCTTGAGGATCTGCTTGGCGGGGGTCTGGCCCTTGCCGTAGGCGATCGCTGCCCAGATGAGGTAGCCGATGCCCAGGGTCACCATAATCAGAACGCTGGTGAGGATGGCGCCGCCGAAACGCTTGCCGAGCGACGACAACACTGTGCCCTCAGGAACGGGAATGGTTGCCGGGGCAACAGCAGCGGCTGCCGCCGGTGGCGGGGGCGGGGGAGGAGCAGTATTGGTCATGTTGGTTTCTTTCTAGGTAAGCCTGATAGTTATCGGCACGACAATAGCCAGATCTTCGGTGGGCTGGTGGACATTGGACACGTCGTCGCCAGATTGCGATCAGATCATGTATGTGGAGAAATCCGCCGCGAGCTCAGCTGCGGCGTAACGGTTCGATGGTCATCACGTAGTCGGCGAGTCGGGCTGCGATCTCGAACGTCGAATCCGGGTCATCGGGGTCGGGCGCATCCCAGACCTCCGAGATGCGACGCCAACGATCGGCACCGAGGAACATGCCGGCAACAGCTGAGTCGCCGAGTTCGTTGCGCCAGATTTTCTCGTGGCCAAGCAGCTTGTCGAGCACGACCTGGTTGTCGTCGTCCTTCGAATACTCGGAGTGGAAGCCAATCTCGAGCCCGATGTCACCCGATGCGTTGACACGGATCAACTGCGCCTCGTAGTGCTCTTTCTTCGCGTCTTCGTACCAGACCTTGAGCCCGCGGGGATGCGATGTCGAGTGCAGTTCACCGTCAACGGCTGATGCCATCCCTTCGAATGCGTCGAACACCCAGTCAAAGAACCCCTGGCTGATTCCGCCCTCGGTCGAGCCCTTTTCAGACATGCTGCGTTATCGCGCCGACTGGATCAATTCTGCGATTTGGAGCGCGTTGAGCGCGGCACCCTTGCGCAGGTTGTCGTTGCTGACGAACAGGGCGAGGCCCTTGCCCCCAGGGGCGCCTTCGTCGGCGCGGATGCGGCCAACGAAGCTTGGGTCGGCGCCAGCAGCCTGCAGCGGGTTCGGGATATCGGTCACTTCGACGCCGGGCGCATCGGCCAGCAGTTCGTAGGCGCGCTCGACCGAGATGGGGTTGGCGAACTCAAGGTTGAGCGACAGTGAGTGCCCGGTGAACACCGGAACTCGGACGCACGTGCCGGACACGAGGAGATCGGGGATGTCGAGGATCTTGCGCGACTCATTGCGCAGCTTCTGCTCTTCGTCGGTTTCGAACCGGCCATCGTCGACGATCGAGCCGCACAGCGGCACGGCGTTAAACGCGATTGTGCGAGCGAACTTGTCGGGCGCCGAAAAGGCGATGGCCGAACCGTCGTGGGTGAGCGCGGCGCCGTTGCCGCCGGCTTCGGCAACCTGCTTTGCGAGCTCGTCGACGCCAGCCAGTCCAGAGCCGGAAGTGGCTTGATACGTGGCGGCAATGATGCGCGTCAGGCCGGCCTCGTCGTGCAGCGGTTTGAGGACTGGCATGGCGGCCATCGTGGTGCAGTTGGGGTTGGCGATGATGCCCTTTGGCGGGTTGTGCGCCAGGTGGCCGTTGACTTCGGGGACGATCAGCGGAACGTCGGGATCCATGCGGAATGCCGACGAGTTGTCGATCACGATCGCGCCGGCCGCAGCAAACTTGTCGGCATAGGCGCGCGATGACGCAGCGCCTGCGGAGAAGAGTGCGATGTCGAGGCCCGATGGGTCAGCGATCTCGGCATCTTCAACGACGATGTCTTCGCCCTTCCACGGCAGCGTGGTACCGGCCGACCGGGACGACGCGAAATACCGCATCTCGGTGACCGGGAAGTTTCGCTCTTCGAGCAAGCGTCGCATAACGCTTCCGACTTGACCTGTTGCTCCGACTACTCCAACGCGCATGACGAAAAGCTTAACGGCCGCCCATCCGCTCGCCCCGCCGGGTTTCCTGACGGCACGCGCGCCCATGAACGGTCCGCTGGCTCGGTCTTCATCGGCAGAACATTGTGGGCGAGTGACAGCGCAAGGTGGAGAAGAGCGGGTGGTTCTGGCACAATCACGTGAATGGCTCGTCGACCGCAACTCGTTCCCTGGAAGGCCGCTGGCCTGGTCTCTGAGCGGCAGGCGAGCGGTGACGACGTCGTACGGAGCACCGGCTGGGTCTTCAACAACGAAAAGGGCCCCGACCTCACACTCGAAGAGTTCGTGGCCACCGGTGACGCCGAAGTCGGGTCGTACCTGACGGTCTTCGGCCTTCGAACGCCCGACCTGGACAAGCAAAGTCTCGTGGAGATCGGCTGTGGCATCGGCCGCATGACCTGTGCGTTCACGCGTGAGGTTGGCCACGTCACGGCCTGTGACCTCGACGCCGGATTCCTCGAGCGGTGCTTCGAGACCGTTGGCCGCTTCGGCAAGGTCGACCGTCTGCGCACCAGCCACGTCACCGACGGTAAGACGCTCGATCTGGCGCCGAACTCGACGGACATCACCTTCAGTTACATCACGTTCCAGCATTGTGATCCTGACGATGCACTCGAGCTCACGTCCGAAGCCGTTCGAATTACCAAGCCCGGTGGCAAGGTCGTTCTCAACTACCGGGCCCGCGGCCGTGGCGATTCCATGTTGATTCCGATGAGCAAGCTGGTACGTGGGTTGTTCAGTGTGCCGAAGCTGGGCGATTGGCTGTCACAAAAGCGCATCATCGCGCGTATCGGCTGGCAAGCCAACCGGCTGAACCCTGACGAGATCATTGGCCCTCTGGCCCCGTTGTTCAGCAGCGTCGAGGTCTGGCGTAACCCGAAGTCGACCTTCAGCGGGCGAGGAGCGGTTACGAAGAGCTTCATCGGCGTCAACCCACATCACTACTGGGTCATCGCGACGGTTCGATAGCCGTTCGAGAGACGCTGCAATAGATAGTGAGCACAATGGTTGGTCGACGACCGTGAGCGTGGATACTCGCTCTCTGTGATCAACATTTCTGAGGACCAGTTCTCCAACCTTCGCAAGTGGAATCTCGGCCTCACGCTGCTGCACGCAGCGCAGGCCGCCATCATTCTGGTGCTCGCTGGCGACTTTGCAATCACGTTCACCTCCGCTACTCCTAACGGGCCGCCCGGGACACGAGTGCCGCAGGGCGAGGGTGTCTTCGATCTCCCAATTGGCATTACTGTCGCTGTCTTCCTTGCGCTCGCTGCGTTCGATCACCTGCTGACGGCGACAGCGTTGCGGCAGCCTTACGAGACCGATCTGCGCCGCGGCATCAATCGGTTCCGGTGGGTCGAGTACTCGATCAGCGCGACGATCATGGTCGTCCTGATCGCCTCGTACTCGGGCATCACCGAGATGACCGCCGTCTTCGCCATCATCGGCGCGAACGTCTCGATGATTCTGTTCGGCTGGCTGCAAGAGAAGTTCAACCCGCCGAGCCGCACCGAGACGACGATGCTGCCGTTCTGGTTCGGAACGTTTGCCGGCCTGGCCCCATGGGTCGGGATTGCTTTTAACACGATCCGCGCTGATGAGGTGCCGGGATTCGTCTACGGAATCATCGCTGCGCAGTCGATCTTCTTCTTCAGTTTCGGCCTGAACCAGTGGCTGCAGTACCGCAGGGTCGGCAAGTGGACCAGCTATATCTTCGGCGAGAAGACGTACCTTGTGCTCAGCCTCGTGGCGAAGTCGGTGCTCGCTTGGCAGATCTTCGGCGGTTCACTCGCTCCGACTGAATAGTTGCGAAAGGGGCCTGACCCCATTCGTGACTATTTGCGTTCGGGGAGGGGTGCGCTGTAATTGGTACCGGAGTCGAGACCGAATGCGGTGTGCAGGGCGATCGCTGCTCGCTCCATGTCGGCTGACGGGATGATGATTGACACGCGGATTGTCGACGTGGAGATCATCTGAATGTTGACGCCCTCGTCGGCGAGCACTCGGAACATCTTCGCTGCGACGCCGGGCGACGATTTCATGCCGGCACCGACGAGCGACACCTTGGCGATGTCGTCGTCGTGGGTGACCTTGGTGGCGCCGATTGCTTCGGCGACCTTCTGCACGATTGATTTGGCCTCTGCCAAGTCGGCCATCGGCATCGTGAAACTGATGTCGGTGGTGCCTTCGGTTGACGTGTTCTGCACGATCATGTCGACGTTGACGTTCGCCTCGGCGAGCGGCTCGAACAGTGCAGCAGACACGCCGGGCTGATCGGGCACGCCGAGCACGGTGACTTTGGCTTCGGTCATGTCGGTGACGACACCGGAGATGATGGGATCTTCCACTGAGGGCTCCTCGTTACTGACCAGCGTTCCCTGCTCCCAAGTGAAAGCTGAACGCACATGAAGTGGGACGTCGTGATTGCGGGCGAATTCGACCGATCGCATGGCGAGCACTTTTGAACCTGCGCCGGCCATTTCGAGCATCTCGTCAAAGTGCACTTTGGCGAGCTTGCGCGCCTGCGGCACAATGCGCGGGTCGGCAGTGAACACGCCGGTGACGTCGGTGTAGATCTCGCACGCGTCGGCACCGAGCGCCTGAGCGAGTGCAGAAGCGGTGAGGTCGGAGGCGCCACGACCCATCGTGGTGATTTCTTTGTCGGTGCTGACGCCTTGGAAGCCGGCGATGACGGCCACCTTCCCCTCGGCGATCGCAGCACGCACACGGTCGCCCTTGACTTCGACGATCTTCGCTTTGCGATGGGCAGTGTTGGTGATGATGCCGACTTGGCTGCCTGTGTAGCTGACGGCATCGATGCCACGATCAGCAAGGGCCATCGAGAGCAGCGCTGCGGTTTGGCGTTCGCCCGTTGTGAGCAACATGTCCATCTCGCGACCGGACTGGTTCTTGGAAACCGAGTTGGCGAGTGCGATCAGGTTGTCGGTTGCTTTGCCCATTGCCGAGACGACCACGACGACGTCGTTGCCGCGGCGCTTGGTGAGCGCAACGTTTTCGGCGACCGCACGGATGCGATCAGGATCGGCAACCGACGTGCCGCCATATTTCTGAACGATCAGTGCCACGGGAATCAGATGCTACTGGAGCTTGCTCAAAGTTGAGTTCACGCAACGCAGCCGAGCAGCGCGATTACGCCTGCTTGACGACGTGTTCGACGACGGTGAAGGACATGAGGTCTGCGCCCTGGGCGACGGGTTTACGGGCCTGCTCGCCGTCAGCGGTGGTGTTGCCGTCGGCCTGGCCAGTGCCGTGGCCCTTCGAGAAGTCTTGGCTGTCCATCCATGCCTGGAAGTTCTCCTCGGAGGCCCAGCGGGTATATACGAAGTATCGGCTTTCGCCGCTTTCCTGGCCGGGGGTCGGGCGCAGTAGCTGGAAGTCTTCGAAACCTTCGAATGCCTCGACCATCTTGGCCCGACCGGCGAACCGACCTTCGAGCTGCGGGCCCATGCCCTCGGGAATCGTGATGGCATTGATCTTGACGACGCTCATAGCTCCAGCATGCCCGATCAGGAGGAGATTGTGCTGTCTCCAGCGGTGATTCCGGCGAGATCAGCGAGATGCAGAAGCGCGTCGTGCACGTCGACGAAGCGAGTCGTCAGCGGCGACATGCCGAGCCGCAGGATGTCTGGATCGCGCTTGTCGACAATGACCCCGCGAGCCTCGAGTGCGCGGTGGATGCGGACGGCGTCGGGGTGGCGAATGGCGACGTGGCCGCCGCGCACCGCAGCGTCTCGCGGCGAGGCGACCGTCAGGCCCAAGCCGTCGGCAACCTCGATCGCGTACTGGGTGATTGCCCGCGCCTTTGCAGCGATTGCGCCGATGCCCGCTTCGACTGTCGTCGCGATGCCGCTCCGTGCGGCAGTGAGGCCGAGGATGCCGGGTGTCCCGTTGAGCAGCCGTCCAATGCCGGGCCTCGGGTCGAATGCGTTGTCCATTGCGAACTGGTCGGTTTGGCCGAACCAGCCCCAGATTGGCTGTGTCACGTTGTCCTGGAGATGCGGGGCAACGTAGGTGAACCCTGGTGCGCCGGGGCCGCCGTTGAGGAACTTGTAGGTGCAGCCGACTGCGAGGTCGACACCGAGTGCCGGCAGATCGAGATCGAGCACACCGACCGCGTGCGACAGGTCCCACACGGTGATCGCTCCGGCATCGTTGGCCCGTTTTGTTTCTGCGGCGACGTCGCAGACCTCAGCGCTGCGGTAGTCGACCATCGAACGGATGACGACGCCGACACCGTCGAGGTCGTCGAGCCCCGAGCGCACGGCACCGTTGCGGAGCCGAGCCACGCCTTCGGCTGCGTAGCGGTCGGTCGGGAATTCGCTCGGGGCGAAGGCGAGTACCGGAGGCCGTGGGCCCCCTCCGGCTGCGGGAAGGTCGAGTGCGACGTTCAGCAGCTGGAAGATGCCGACGGTCGTGGAGTCGTGCACTGCGACCGTTCCCTTGGCGGCACCGAGCAGCGGAGCCAACTCGTTGCCGACCGTGAGTGGCAGGTCGAGCCAGTCGTTCTCCCACCAACTCGTGATCAGGTCGCCGCCCCATTGCTCTTCGATGACGCTGCGCATGGCGTCGACCGTCGCAATTGGCGTCATCCCGAGTGAGTTGCCATCGAGGTAGATGAGTGCGGGATCGCGCAGCACGAACCGCTCGCGCCACTGAGCGAGCGCGTCGGCAGCATCAAAGTGCTCGGCGACAGAACGATCAGGAGCCGTGCCGTCAGACAACGCGTGACCGGTGTGCTGGTCGGCGTGGTGGTCGGTGTGGTCGGTGGAGGCCATCAGGGTCAGCTTGCCAGCCCGATGAAGCTCGCGTGGCGGACATGGCCATCGTTGGTGAACTCGGCGATCTCGACCGATGCCCTCAGTTCGGGTGCGACCCATTGGGCGCCACGGCGGTGCTTGGCTGCTGGCAACTCGCTGAACGGACACTCGTCGACGGTCAGGGCGTCGAGTCGTCGGCGGAGCGAAATAAGCGTGGCCTGATCGAAGCCGGTGCCGACCCCGCCGGCAAAAACGAGCTTGCCATGGTCGTTTGGTCGGCCGACCAGGAGCGCCCCGAACGAGTCGGCGCGGTTGCCCATTCCGGAGGTGAACCCGCCGATCACCACCTCAACGACGATCCGGTTCTTCACCTTGATCCAGTCTTTGGAGCGGGTGCCTGGTCGATACATCGAGTCGACCCGCTTGGCGATCACGCCTTCGAGGCCCTGTGCTGCTGTCGCTGCGAGCAGCGCGTCTCCGTCGCCGATCTGGTTCGCGGGAACGAGCCAGTTCGGCGATGGTTCGATGAGCGAGTCAAGAAGGTTGCGCCGGTTGAGGTACGAGAGGTCGATGGTGTCGGTCTCGTTCACGGAGAGCACGTCGAAGATGTGCAACACCGCTTCGCGGTCGCTGCCCACGCCGCTCCGCTGGACGAGAGCGAAGTCGGGTCGCCCGTCGTCGTCGAAGACGAGCAGCTCGGCGTCGAGAATCGCCGTCGAGGCGTTGAGTGAGTTCGCCAACCCGGCGAATTCGGGCCAGCGATCGGTGACGTCTTTGCCGCTCGAGCTCTGGAGTAGGACGCCCTCGGGCGAGACGAAGACGAGTGTTCGGTAGCCATCCCATTTCACTTCGAATGCCCATCCGTCGCCAGCCGGGATGCTGCCGAGCCCGGCCTTCATCGGCGCGACGGGAAAGGCGAGGCTCATCGTCTTCAGTGTCGCGGAAAATCAGCGTTGTGGGATACGGCTGGAGAGCACGCCGTCGGATTCGAGTTGTGCGAGGGCATCGCTGTCGAGGCCGAGTAGTTCAGCCAAGACTTCGCGGTTGTCTTCGCCTCGGTACTTCGGAATACCGCTGACGCCGACGTCGGGTGCACCGCTGAACTTCCACGGTGCGTTGGGGATGCGCACGGTGCCGCCGTTGCGGTCGTCGACGTGCACGGTCGCCGAGCGTTCGGTAGCCCACTCGGTGTCGGCGAGCGCACCGGGTTGTCGGACCTGACCCGTTGCTAGGCCGTGTTCGGCGAAGTGCCGCTCGAAGCTCGCAGCATCAGGAATGGTGAGGGCGAATTCGAGGAGGAGGGCGCGCAGTTCGTCGTAGTGCTCGACGCGTGCCGCGACGGAGGCGAAGCGGGGGTCGTCGGCCAATTCTGGTTGCCCCATCGCGGCGATGAAGAGGTCGAAGCTGCCGCGTTCGGCCGGATGACCGCTGACGATGTACGACTCGCCCGACCCGATCTGCATGACGACGTAGTCGCCGGGACGGAAGCTTCGAATCACTTCGGGGCTCACCTCGTCGGTCCACAACGCGTCGTGCAAATGTTCGTTGACGTACAACATTGTTTCGGCCATTGAGACGTCGATCGTTTGACCGACACCGGTCTGTTCGCGCTGGAACAGTGCAGCGAGGATTGCCGTACACATCTCGATGCCGGTGTACACGTCGGCGTGGCTATGCGGATCTTTTGCGTACGTGCCGCCGCGCGCGTTGCCCTGGGACGCGACGATGCCGGTCTCTGCTTCGACCACCGGCGCATAAGCCCGGCGGTGGACCCACGGGCCGGTCTGGCCGTAGCCGGAGATCGACGCGTAGATGAGCCGAGGATTGCGGTCGTGGACGATGTCGGCGCTGAGGCCGAGCCGATCCATAACGCCCGGCCGATAGTTCTCGATAAGCACGTCGACGTGTTCGATGAGGTCGAGCAGCAAGGCCGACCCCGCTGCACTGCCGAGGTCGATGCTCAAGTTGCGCTTGCCCGTGTTCTGCTGGACGAAGTAGCTCGACAGGCCGTTGCGGCGCGGCGACGAGAACCGAGTGAGGTCGCCTGCTGGCGGTTCGATCTTGATGATGTCGGCTCCGAGGTCGCACAGCATGCGCGTGCAGTGCGGCCCGGAAAGCACACGTGTCAGGTCGAGCACCCTGATGCCGGAGAGTGGTGAGCGAGACGACGTAGCGGGCACGACCCCATCGTGGCCGATGGCGAACTACGAGAGCGAAGCCGCGCGGTGACGTGACGCCACGCACACCGGACCGGTCGCGGAGAGCGCTACCATAGACGGCTGCTCCGATCGAAATTCCGATCGGTGAGCGCTTTCGGATTGTGTCTTCTGTTCCGGCCAAGCGCTGTAACCAACAGAATCGACACAAGAGAGAATCCCCGATGACCATGACTCACGACGCGCCACGTGCGCTCGACGAAGCAACCCCTACCCCGTTCGACCAGCTCGGCTTGCCGAGCGCGATCGTCAAACTCCTGCAAGGCCAGGGCAAGTACGACGCATTCCCGATCCAGGCAGCAGTCATTCCCGACGCGATGTCCGGTCGCGACGTCGCTGGCCGTGCGCCGACCGGCTCCGGCAAGACCCTCGGCTTTGGCCTGCCGCTCGTGGCTGGCCTGCGTGATGCCAAGCCTCGTCGCCCCGTCGCTCTCGTCCTCGCTCCGACCCGCGAACTCGCCGAGCAGATCATGGCTGAACTCAGCCCGTTCTGTCAGGCCGCAGGCCACTGGGCCACGTCGATTTACGGCGGTGTCGGCTACGGCAACCAGCGCAAGGCACTCGATCGCGGCGCCGAGCTCATCGTTGCCTGCCCAGGCCGCCTTGAAGACCTCATCCAGATGGGTGCCCTCAACTTGGGCGACGTCAGCACCGTCGTGATCGATGAAGCCGACCAGATGGCCGACATGGGCTTCCTGCCCGCCGTTCGCCGCATTGTCGGCCAGACCGCCGCTCGCCGCCAGGTGTTGCTGTTCTCGGCCACGCTTGACGGCCCCGTCGCCAAGCTCGTTGCCGACTTCCAGAACAACCCGGTGCGTCACGAAGTGGGCCCGAAGGGCCCCGACATGAGCCTCGCCGACCACAAGTTCTGGCTCGTCCAGCGCGAGCAGCGCCAGCAGGTGTGTGCCGATGTGATCACCAAGATGGGTTCGACCATCGTGTTCACCCGTACTCGTCATGGCGCCGATCGTCTCTCGAAGCAGCTCGGCAAGCTCGGCGTGCAGGCCGAACCAATCCACGGTGGACGTAGCCAGGGCCAGCGCGATCGTGCGCTCGCCGCATTCAAGCAGGGCAAGGCCGCTGCACTGATCGCCACCGACGTCGCCGCACGCGGTATCCACGTCAACGGCGTCAACTGCGTCATCCACTACGACCCGCCGGCCGAGAACTCCACGTACGTGCACCGTTCGGGCCGTACCGCCCGCGCTGGTGAGTCCGGCACGGTTGTCTCGCTGCTCGAAGGCGGCCAGAAGAAGGACGCCAGCAAGCTGCAGCGTGCGATCGGGCTGAACGAACCGCTGACCGGTCCCGACGTCCATCTGCTGACCGACCCGCCGATCTCCATGCGCCGCGAAGAGGCGCCGGTGGCACGTACAGAACGGCCGTCACGCGACGCACAGCCTGAGGCAAAGTCCGCAGCGAAGCGCAAGCGCGACGACCGCTTCGAGACCGAGCGTTCCGAGAAAGCCGATCTCCCGGCTCCCGACATGTCGATCGGTGACGGCACCGTCAAGTTCTTCAACGGCGGTCGTGGTTACGGCTTCATCGTTCCGGATGCCGGTGGCAAGGATCTGTTCGTTCATTTCTCGAACATCATCAAGGGCGCAAGCCGTCGCAACGACAGCAACCGCTCCGAAGGCGCTGACCGCGACTTCATGACCCTCGATAACAACCAGCGCGTCGCGTTCGACGTGCGTGACGGCAAGAACGGCCCCGAAGCATTCGACGTTCGCGTCGCTTGATTCGACCGGTCTGACCGACCCACATTCCCGTTGAGTCGGTAGTACGTTTTTCTCACCATCGTCTTACGTCTACGAATCGTTCCATGACCCCCCGATCAACACATCGAAGCCCCAGCCGACGCGCGCCACAGCGCGTCGAGGCCACCAATCGCGTGCCGCTCATGATCGCGGTCGCGTTGATTGCTGGCATCTTGGGAATTGGGTTCCTCGGGGGGCGAGGCGATTCGTCGCCGACGTCGCAGGCAGTCGCGCCATTGGAACCACTCGTGCCCGTGCTGGGTGACGATCAGACGACAACCACCTACCCAGCACCCGTGACTCAAGCTCCTGACGCGGCACCTGACCTGCCCGCCGTCGACCGCACGCTCCGTCAGGGGCTCGCGGGCGACGACGTCAAGATGTTGCAGGAACGGCTGATGGGCCTGGGGTTTGACCCGGGTCCCGCCGACGGTATCTATGGCGGATTGACCACTCAGGCCGTGTGGGCGTTCGAGAAGCTGGTGCTCGGGACGCCGCGTACCGAAGCCACTGGGGTGATCTCACCCGAATCCTGGGAAATCTTGCGCCGTGATGTCACGATCACACCACGCCGCTCGACCAACGGTCAGGCCGACCACACCGAGGTGTACCTGCCCGAACAGGTGATGATCGTGTTCCACAAGGATCAGCCGGCACTCATCTCGCACATCTCGTCCGGCCAGCTCACTGCTGACGGCAAGCCGGAGGAGTACTGCGAAACCGCCACGTACGACACCGATGAGCAGGGCCGCGAGCTCGATGAGCCGGTTACCAAACAGGTCTGTGCGTTGGCCAAGACCCCAGGTGGCGTCTTCAAGTACCGCCGCCAGGTCGAAGGCAAACGTGTCAGCCCGCTCGGTGGCATGTGGAACCCGGTGTATTTCAACTTCGGCATCGCAGTACACGGCGCCGAGAACGTGCCGCTCGAGCCCGTATCACACGGCTGTGTCCGTATGCCGATGCACATCTCGGAGTACTTCCAGACCAAGGTCAGCCTCGGCGATCGGATTCTGGTCTGGGACGGCATCAAAGAACCCGAACAGCAGACCGAGCGCGACTCGCTGCCGTCGTTCGACTACGCCGACCCGAACGCCACGACCACCACATCGTCAACCACCACGACAACGACGACCACGCTCGTACCGGCCACCACGCTGGCTCCTCAGCCAACCACGACGGTCGCGCCGAGCACGACCACCACCACCACCACCAGCAGCACGATCACCACCGCAACAACTCCGTAACGCCCTCTCGGCTTAGTGGGTTGGCGCGAGTTTGCGGAGGGCCGCTGCGGTGTACATCGAGATGCCGGTATGCATCGCCGATTCTTCGAAGTACACGCGATTCGAGTGGTTCGGCGCAGCGGTTGAGGGGTTCTTTTCGTGTGGGGTGCCACCGAGGAACGCCATGGCGCCAGGTAACTGATTCAGCACGTAGCTGAAGTCCTCGGCACCCATCACGGGATTCGGCAGGCGGACCACGCTCTCGGGCCCGGCGACCTCACGTGCCAAGCCGAGTGTGAACTCAGCGAACTTGTCGTCGTTCGTCGTGACGGGATAGCCGTAGATGATCTCGACGTTGCCATCGCAGCCGTGCGCCGCTGCGATGTTCTCGGCAATCCGCTTGATGCCGTCGTGCACTTGGGCCCGGGTTCGTTCGCTGACCGCCCGGATCGTTCCTTCGATGTGTGCGGTCTCGGGGATCACGTTATTCGTGGTGCCCGCGGTGATGCGACCGACAGTCACGACCGACGGGTCGAACACGTTGATCGATCGCGTGATCATGGTCTGTAGTGCAGTGACGATCTCGCAAGCGACGGGGATTGGGTCGACCGCGCGGTACGGCTCGCTGGCGTGGCCACCCTTGCCCGTGATGATGATCTGCATCGTGTCGGCAGAGGCCATGATCGGGCCGCCCCGTGTGCTGACCCAGCCCGATGGCAAGGCCGCTGACATGTGGAGCGCGAACGCTGACTCGACTGGCGACGCCGAACCGTCGGAAAGCGCGCCAACCTCGAGGAGGCCTTCATCGAGCATGAACCGTGCGCCGTGATGGCCTTCTTCGCCCGGCTGGAACATGAACAGCACGCGGCCGGCGAACTCGTTGCGGCGTTCCGACAGCAGCTTTGCCGCGCCGACGAGCATGGCGGTGTGTGTGTCGTGACCGCACGCGTGCATCGCGCCATCGATCCGGGATGCAAAGTCGAGCCCCGTGTCTTCGGGCATTTCGAGCGCATCCATGTCGCCGCGCAGCAACATGGTCGGGCCGGGTGAACCTCCTTCGAGTGTCGCCGCGATGCCGCTGGTCGACTCGTGCAGCGTTACGTCGAGCGGCAGGCCGTCGAGCGCCGTCATTACCGCCTCGCGGGTGATCGGCAGATCGTTGCCGAGTTCGGGCCACTGATGCAGCTTGCGGCGCAATGCGATCGTGGCGTCCATCACGTCGTGGGCGTGAGCGCGCACCGACGCAGCCAATGGATCGGTTTCCTGGTTGTCGCTCGCGTCGTCCATAGACCGACGGTACTGCACATTCACTTTTCCGGATCGGCTGGCTCCGTCCCCACTGTGTGGATGAGCGGGCACACCGGTCGGTTCACGAGCACAGAGACGAGAATCCCATGACGATGTACGGAGCGAACCCCGAACAACTGAGCAACCTCGGCACGAGCCTGACCCGCCAGATCGAGTCAATCAATCAGGTGATGACCACGGTCGACGGCGTCATCAATGGCACCACCTGGCAGGGCCCGGCTCGTGATCGGTTCGTCGAGGATTGGAACACATCATTCAAATCGGCGCTCGGCAAGCTGAATGATGCGTTCGGTATGGCTGGCAAAGACTGCTCGGCGCGTGCTGATGAACTGCGTCGGGTGATGGGCGTCGGCTGACCGATCTGGCCGCCCTGTGGGTCAGCGGGGGTTCGGTCGAATAGTCTCCATTCGGTGACGACCGAGCGCGACCCTCTCGCAGGTGTTCATCCATTGGTGCTCGCGGCCAAACCACTCGTCGACGCGGTCGGTGCTGCTTTCATCAATGTCGATCACGCCGAGCCGAGTGACGTTCCGCTGGTGTGGGAGGGCGTGACCGTCGCAGCTGTCCGGCTTCCGCCGCTGCACGGCGCGCTCGACCGGCTGATCGATGCCGTCGAAACCGAACTGGGTGACACGCTGCCGATGCTGTCGCGCGAAGGCAAACAGCGGGCGATCCGCATCCTCGACGAGCGTGGCGCGTTCATTCTGCGGCGCGCTGTCGAAGATGTTGCCGATGCCATGGGCGTCAGTCGGATCACCGTCTACAACTACCTCAACGCGATCCACCGCTGACTCCTGCCAGACTCGGCGTCCATGACCCGACTCGACGATTTCGACCTGATCGCCTTTGATGCAGACGACACGCTGTGGCAGAGCGAAGATTCGTTCAACCGCGCTGAGCTTGCGTTCGCCGAGCTCGTCGGGCCGCACTGCCCGGTCGGTGTCGATGTGGAGGAGGCGTTGCGAGCGGTCGAACGCGCCGACCTGTCGGTGTCTGGCTACGGGGTGAAGGCATTCACCATCTCGATGGTTCGCGCAGCGATCAGCGCATCGAATCGCACCGTGCCGGTCGAGGTCATCGAGCAACTGGTTGAGATTGGCCAGCACATGCTGACCGAGCCGGTACATGTGTTGAATCACGTGCCCGAAGTGTTGGCAGCAGTGGGGGCCGAGAAGCGCATCGTGATGATCACCAAAGGCGACCTGGTGCATCAGACGCGCAAGGTCACCACGTCAGGGCTCGAGCATCACTTCTCCGACATCGAGATTCTGCTCGAAAAGGACCCGGCCACGTACGCCAAGATCTTCCGCCGACTGGGTGTCGAGACCAGCCGAGTGCTGATGGTCGGCAACTCGGTGAAGAGCGACATCTTGCCCGTGCTGGCCCTCGGTGGGCACGCAGTCCACATCCCGTATCACATGACCTGGGAGCTCGAACGCGTCGACGAGCACGACGAGGAGTTCGCCGAGCTCGCAAGTATCAGCGAACTGCCCGGCTGGCTGGGCCTTTAGAGCCGCCGGAGTTGGATGCGGTCGATCCGGTGATCGGCGGCCTTGCGCAAGATCAACGATGCGCGATCACGGGTCGGGGCAATGTTCTCGGCGAGGTTGCGGCCGTTGATCTCGCGCCAGATCCCGCGGGCGGTGGCAACGGCTTCCTCATCGCTGAGCTCTGCGTAGAACTTGAAGAAACTGTTCGGGTCTTGAAAGACTGAGCCCCGCAGGGCGAGGAAGCGGTCGATATACCACTTCTCGATGTCGGCTTCGTCAGCGTCGATGTAGATCGAGAAGTCGAAATAGTCCGAGACGAACTCGCTGAATCCTTCAGCTGTTTGCAACACATTGAGTCCTTCGAGGATCACGATGTCGGGCTGACGCGTGACGACGCGCTCATCGTCGACGATGTCGTAGACGACGTGGCTGTAGACCGGAGCGGTCACTTCAGCTCGGCCGCTCTTGATATCGCGAAGTACCCGCAGTAGCTCACGCGTGTCGTAGCTCTCTGGGAACCCTTTGCGATTCATGATGCCGCGCTCTTCGAGCACGGCATTGGGGTGGAGGAAGCCATCGGTGGTGATGAGGTCGACCTTGGGGTGATCCGGCCATTGAGCCAGCAGTGCCTGCAGGATGCGGGCAAACGTGCTCTTGCCGACGGCGACACTGCCGGCGACACCAATGATGTACGGCACCTTCGGCGCGACGGTGCCCAGGAACGTTGACGACACTTTGTACAGATCCTGGATCGTGCTCACGTACAAGTTGAGGAGGCGGCTGAGCGGGAGGTAGATCGTTGCGACCTCGTCAAGATCGATCTGGTCGTTGATGCCTTGGAGATCGCTCAGCTCACGTTCGCCGAGTGTCAGCTGCGTCGTTGCGCGAAGTTTGGCCCAGGTGTCGCGCTCGAAGCTGAGATATCGATCGGCGGGCGATGGCTCAGCGTCAACGGCGCGCGCGGTCGGTTGAGGCACCGGTTGGATCACGAGCGTGACCTTACGCACCCACGGCCCCTCCCTCACAGACGCGCACAGACGCGCGGCCGTGCGCGGCGCGTAGCCTGCGGGCGTGAGTGACCGGGCCGACCGCAAGCAGCGCGGCGCCTGGTACACGCCGGACGACCTCGTGGCGCGAGTCGTCGAGGCTGCGGTCACTGCTGAGTTTGTGGAGCGATGCCGCCTGACGTCCAGTGAAATTCGCATCGTCGACCCAGCGTGCGGTGACGGGCGGTTCCTGATCGCGGCTGCCGAGCGCATCGTGCAACTCGGTGCGACGGTGTACGCCGTCGGCATCGACATCGACCGATCTGCCGTCGAGGCCGCTCAGCAGGCGCTCGCGCAGGCCACCTCAGTGGCCTCGAACGAGGTGGTGAACGCCGACGCCCTCTCGATGGACTGGGCGAGAGTCGACGAGCCGTCTCGGGGCGGATTCGACCTCGTGATTGGAAACCCGCCCTTCTTGTCGCAGATGGCAGCAACGACAACCCGTGGAGGCTCGAGCAGCAGAGGAGGAGGCCCGTACGCCGACGCTGCCGTCGAATTCGTGGCACTTGCCGCTGAGCTGGTGAGCGACTCTGGCCGTGTTGGATTCGTTCTGCCACAGTCGGTGCTTTCGGCTCGCGATGCGGGAACAACGCGCTCGGCTGTCGACGCTCGTGCCGACATCGTTTGGTCGTGGTGGACCGGTAATCGAGAGTTTGATGCGCATGTCCACACGTGTGCGCTGGTCTTTCAGTTCGGCACACCGTCAACACGGGTCGGGGCGACGTGGGGGCACGTGATCACCGACCGGCAGGGTGTGCCTGAGGTTCCACTGGCGTTCGAGCAGCAAGCCGCTGGCCGGCTCGGGGATCGTTGCTGGTTGAACGCCAACTTCCGAGACGAGTACTACGGGATGGTCCCTGCAGTCGGTGATCATGACGCAGGTCCACAGCTGATCACCAGTGGTCTGATCGATCCGGGCCGATCGTGGTGGGGTCGTCGTCCAATCACCTTTGCCAAGCAGCGCTTTACAGCGCCCCGGCTCGATCTGGATGCGCTCGATCCGAAGATGCAGCGTTGGGCCAATCGTCGACTTGTGCCGAAGGTGTTGATTGCGAATCAGACGAAGATCATCGAAGCCGTGGCTGACCCGGCTGGCGACGTCTTGCCGGGCGTTCCGGTCATTTCCGCGTATCCGACGGGGGATGATTTGGAGGCCACGGCCTGGGAGATCGCTGCGGTGCTGACATCGCCGGCTGCTTCGGCATGGGCCTGGCATCGCAGTGCTGGCACGGGCCTGTCGGCCGATGCAATCAGGCTCGGGCCCGTGCTGCTTGCTGACCTGCCGTGGCCAGCCGGAAGCCTCGATGCAGCAGTGCAAGAACTTCGCCTCGGAGATGTCCGCGGCTGCGGGCGCGAGGTGCACCGGGCATTTGGGATTGATGATGAGGCGCTGGTCGCGTGGTGGGAGGCCACACTCGTGAAGATCGAGGCACGCCAACCGCCGAACGTCACAGAGCCGTTGCGGCAGTAATCAGCCGTCAGGCTGCGAAACTCGGAGTAATGAACAGTGGGCAATCGACCAGACGGCGCCGACCTCGACGAGGCAGCGCCAGCGGTGCTCTCATCGTGGGGCTAGCGCTCTTCGCCGGAGCGTGCGGCAGCAGTAATGATGGCGGCCCGACGCTGAGCGCGGCCGGTGAGCGAGGCAAGCGAATTGCGCTGTCGAGCGGCTGCGCTGGCTGTCACGGAACCGATGGCCAAGGTGGCGTGGGCCCCACGTGGATCGGGCTTGCCGGATCTGAGCGGCAACTGCAGGATGGCTCAACGGTCGTCGCCGACGATGCGTATCTTGTACGAGCGATCGCCGAACCCGCCGCCGACCTGCTTGCCGACTACCGGCTGCAGATGCCGCAGAACCGGCTGACCGACGACGACATCGCCGACGTGATTGCCTTCATCAAAGATCTCAGCCCGCCCGCAGGCGAGTGATCGATCAGCGAGTCCAGGGTGCGGTCGGGCTGGCAGTACCAGGCCCACCGGTGAGCACCTGCGGGCCCTCGTCGGTGACGAGGATCGTGTGCTCGAACTGGGCGGTGCGCTTGCCGTCCGAGGTGACTGCAGTCCAGTCGTCGTCCCAGATTTTGTAGTTGATCGTGCCGAGCGTGATCATCGGTTCGATCGTGAAGGTCATGCCGGCGCGCATGATCGTGCTTGACCGCGAGTCGTAGTAGTGCAACACCTGGATGTCGGTGTGGAACTGCTCGCCGATGCCGTGCCCCACGAATGCCCGAACGACGCCGTACTTGTACGGCTTCACGGTGTCTTCGATGGCGCGGCCGATGTCGCTGAGCGGACGGCCGACTTTGACGGCTTCGATGCCGCGCCACATCGACTCTTCGGTGACCTTGACGAGCTGGCGGCTTTCGGGGTCGACATCACCGACGAAGAACGTGGCGTTGGTGTCGCCGTGCACGCCGCCGAGCCAGCCGGTGACGTCGATGTTGCAGATGTCGCCTTCTTGCAGTTCGCGTGAGTCGGGGATGCCGTGGCAGATGACTTCGTTGACTGAGGTACAGCACGCCTTGGGGTAGCCGTGATAGTTGATCGTGCTCGGGTAGGCGCCGCCGTCGATGAACGCCTGGTGCACGGCGATATCGATTTCTTCGGTGGCGACACCGGGCTTGACCATGTCGCCGGCCATCTTCAAGACTTCACCGGCGAGCTTGCCGGAGACGCGCATCCGTTCGATGATCTCGGGCGACTTGACCCGGCCTTCGTCCCACGCCTCGTACTCGCCGGTATCGGCATAGGGCGGGCGGGCGATGTTTGCGGGGACGTCACGCATCGGCGTCACGAGGCCAGGCAGGATCCGGCCTTCAGACTTCTTGTGACAGCGCTTGTACTTGCGGCCGCTTCCACACCAACACGACTCGTTGGCTTGCGGCAGGGTGGACGGAGCAGTACCGAGCGTCGACGTCATCTCACCAGGATACGGCCAAGCTACGAACGCGCACAGGTGTCTCCCCAGCCACAGTCCCCCAGCTACCAAAACTGAGACCATTACACATCATCTGTGCCGCGCGATGATCTCCATTTCGGGAGAAGTCGGGCGGTGGGCGGTGTTGTCAGTGGCGGCCGAAGGGGTTGATCGAGCGGCTGGTGAAGGCGTTGAGAACGCGGATCACTTCATGTGCGCCCCAGCGCTGCCCACGCTGTGCCGTTGGGTCGAGTGCTTGCAACACGCCGAGATCGACAAGCTGACGAATTGCCCCACCGACGGACGACGGACTGGCGTCGAGTTCTTCGCTGAGCGATTTCACGTCGACGATCGGGTGGGCGAGCAACGTGTCGATGATTGGGTGGATGACCGAGTCGGCGCGCACGCCGTCAGCAACGGTGCGCCAGCCATGGACGATCAGCTCGACGTCGTCAAACAGCATGCTCGCGCTCCGCAGCGCAGCAAACGTGGCGTCGGCACCGAGCTCGACGATCGGGACGAAGTCGCCTGATCGATACTCGGTAAGCGCTTCGATGTACCGGTGCTTCTGCGAGACGATGCCCGCTGAGATTGGCAGGGTCGCAGCTTTCGTCAGCCCGTCACGGCGCAGCAGCGCATGGATTAGCGCTCGGCCGACGCGACCATTGCCGTCGGGAAACGGGTGGATCGTCTCGAAGTGGGCGTGCATCAGCATCGCCTGGATGAACACCGGGATGTCCGTGCGGTTCATGAACTCGGACAGGTCTTCGATGGCGTCGGGAATGCGATCGGCAGCCGGCGGAACGAACGTCGCACCAGGGGGCCCGGCTGAGTAGCTACCAATCCATACCGGGTCGGAGCGCCACTTGCCGGCAAGCACCGGATGGGTGTCTCTCAGCAGCGCCCTGTGGACGTCGAGAATCGTGTCGGGGGTGATGTCGTCGGACAGCTCGATGGCGGCTGCAGTTGCGTCGACGTTGCCGATGACGTCGGCGACCGAGCGCCCCATTTCATCGCCGATCTCGGCCATCAGGAGGTCAGGGATTGATGCAGCGACGTTCTCGATGCGTGACGACGCTGATGCTTCGATCCGGACGAGGAGGCGTTCGAGCGGGGCCAGGGTGTCACCGACGCGAACGTCGAACTGGGCGATTGCTGCTCGGACATCTTCAGAGATCAGCGCGCAGTCCGACGGGATCAACATGCTGACGTCGGCGATCGGGTCGAGGATCGCCGACTGATAGCTGCGATCTCGAGAGGATCGTCGGGCATCGCCGCCTTCAGAGATCAGCCAGGTGAGCTTCTCGAATCGCACCGGCGGCCAGAGCATGAGCCCACGGTTGTGTGTTGTGAACTCGGCTGCCATTGGTCAGAGTATGACCGATGCGGAGCCGCTGGGTGTCAGCTCGGGACGTGAAGAACGCCAAGTGTGATCGCCGAGGTGAGCGCAGTGAGGCTCAGGCCGTCGGTGATATCGCCTGAGCGGATTGACTCGACGACGTCGCGAACGGGCCGCCATTCGATTTTGCTCGCCTCGGTCGGGTCGGTTGGATCGCCCACACGCTTGGCACCTGCGCAGTGAAAAATGTGAAACGTCTGGTCGCTGAGCCCGTTGCTCGGGTGGAACACAATGATGGGCGTCGGGTCAGCCGTTGGCCGCCAACCGGTTTCTTCGAGGGCTTCTCGCACGGCGCCGTCACTCGGTGTTTCGCCAGCATCGACACCACCTGCCGGAATTTCCCAACCCCAGGTGTCGGTGATGAAGCGATGCCGAAAGATCAGCAAGATCTCCTGCTGTTCGCGCGGGCCTCGGGTGATGACACACCCAGCAGCAGGTCCGGGGGCGCGGATCACATGATGCTCGAACGGTTCAACGCCGGGCGGCTCAACGGTGGTCAGGGCAAGGTTGACCCACGGCGATTCGTAGATCTGACGCTCACTGTGGACGTGCCATCTCACCATTGGGGACCCTCGTTCAGATGCTTGGTTCGCCGGAGCGAGCGCGCTTCATCGAGGTGGCGAGGCGCCATGACAACACGACGATGGCGACGCCGCCGATTCCGCCGATCGCCCAGACCCACGGGAAGCCGTCGTCATCGGCGATGAGCTCGAGCTGCGGCGGGGGAGCAGCGGGGTCGTAGGTGAAGAGGTAGGCAGCTTCGATGCGGTCATTGTCTTCGACGTCGGTGCTGATATGTCGCACGGCGTACTGACCAGGGACCGACAGCGGGGCGTCGAGTGACACGATCACGCTCAGGTTGCCGTCTTGGACGAACGTGCTGCCGACGATCTCGCCGTTCGGATCGGTGACAGATCCGTCAGGGTCAGTAATCGTGCTGGCGTATCGCAACTGGATCGTGGTGATCTCGCCACCAACGACTGCGCCCGGCCCAGGGCTGGCTGCGCCAAGCCCGGAATGAGCGAATGCAACCGAGCTGAACAAGAGCGTGATCGCCGTTATCAGGACAGCGACCAACCCGACCGGCCCGACCGACCCCCAGCCATTTCGTGATTTGTTTGCGCACACACTGCGCAAGGAAATCACGCAAACGGCAGCCCTGGAGGTCATGCCGCGGCCCCGCTGGCGTCGGGGAGCGACCAGAGCAGCGACTCGAGCATCAATCGTTCGTTTGGATTGCGCTCCATCGTCTCCAACGCACCATGGATTCTGTTCACGGCGTCCGAGCATCCTTCGATGTCAAAGCGGCCGCTGCCCTGCTTGGTCGACGCAAGCGCTTGGTCTCGGTAGACCGATGCAAGCGTCGCCAGGCCAGAGCGGAGCTCATCGGTGCGGTGACGCCGGAGCTCGCGTTTGTGACGCTCTTCAAGCTGCTTTTTCCCGCTGCCCCGCTCGCCGTGTTCCTTGATACGGGCATCGAGATCGATGATTTCAACTTCGTGTTTCGCTGTGAGCGGTGCCGCCGCCGCATCGATCAAGGTCAGCAGTTCGCCGGCGAGACGCATTGCAACGGCACCGGTGCCGTCGAGTTGTCCGGGGGCCCCGAGGAATGCTTTGCGACGTGCAGCGAGCGCCGGGTCGGTGGCGAGCACGCGAGCGCGATCGAGGTTGCCAAGCGCAGCCTTCGACGCGACCATCGCGCCTGCCGGGTTGATGCCTTCGGTGAGGAGGCGGGCCGCAATGACGTCGGCACCGATCGCGCGGAAGTCGATGCGTGCACAGCGCGACGAAATAGTGATCAAGTCGCGCGGCACAAAGTCGCAGAGGATGACAAACATTGTCGAGTCGGGCGGCTCTTCGATGGTCTTCAGCATCAACGCTGCGCCGTTGGGTGACAGAAGATGAAATTCGTCGAGGATCAGCACCTTGCGGGCGCCTTCGGTCGGTGCGAGTGAACTGACGCGCACGACCTCTTTTGCCTGGTCCGCAGAAATGGATGCCCCAACGCGCTGCACTTCACGTACGTCGGGATGCTCGCCTGCGAGGATCAGCCGGGCATCGCGCTGCTCGCGATCTTCGCCGCCTGACATCAAGCTCGCTGCAAACGCGCGGGCTGCTTCGAGCTTGGTCGAACCGGCCGGCCCGACGAACAGGTAGGCGTGGACAGGGCCACGGGCCACTGCCGCGCGGAGGTGTTCGACCGCAGGTTTTTGCCCGACGACGTCATCCCACACCGAACCGGGGTCGCCGAGTTCGGGCCTGCCGGAGGTGGGCGCATCGGAGCTGGTTGAAGCGGCGGCGGCCTGCTCATCGGCCAGCATCGCTGCCTCGAGCTGTTCTTCGGTCATGTCGTCGTCGGTCGGTTGCCCCGTGTCGAACTCGCTCACAGGACGTCGCGTTCCGTCAGGACGGCGACGATCGTTGCTTCAACCTCGTCGATTGAACCGCGACCGTCGACGGTGATCCACCGGTCGGTATCACTGGTAGCCATCGTGCGGAACCCTTCGATCACACGCTGATGAAAGGCGTTGCCAGCTGCTTCGAACCGGTCGAGCTCGCGCTCTCGGAGCCGTTCGGCAATGAGGGCATCGGGGGTGTCGAGGAAGATCACTGTCTCGGGCCAACGGGCATTGATCGCCCAGTCGTTGATGATGGTCAACTCCTCGACGTCAAGCTCACGGCCGTAGCCCTGATAGGCGAGCGTCGAGTACAGCGACCGGTCGCTGACTACGTTGCGGCCGGCATCGAGAGCCGGGCCAACGACCTCGGCGAGATGCTGGGCGCGATCGGCTGCGGTCATCAGTGCCTCGGCGCGCGGTGTCAGGTTCGTGACGGAGTTGTCGTGCAGGATCTCGCGGAGCCGTGCCCCAACAGCGGTGCCACCTGTTTCGCGAGTAAGCACGGCGTCCATCCGGGCAGCGAGCAGGGCGGCCTGCGTGGACTTGCCGCAGGCTTCAGCACCTTCGAAGGCAATGTAGTGCGGCGACGTCACGGATTGGAGGCTAGGGGACGACACGGTTCCAGGCACCGAGTCGTCCGGATGCGACCGTCACTCGTTGATGTCGGTGATGACGGGCTTTGTTGCTGCGGTCTTCTTCGCAGCAGCCTTCTTTTTCGCAGCGGCCTTCTTGGCGGGTGCCTTCTTTTTGGCCGTGCTCTTCTTGGATGCGGCCTTCTTCTTGGCTGCGGCCTTCTTCTTTGTTGCCTTGGCCTTCTTGCCCGGGGTGCCACCCTTGGCAATGATTGCTTCGCGACGGATGGCCAGGAGCTCGTAGGCGCGTTCGGGGCTGATCTCTTCGAGACGGTCGCCCTTGCCGAGGGATGCGTTGGTTTCGCCGTCGGTGACGTACACGCCGAAGCGGCCGTCCTTGGCGGTGACGTTCTTCTCCGACACCGGGTCGGTGCCGAACTCTTTGAGTGGGCCCTTGGCGGCGAGGTTGGTGCCGCCGCGCTTGTACACCTTTGGTTCGGAGTAGATCTTCAGGGCCTCGTCGAGTGTGATCGTGAGGAGCTGGTCTTCGGAATCAATGTTCCGGTAGTCCTTCTCCTTCATGACGTAGGGGCCGTAGCGACCATTGTTCGAGAAGATCCCGATGCCATCGGCCGGATCGTCGCCGAGGTGGCGCGGGAGCTGCAGCAGCTTCTCGGCGTCTGCCATCGTCACGTCTTCGAACACCATGGTCGAGAAGAGCGACGACATCTTTGGCTTTTCCATGCCGGGAGGCGGGTTGTCGTGATCGCCCCACTGCACGTACGGGCCGTAGCGTCCGTTCTTGGCAAACACCGGGAGCCCGTCGAGCTCGCCGATCGGATCGTCCATCTTCGGAGCGTTAAGCAGCTCGAGGGCCTTCTCGACGGTCAGTTCGTCTGGTGGCAGATCGTCGGGAACCGATGCAGTGTCGTCGCCGCGCTTGACGTACGGGCCGTACTTGCCCGGCTTGGCCACGATCTCGACGCCGTCCGGGTCGTTGCCGAGTGGGAACGTATTGATCTCGGCGGCGTCGATCTCGTCGAGGTTCTCTTCGACCAGGCGCTTGAGGCCGAGCATCGCATCCTCACCGTCGCCAGCCTCTGCCGTGATGGCGGGGACGCTCGCGTCGCCCTGATCGCCCCAGTAGAAGCGTTGGAGCCACTTGTCTTTCTGACGTGTGCCATCGGCAATCGCGTCGAGGTCGTGCTCGGTCGACGCGGTGAATTCGTAGTCGACGAGCGCTTCGAAATGCTCTTCGAGCAGCCGGATGACGGCGAATGCGGTCCAGGTCGGGACGAGTGCCTGGCCCTTCTTCCACACGTAGCCGCGGTCCTGCACGGTTTGGATGATCGATGCCCATGTGGACGGTCGACCGATACGCAGTTCTTCGAGTCGCTTCACGAGTGATGCTTCGGTGAAACGCGATGGTGCTGACGTCGTATGGCCGTTCGGGGTGATCGATGCGATTGGAACCAGATCGCCGGCGGTCAGCGGCGGCAGGAGCGCTTCCTTATCGGCAGCGTCTTCGCCGGTCTCTTCCTTCGAGGCGACGTAGACAGCGCGGTAGCCGGGGAACGTGATCGTCGTGCCAGATGCCGCGAATTCGCAGTCGGCGAGCTCGCCGGTGGTGCGGTCGAGCGACTCGGCCGAGAGGCGGATCGAGACGGTGACACCGGCGGCGTCGGCCATTTGCGAAGCCAGCGTGCGCTGCCAGATCATCCGGTACAACGCGAGTTCCTGGCTGTTGAGTTCGGTCGAGACGCTGTCAGGCGAGCGATACGGAGTGGTCGGGCGGATGGCTTCGTGAGCGTCTTGGCCCTGGGTCTTCTTCTTGTATTGCTTCGGCGCTGCGTTGAGATACTTCGCGCCGTACTCACTCGTGACCGCGTCGCGAGTCGCCGTCATTGCCTCTTCGGAGAGGATCACGTCGTCAGTACGCATGTAGGTGATGAAGCCACGCTCGTACAGGCCCTGGGCCACACGCATGACCTGGCTGGAAGACAGACGAAGCTTGCGGCCGCCTTCTTGCTGCAGGGTCGAGGTCATAAACGGCGCCTTGGGCGAGGAGCGATATGGCTTCTCGTCGACGGAGCGAACCGTGAACTGCTTGCCTTCGAGGCCCTCTGCCAATCCGCGTGCGCGGCTTTCCGTCAGTTGGATCGGTGTGTTGCCGCTCTTCGGCGTGATCACCTCACCGTTGTCGTTGAAGTCTTTGCCGCTCGCTACCTTCGAACCGGCGACACCGATGAGTTTGGAATCGAACGACGGATCGGTTGCGGTGATCGCGTCGATGTCCCAGTAGCTGGCGCTGACGAAGGCAATGCGTTCACGTTCGCGTTCGACAACCAGCCGAACCGTGGGGCTTTGTACGCGACCGGCGGACAGACCGCGGTTCACGCGTCGCCACAGCACCGGCGAGACTTCGTAGCCGTAGAGACGGTCGAGCAGGCGACGGGTCTCGGCAGCATCGACCATGCCGTAGTCGATGTCGCGGGGGTTGTTGACCGCGTGGTCGACGGCAGCTTTGGTGATCTCGTGGAACACCATCCGCTTGACCGGCACCTTGGGCTTGAGGTACTCGAGCAGGTGCCACGAAATGGCCTCACCCTCGCGATCCTCATCGGTTGCGAGATAGAGCTCGGAAGCGTCTTTCAGTGCAGCCTTCAGGTCTTTGACCACTGTTTTGCCGCGTTCGGTCAACTCGTAGGTCGGCTTGAAACCGTTGTTGACGTCGATGTTCAACCCTTTAGAAGGCAGATCCGCGACGTGGCCAACAGAGGCGCGCACGTCGTAGCCGCTGCCGAGAAACTTCGAGAGGGTTTTCGCCTTCGCAGGAGATTCGACGATGACGAGTGGCTTAGACATCAGGGTCTTTCGCTAGGGGATTGCAACAGAGTTGTCAAGTGGAGTGTGCCTGAAATCGGACGGTTCCACGTCGCGGCTCGGCAATCCACATTGAGGAACCGTCGGTTTGGTGGCCGCGGGGAGGGTACGTTCTCAGGCAATGTCCTCCTCCGCTGACCGTGTTGCACTGGGCTGGTCGGACGCGTTCGAGGAGGCATGGGAATCGATTGGATCGCCCGGCGTTCCCGTCCGTGTGTCACGGCTCGACCGTGGCTGGAGCACCGCAATCTCCACGATGGACCAGGCGCGCGGGCTTGTCGATCCCATCCGAATGCGCAATATCGGCGCTGAAGTTGCAGTCGGCGATTGGATTATTGTCTCCGACGACGGTGAGAAGGTCGAACACGTTCTCGAACGAACCTCGGCGTTCACCCGGCGCGCCTCTTTCGACGGCATGCGTGCCGTTTCGCACACGCTGGCCGCGAACATCGACGTCGTGTTCCTCGTGCATGCCCTCGGCTCGCCGCCCAGCCCCCGTCGGCTCGAACGCGAGCTCGTATTGGCATTCGACTCGGGCGCTGAACCGGTCGTCGTGCTGACCAAGACCGACCTCGTCGACGACCCCGAACCGACTCGTCTCGAACTCGTCGAGGTCGCCCTCGGTGTGCCGGTGCTCCTCGCAAGCGGCGTGACCGGCGACGGCATCGAAGCGCTCCGGTCGTATGCGCAGGGCAATCGAACGCTGACGTTCCTCGGTGCGAGCGGGGTGGGCAAGTCGACGATCGTGAACGCTTTGGTCGGCAACCAACGGCAGGCGACATTTGAGGTTCGCGAAGGCGATCAGCGTGGGCGTCATACCACCGTTGCAGCAGAACTCGTTCCGCTTGACGACTCGGTCACCGGTGGCTGGTTGATCGATACGCCGGGCGTTCGCGCGCTGAGCCTCTGGTTGTCCGGCAATGGCATCGAGCGTGCGTTTGCCGATGTGTTTGACCTGATGGACGGGTGCCGTTTCCGCAATTGCAAGCACGATCAAGAGCCCGGATGTGCTGTTCAGGCTGCGATCAGCGCTGGTGAACTCGCCCCTGTGCGGCTTTATGCGCTCGAGAAATTGATCGAAGAAGAGGCCGCGCTCGAAGAAGAGCAACGTGCACGGGAGAAGGTGGCGGATAGGCGACGCGGCGGCAAGAAGCCACCCGAGAAGTCGGAGTTCCAGTAGGTGTCCGGCAGCAGAAGGGTTACATCATGATCAAGCGACGACCGAAGGCAGATCGGCGCGACGGAATTGCCCCCAACGGCAAGCCGTTTGAATCTGTCTGGGACTTTCCTCGGCCACCCTCGCTTCAGCATGTCGACTGGCGCATCCGTGTGCTCCATGGCGGCGTGACGATTGTCGATGCCCCACGAGCGTTGCGAGTTCTGGAGACCAGCCAGCCTCCGGCGTACTACGTTGCTCCGGAATTCGTGAACAGCTCGGCGTTTGTGAAATCTGCCAATCGGACGCTGTGTGAATGGAAGGGCTTGGCGACCTACACGTCGGTCGATCTTGCCGATGTCGACACCGGCAATTCCGTCAACCCGATTGCTGACGCGGCCTGGACGTATCGAACGCCGACACCGGCGTTTGCCGGATTGGCCAATCACTGGGCGTTCTACGCACAGCGGTTCGATGAGTGCTGGGTCGATGACGAACGTGTTGCTGGCAACGATGGCTCGTTCTACGGCGGCTGGATCACGAACAACCTAACTGGCCCGTTCAAGGGCGGCCCCGGCACCCTGCACTGGTGATTTCGCGGGCGACGGCTGCGCCTTCGGTGCCGGCGGTCAGCGTGCTCAGGTTTTGAGAACCCAGCTTTCGCCTTGGCGTGTCCACATCGTGGTCATGTTGACGGCGGCTATGGGAAGCGGGCCGTAGATGTGTGGGAAGAGCTCATCGACGCCAGGTGCTGGTGGTTCCCAGAGGATTGCGGAGGGTATGGCGATGGGGTCGATCGTCAAGAGCACGAGGTTGGAGAGGTCGCCGTAGAAGCGATGCGCTGTGGCCTCGATCTGGACCGCCGTCGAGCAGTGGATAAAGCCGACTGCGTCGAGCGTTTGGCCGCGGGTCGACCAGCGGTACTCGCCGGTTTCGAAGGCGCCTTGCCAATCCTCGGGCAGCGCGATATGGAAGATTGGATCGTCGCCGGAACCAGCTGCAGGTTCGGCCGCGTTGTCGATTGCGGTCACATTGTCGGTCATGAGATGGTGTCTCGAACGGTGATCGACTGGTCGAGACGGGTGCGTTCGAGGCGGGTGCGAAGCCGCTTGTTGGTGCACACGATCTCGAGGTCGCCATCAGCCTGTCGCGCCGCGGCTGCTGCGCCCAGCAACATCCCGAGGCCGGCATCGTCGAGCGCCACGACACCATCGAGGTCAGCCACCACGAGGGCGCCGCTGTGGGCATGGACAGTGCGCAGCAAGGCGTCGCGGAAGGCGGCGATCGAACCGAGGTCGACGACGCCGTCAACAGCGACGGTCGGCACGCCGGCCACGATGCTCGTGGTTGCGCGCAGGTCCATGGCGGTCAAGCTAACGGCGTCGACCCAGGCATCACGCCTGATCGTGTCAGTCGGGCTCGGTCGCCATGGTCGCTGTAGCGCTGTGTGTGCTGGGGCCGAGGAAGCGGCCGATGATCGGGACATCGGTTTGATCGGTGTAGGTGACGGTGACCATCACGTCATCAGGCGTTGTCTGAGTCGACACGTCGATCGGGAGCCCGACCGAGCGGCGTGCGGCGCGATCGGCGGCGCCGCTCGGGTCGGATGACACGACTGCAGCGCGTGCCCCTTCCCGAGCGGCGAGCTCGACGGCGAGTTCGTTGCGGATCGCAACACCGACTTGGACGAGTCCGAGCATGACGATCAGCACCACGGGCAGCGCCAGCGCGAACTCGACCGTGGCCTGGCCGGCGTCGCTGCGCCCGCGCCGGTGCATCAGACTCTGCTGATCACGGCATCGATCACCGCGTTGAACAGGCGACTGATGCGAGCCGCCCCTCCGCCGGCGGTGGCCCAGGCGACGACCAGCAGAGCAACCAAAGCAGCAGCAAGTAAGACGAGTGCGTATTCGGTGGTTGCCTGCCCGCGATCGCCGGTGCCACGCGATCGACGTTGTTCGGCCTGGCCGTCGAGCCGCTCGGTCAGAGCAAGCGATGTTGACACCAGCGAGAGATAGCAGGTCAGGATGAGGTGTGGCATGGGTGCCTCCGAAGAAGTGTGCGGGAACGGTCGGTCACCAGGCGTTGTTGCCGAGTGACGAGAGGGCTGCCAGTACCGCAGGGGCGATGGCGAGCAAGACGAACGAGGGCAGCGTGCACACGACCAGCGGAAACGACAGCTTGACCGGCAGGGCCCGAGCCGCTGCTTCGTCGAGGCGCCGTCGAGCTGCGCGTGTTTCTACCGAGAGTTGGGTGAGGACATCGGCCATCGGGAGGCCGTAACGGCTTGACGCGGCGACGAGATCGACGAGCGCAATAGCGCGGTTTCCGAAGTGGGTGTTCAATGCGGCCAGTGCATCGGCGAATGTTTCGCCCCGCCGGGTGCGATGGACGACTTCAGCGAATGCTGGTCGGGTAATCGGCGGCGCGGCATCGACGAGACGTTCGATCGCGAGCTGTGGAGTGAGCCCGGCGTGCACGAGGAGGACGAAGGTGTCGATCGCGTCGGGGAGCGCCGCAACCCGGGCAGTGGTGGCTGATCGAGCGGCCAACAGGCGCCGCGCCCGTTCCGCTGCGCAGCCGATGGCCGTGATGATCGCAACCGGAAATGCGCCGACGGTCACGACGCCGACGAGCCCCAAACCCACCCCGCCCAGACGGCGCCGATACGTGCGCCCGTACCGAGGCGGTGGGGTCGCGGGCAGAACCTCGTGCAGGAAAGCGGCCGGGGCGCGCCTCGGATTGAGGATCGCCTTGGCTCCCGCGACGGCGACCATCACACAAAGCAGGGCAACCATGGCTGAGGTGGCAGCGATCACGTCAGCCCCGCTGTGACGATGCAGCGCATCCACCACCAGCCGGCAAGGTTCAGAGCGAGACCGATTGAGACGAGGGCGAAGCCGGTGGGTTGGCTGAGTACGGCTCGAACATCGGAGTCGGTCGCCGCCAACAGGGTGAGTAAGCCGAGCGGGACGAACGTGAGAACGTGTGCACTGAGCCGTGCTTGTGCGCTGTGCGCCGCACGCTCTTGCCCGTCGGCAACGCGCAGTCGCAGCGCTCCGGCGAGTCGATCGAGCGATGCGGCGGTCGGCCCACCGATGCTGCTCGAGGTCGCCAGGACCGCGGCGGCCAGCGCAAGATGGGGTGACGGGCGGCGCGGTCGCGATGTGGCATCGGCGCCGAGACCGGCCACCGCCGTCGAGACGGTTGCGCCTCGCCCGAGCGCCTGTCGAACAGCCTGGGATCGAACAGCGAGCACCGGGTCGGTGGGTTCGATACTGGTCAGGGCCGAGCGCAAGGTGGTGCCAGCACGGAGCGAACGGGCGAGCGAATCGCACCACTCGGCAACTGCGCCAGGCGCGAGGGTTGCGCGCGCTGTCCGCCGCCGGACCCAGCGCTCCTGGAGGGTCGCTGCTGACCTGACGACCAGGTTGGTGCGGGCCCGGGCGACTGGCGGCAACCCGCGGCGCGGGGAAACGCCTGCGCGCATCGCTACTGGGGCGAAGATCGCAATGGACAACAGTGCAGCCAAGACGGCAGTCAGAGCGGGCGCGCCGAAAGCTGTGCTCATCGCCGACTCCGAAGGTCGCTGACCTGCACGAGGCGTCCGTCCGTATCGAGTTCGGCAACGGGAACGAGGCGCGGCTCGCCGTCGTGGTTGGGCGCCTCGACCTCGCAGATCGACACCAGGCGACGCTCGCCGCCGGAGCGGGTTCGGCCCATGTGGACGACGACATCGAGCGAGCGTGCGAGCTGCTGCCGAATCGCTGGGAGCGGCCAGGTGGGCGACGCTTGCAGTACGAGCGATTCCAGTCGGAGGAGCGCGTCGAGGGGCCCATTGGCATGGCACGACGAGAACGAACCGTCGTGGCCGGTGTTCATTGCCTGCATGAGGCTGAGCACTTCGGGCCCACGGATTTCGCCGACGACGAGGCGATCCGGCCGGAGCCGCAGAGCGGTGCGTACCAGATCGTTCAGGTCGATGGCAGGGGGACCATCCGGCGCCGCTGGCCGGGCCTCGAGTCGCACAACATGCTGTGCGCCGATGGGAAGCTCGGCCGTGTCTTCCAAGACGACGATGCGCTCGTTGCTCGGGAGGGTGGCAATCAATGCAGCGAGCAGCGAAGTCTTACCCGACGACGTGGCGCCGCTGACAACGACGTTGCAGCGCCGATCGACGACCTGGTTGAGAATTTCGACGCCGAGAGGATCGGTGAATGCAGCAACATGACGCGCTGAGCGTGCAAAGCGACGGATCGACAGGCTCGCGCCATCGACGCCGACGGGGCCGATGACAGCGCACACCCGTGCGCCGTCAGCCAGGCGAGCATCGGCGATGGGTGTGGTCAGGTCAAGACGGCGGCCGATCGGCGCAAGAATTCGTTCGATGATGTTTCCGAGCGGCTGGCTCGTGAGCTCGCCAACTCGCAGCAGCTCACCACCTCGGTCGACCCAGATGTGGTTGTCGGCGTTGACCAATACTTCGTCCACGGTTACATCGTTGACCCATTCGTCGAGTTCTCCGAGGCCCGTGAGGCGAGCGACAGCCGCTTCGGCCAGTCGGTGCTGCTCGTTGGTGGTTGCCAGTGGTGCGACTCGTCGTGCTTCGACGTGTGCCGCCTCAGCGACGTCGCCAGTGACGTCGTCGATTCGTCGACAAATGTCGGCAACAGGGTCCGGTGTCGACAACGTGCCGGCAACCCCAACCGCAACCCCGACCCCAACCCCAACCCCGACCGCAAGCGGAGCCCCAGCCCCAACCGCAACCGGAACCTCAAGCCCAATCCCAACCGGAACGGCAGCGTTGACATGCTTGGCGTTCATGCGATTTCTCGGAGACTCTTGCGGATGATGAGCGGCGGCCGGCTCGCGAGTAGGCCGGAGTCGACGGCCCGGGCGATGCGCGGGTCGTCGGCAATCGTCGCCACGATTGGCGCGCCGACCGATCGTTCGACGTCTTTTGGACGAAGTTGTCGACCGTGCCCGCTCACGAACAAGACGCCCGTCGGTCGGATGGGGGATCGCGCCGCCCGACGCAACGAGAGGTAGCACGCTTGGGTGACGAGCCAGCGCTGCTCGATGCCGCTTGCCAATGCCGTCGCAGGCGTGCCGGTGCCGGCGTCGATCCAGACATCGCCGGCGGAGTGGGCCTCCCACTCGGCGAACCACGCGAGGAGCGCGGCCCACCGGTCTGGTGACGGCATCACTGTCGTTGACCTCGCTGTGCCGCTGAGCCGGCAGGGTAAGAGGAAGGTGGTGTCGTCGATGTCGACCAGTAGGTCGTGCAGCTGCGTCGCCGGCCCGTCGCCCAGTAGCCAGTCGACGACACCGGGACGGTCGGGTTCGGGGAGCCCCAGTACCGTTTCGATCTCACCGTCGAGGTCGACGAGGAGCGCCGGCCGCGTGGATTCGAGTGCGAGCGTTGACGTGACAACGGTAGTTCCCGAGCCGCCTTTGACGGCCCAACAGAGCGTGACCATGTGTTCTCCCTGCCGATGTGGCGAGTGGGGTGAGTGACATGGAGGGAGTCGGTGACCGCAGAGTACGGGCCCGGACGTTGAGTCACGCTCGCGTCGCGAACTCGGGACGAATCCGTGCGGAAAGCGCTGCTTTCTGTCCCGAGTTTCCCGCGCAGCGGTCAGGCCGGCAGCGGGTCAGGCCGGCAGCGGGTCAGGCCGGCAGCGGGTCAGGCGGACGCGAGTGGCAGGAGTTCGCTGAGCACGTCCAGTAGGGCGTGGGAGGCGAAGGGCTTAGTGAGGTATGCGGTGACACGCTCGACGCGTGCATCTTCGAACTCGCTGATCTCCATCACGCCGGTGAGGAGGACGAACGGGATGCTCGGATCAGGCATGGCTTCGAGCAGGTCGAGGCCGGTGCCTCCCGACATCATGAAGTCCGAAATCACCATGTCGACCTTGACATCTGCGTTGGCGAGGACTTCAAGCGCCTCGGCAACCGAACTCGCCTGGACAACCTCGTAGCCAGCTCGCTGGGTGACGTGGGAGGCCATCATCAGCGACACGGCTTCGTCGTCGACGACTAAGACGCAGGGAGCGTCAGCGGCCTGGTTACCAGCCATCGGTCAGAGCGTCGACGCTGTCAGCCATCGTGAATACGAGATCGAACTTTGTCAGCTGGAACACTCGGTTTGCAGCCTCCGTTGCCGGCCGAACGAGGCGTACGTCGCCATCGGCCTGACGGCATCGCTTGAGCGCCCGCACGAGTGCGGCGAGACCGGCACTGTCGACGTGTTCGACGGTGCTGAGGTCGAGTATCAGCCGGGCGTTCCCTGCATCGATTTTGTCGGTCAGGTGGGCCCGAACGTCGGTTGCTGCGAACGCGTCGAGGCGTCCTGTGATGACGACGATCTCGACGTGGTCATCATTCTCTGAGGTGGTGTCCATGGTGTCTCTCGATCAGTCTGGAGGAGTTGGGTCTGGAGGAGTTGGGTCTGGCGGGTTTGGGTCTGGGGGGAGGTCAGGTCTGGGGGAGGTCGAAGCGCACGGTCCACACGTTTCGCTGGTCGACTCGTTCGTAGCCGAGGTCGTCGGTGAGTTGTTCCACGATCATCATCCCGTAGCCCCGGATTTGGGGTTCGGTGAGATCTGGCTCGGGAATTGCAGCGATGTCGACGGGTCTGCCGAGGTCGCTCAGCTCGATGACAACCGACGTACTGTCGACGTTGGCGCGCAGGGTGAGGCCGGCTTCACCCGATTCGGCGTGGTCGATGCTGTTGGTGGCCAATTCCTGCAATGCGAGCTCCATGCGTTGCTGCATGGTCGTGCGCGTCATCTCGTCGAACGGTTCGAGGACGCCGCCGAGCCACGGCCCGATCGCACGCAGCGCCTCGTAGTTGCTGGCGACACTGAGATCAGGTATTGACGCCGCTCCGAAGCCGAGGATGAATAGTGTGAGGTCGTCGCTCTGGGCGGCGGCGCCGGCAAAGCTGCGAATCGTGTCGAAGAGGCTGAGACCGAAGTCGCGCACCGAACTGGGGTCGGCGAGGGCTTCGACGAAACGGTCGTCGCCGAACATTGCACCGGTGTCGTCGGCCTGTTCGGGAAATCCGTCGGACGCTGCGACGAAACGGTCGCCGGGTTGAACATGGAAGTCGAGTTGCGCGCACGGCAGGCCAGCGATCACACCGATCGGGGGGCGTGATGCCGGCACTGGCTCGACGGCGCGGTCCCGGACGAAGTGCACGGGGCTGTGCCCAGCATTGACCAACGACAGCAGGTGGCGTTCGGTGTCATAGGTGCCGACCAGCAGGGTGACGAACATGTTGGCGCTCGACAGCGGGTCGTGCATGAAGTGTTCGATCCCCTCGAACACAGCAATCGGGCCGTCAGCACCGTGCTGTTTGAACGAGGCCTGCGCCGAGTTGATGACGTTGCTCATCATCACTGCGGCAGGGAGCCCTTTGCCCGAGACGTCGCCGACGGCGAAGTGGAAGATCGTGTCGATCAGCTTGAAGGTGAAAAGATCTCCACCGGCGAGACGTGCCGGCTCGGTTCGTGCGAACCAGTCGACGCCGGGCACGGTCGGACGTTCTGGCCCTTGTGTAGCAGGAAGCGCTCTTTGTGCGAGCTGTGATGCCAGCGTGTGTTCGTGTGCGATAAGTGCCTGGGTGACTGCCTCGGCGTGCAGGTGGGCGGTGTGCTGAGCACTCATCGCGAGGTGCGCGACGGCAGACAGGAGCTTCGTGTCGCCCGTCGTGAACGGAGTGGCGAGGCGTAGCGCGGTCAGTGTCGCGGTGCCGCCGTCGGGGTCGGTGACCTCGACCGCAGTGAAGTTTCGCCCGGTGGCGTTCACCTCGGCGGTATCGAGGAGTGGGGCAGCGTCGACACCTTCGACGCCTGACTCGGCGCCGGGCCCAGACCCTGGATCCCATCGCAATGCGTCGGCCCGCAAAAGGATTTGGGCCTTGGCCAGGATGTGATCGACCGATTCTTCTTCGTCGAGCGTGTCAGTGCGGAGCGACGCGATGTCGTACATCGCAAGCAACTGGTCGGTTGCGTCGACCAGCGCCTCGGTGAGTGACTCCAGTGGAGACGCTGGTTCGGCCGGCACAAGTATCCCGTTCCTCAGACGATCGTGAATGCGACGTTTAGCCGCGTCAGTTCGAGGATGACGGTGACCGGATTCGATGGTGCAACTAAGCGGAGATCGCCACCCTTCTCGCGACAGTGCTTCATCAGCCTCACGAGCTCGGCCAAGGCGGTTGAGTCGAGGAACTCGACGTTGGAGAGGTTGACGTCGATTGCTGGGTTGCCGGTTTCGATCGCCGGATCGACAGCGCCGCGGAAGCCGTCTGCTTCATGTGCGTCGAAGCGCCCGGACAAGGCGAATGTCGTGGCGCCGTCGGCGACCGCTGGTGTGGTGGTGATCAACATGTTTGGGTACTTCCTGGGATCGATAAGCAGAGTAGGCGCGTCATGAAATCATGAGTCCGGTTCGGGGGAGGACGATGCTGGGGCGGCGTCGGGGCGAGCGTGATTGTCGGCGTCGTAACGCCCGCGGACATCGTTCCACCGGATGATGGCCAGGTCGCGGAGGAACTCGAGGGCGACCTTGCCGGCTTCGACCTTCGACCCTGGTGCATCGATCCAGCGGACCGGCACTTCAGCAGTCTTCATGTCGAACTTCTGGGCGAGGTAGAGAATCTCGAGGTCGAAGGAGAACTCGTCGATCAGCTGGCGGCGGAAGAGCCGGTCGGCTGCATCGGCGGTAAACATCTTGAACCCGCACTGCGTGTCGGCCACCGGGATCTGGAAGATGCGTCGCACGATGAAGTTGAGCCCGCTGCTGAACACCCTGCGCATGAACGACTTACTCTCGACCTCGGCGCCTTCGACAGCACGCGAGCCGACGACGACGTCAAAGCCTTCGTCAATGAGCTTCTTGAGCGACTCGAATTGCTCGATCGGGGTCGACTGGTCGGCATCTGCGAACAGCACAATGTCGCCGCGTGCTCGGAGCATCCCGCGGCGAACGGCGCTGCCCTTGCCGCCGTTCTTGTCCGCAATCAGAAGGTGCAGGTTGACGAGACCCAGTTCGCTGACGAGTTTGACGGTGGTGTCGGTCGATCCGTCGTCAGCGACGATCAACTCCCACGGCTCGCCCAGGGTGCACATCTGCGTTGCGATCGCACCAATCGTTGGAAGGATCCGCCACTCCTCGTTGTATGCGGGAACGACGACCGAGTACTTCGGTCGTTCGGTCAGCGGTGTGGTTTCCCATTTTCGGTAGGCGGCCAGGTCGGGGTCACTCATGATGCTGCATCCTCGTAGGCGAGCGCCGTCCCGATGGACGCTTTTGTCGCGGGCAGGGCAAAGCGTCCGCCTTTGCGACTGATGATATGGCTCGTTACGACGGCGATCAGGAGGATGGCCATAGCGATTACTTGCGCCCGAATGAGCGAGTCGATGTCGCCGCGGCCAATGAACAGCAGGATCGTCTGGACGACGGCTCCGCCGATCAGTACGAATGATTCTCGGCGTTGATCGAGCGAGAGGTGATGGCTGACAATCAGGTTGGCGATCGCGAACATCGATGTGGCTGCGGCATACCAGGCCAAGGGGCTCGATACTTCGCCGTATTCGGGCCCGAGTACCTTGCCGAGCACGGTGCCGCCGAGCCACCATGCGCCGACGACGAAGCCGGCGCCCATCACGGCGACGATGCCGCAGCCTGCGTAGAGGAGGTTGTCGGAGTCCTCGCCTCGTTCCCCGCGCTGGGCGGCGGCCGGAAACAGCGTGGTGGCAACTGACCAAGAGAGGAAGAACACGGCGCGTCCGACTAGCGCGATTGCCGCGTAGACGCCGGCGGTCTCGGGGTCGAGAAAGCCCTTTGCGATGAGCACGTCACCGTTGTTGATGATGATTTGGCCGAGGAGTAACACGGCCACCGGGCTGGCGTAGGCGATGATCGAGCTGACCGATCCAGCGCTGAGCGGTGAGCCGTCGGCGGGGTGTTCGAGGAGCCGGACGTGGAGCCAGACCGCGAGAAACGAGACGGTGAGAGCGATGGTTGCCCCGATGACGCCGAGGCCCAGCGCAACGAGCCCGATGCCAAGGCTGACCCGGACAACCATCTCGACGACGAAGGTCGCGGCGAGCGGAGCGAACTGAAGGCGTCCCTGCAGCACGCCGCGTCCGACGGCCTGCACAAGGTAGAAGGGCATGCCCGCACCGAGAATGACGAACGGCCAGGCAGACGCCGAGTTGAAAACGTCACGGAGAAAAGGGGAGGCACCTGCGAGGACGACGGCGACGACGGCGCCTGCGATTGCTGCGCGCCGCTCGAGCCAGCGAGCCGTTGCTGCAACGGCGGCTTCGTCACCGGCAACGGTGTGCACACCGGTGAAGCGTGCGGCAATCAGTTGCAGGCTGATCGCAATGGCGGTCACCAGCAGCATGATCGTGACCATCAAGTTCGCGTCGGCGAACTCGGGCGGGGTCAACCAACGGCCGAGGAAAATGTTCAGCAGGTAGTTGCCGCCATTGGCGACGATCATCGCGCCACCGAGAACGGCGCCGCCCGTGGCGAGTTGCCTGCTGTCGGTTGACACCGGACTCAGCCCCCGTCGGTGGTAACGCGGTTCAGGTGAATGAGGTGCCAATCGATGACCTCAGCCATCGGAATGCCGGTGGCAGCGAGGTAGTTGCGGCGGCCGTGCTCGGCGTTGAGTTCGTCGTCGTCGAGAAGTTGTGCGATTGCGTCGGCGAGCCCTGTGGCGCTCCCCGGCTCGAAGTACACGCCAACGAAGCCCTCTTCCTCAATGACCTCGACGAAGTCACCGATTGCTGGAAGGACTGCACTGCGGCCGTACGAGCCGGCCTGGTGGAGCACGCCCGAACTTCCGGTGGTCGACGTGTAGGGAAACGCGGTAACGGCTGAGCCGCTGAAGAGTGGCTCGACGTCTTCTTCGGCGACGTACCCCGTGAACACGACGTTGTCCATGTCGGTGCAGGAGTCGGCGACGCCTTGAAGGTAGCCGGCAGCATTCGGGCTGTCGGTTCCGGCGATGACGAGTTCGAGGTCGTCATAACCGCGCGCGCCGAGGTCGCGGACAGCTTCGACCAGGATGTCGACGGTCTTGTAGGTGCCCCACTTGCCGAATGCGAGGATGCGGCGCAGGTCATCGGCGGGAACCCCAAAGCTGGGTTCCGCGATCTCTTCGAAGCTGCCGTGCGGAGCGAGCAACGCGTTGTCTGCGCCGTAGCTCTCGATCAGGAACTCGACGTAGCGCGGGATTGTCAGGGCGACGTAGTCGGTCCGGAGGATGACACGGGTCAGTGCCCTGCCGGCCTTGTTCATGAACCAGGCCATGGCTTTGGAGTCAGTAAACCCGGCGTCTTGCATGTCGACGTTGTCGACCAGGTTGTGCAGCACGACGGCCGTTGGAACGCCCATCTTCTTGACGAGTGCCGGCGTGAAGAGGCCGAGGCCGCCAGCGATCTTGGAGTCGCCGAAGGTGGCGAACTGCAGGTTGACGATCAGTGCGTCGATCTTCGCCTTGCGAACGGCGCGCATGATTTTGATCGGGTTGGTGAGCGAATTGAAGCTCCAGCACACCACGTTCTCGACTTTGCCGGAGTTGGCTTCGAGCTCGATTGGGTCACCGGCGTCGGTCGCATCAGCGAAAACCACGACACTCTCGACGTCGTCGTTCGCCGCCAAGTGGTTGACGAGGTGGAAGCCGAACTCGTTCAAGCTGTTGCGGCCAGGAGGGAACGCGGTGAGCACTCCCAAGCGTCGTATGTGCTGTGTCTGCGTCATGTTCGATTACTACCCTACGCGGGCGACGGGGGACGCTGCGCGTTCTGGTCTGGCCAGGGCGATCAGCGGAATGGACGGAAGTCTGGTGAACGACCATCTGAGGTATCGGCGCGAATGTGGCAGCGCTTGAACCAATTCATTCGGTGAACGTGCGCTTGATGCGCGTGCAGGCGAACTCGGGACAATTCGGGGCGGAAAGCGCCGCTGTGTGTCCCGAGTTCGCCGCGCGACAGCTAGCGTCGAAGGCGGAGATGTCCGGGTACCTGGTGGGCTCCGCCGCCTTCAAAGCGGTTGGGACGGGCGATCCCCGTCCGGCGGGTTCGATTCCCGTCCATCTCCGCCAAGAGGTTCACGAACGTCCGCTGGTGTGTTTCGAAAGCTCCACACGCTGGGGTTATTCGAAATTCGATCCACGGACGTTCGGGGCCGTTTGCAGTCCGTTACTCGCACATCTGAGTGGTCGTGGTGGCCGATGGGCAGGCCCGCATTCGTCGGCTTTCGCTCCTGAAACACACCGCACCACACCGCAACGGGCGAGGGTGGTCTCAAGCGGGCCGCCTGCGAAGGAGCACTGGCACACGGAGCCGATTTGTAGCAAGATGAAAATGTGGCATGAAGTAGGACTATAAATTTTGGCCACCGACAATCAGCCAAGAATAGCGAGCGCACACCATGACAGACAGCCAAACTGAACAGACGAACCCGTTGCATCCGGTATCGGCTCATTCTCAGGAAGAGACCGTTGCCACCTTCGTCGAGATCATCGAATCGCTGGTCGGCGATTTTGACCTGATCGAAGTACTCACGGCGCTGACATCACGAGTGGTCACACTGCTCGACGCCGCCGCAGCGGGAGTCCTGCTGGCGGACAGCGATGACTGCCTGCGCGTCATGGCTGCGTCGACGGAGGCGATTGAGCTCTTGGAACTCTTTCAAATTCAGAACGACGAAGGTCCGTGCCTCGATTGCTTCCAGACCGGTGAAGTCGTCCTGCACTCCAATCTCAACCAGTCGTCGCCGTGGCCTCGGTTCAGTACAGAGTGCACGGAAGCAGGTTTTGCGTCGGTGTGCGCGGTGCCGATGCGTCTCCACAATCGAACGATTGGCTGTCTGAACATGTTTCTCCGCGGCGATGGCGGCCTGACCGATGCCGATGTCAATCTCGCTCAAGCGCTTGCCGACGTTGCCACGGTCGTGATCATCCAAGACGAGGCCACTCGCATTGCTGCGATCCGCGAGGACCAACTCTCCCACGCCCTGACGAGTCGGATCGCGATTGAGCAGGCGAAGGGGATGATTGGCGAGCGTTTTGACGTCGAAATGGACGAGGCGTTCGCGCTCCTTCGTCACTATTCCCAAGATAACAACGTGGCGCTCACGAGCCTTGCCCAGTCGCTTGTCGCGGGTACGGCAAGCATCAGCGACCTCACAAGTCGCCAACGTCGCCCGCCTCTACCGGGGGCGTCTCGTTCCTGAGGTGCAGGGGGCTGTCCGAGTCACCTTGGTGTGCTCAGCGGGGAGCACTCGGGCACTGTCGGATCCAACGACACAACTTGCTATAATTTCATTACAGCCATTTACCGTGCAGACCTTGCGGAGGCCTCCTACCAAGGGACTTCTGGGATGACCGTAAACAAAAAGCGATCTGACGATGACGCCAAACGGCTGGCCGTGGTTTTGCGGGAGTTTGCTCGCACGCTGACGACGGAGTTTCCGATGCAGGGCATTGTTGATCATTTGGTCGCGGAGATCGTGGATGTTCTTCCGGTGAGCGGTGCTGGTGTGACCCTGATTTCGCACGACTTGAGTCCGAAGTATGTGTCGGCGTCGAACGATGCTGCGCTGGGCTTCGAACAGCTGCAGTCGAAGTACGCCGACGGCCCGTGCATCTTGGCGTACCAGTCGGGCGAATCGGTCGCAGTTCCCGACCTGATGCTGGACAGCCGATTTCCTGTGTTTGGGCCAGCAGCGCGCGCCGAAGGCCTGGCTGCGGTGTTCACCTTCCCGTTGCGCCACGGCGATGGCTGTATTGGCGCGTTGGATTTGTATCGGGAGACCGCGGGCCCGCTGAGCGTCCATGAAATGATCACAGCCGAGACAATGGCTGACGTTGTCTCAGCATGTCTGATCAACGCCGAAGCGCGCGAACAGGCTGATGCGGCATCGGCAAGATACCTGTACGACGCATTGCACGATCCGTTGACGGGGCTGCCGAACCGGACGCTGCTCATCGACCGTCTCGACGAGGCGAATCTGCGCGCGAAGCGCTCGCGGCTCTATGCGGCCGTGTACTTTGTCGACCTCGACCGGTTCAAGTTGGTCAATGACCATCACGGCCATCACGTCGGCGATGAACTTCTGATCGCAGTCGCTCGGCGGCTCTCGAATATGTTGCGAGCAGACGACATGGTCGCGCGGATATCTGGCGACGAGTTTGTGTTCTTGTGTGAGGACCTGCCCGACGCGGTCGAGGCCGACGTCATCAGGGCGCGCATCGAGGAGGTGTTCGAGCGGCCGTTCGTGGTCGATGGCCTCCGGCTGTCCATATCGGCGAGCATCGGCATGGCCGTCGCTGGCCCCGGCGAAGAAATCTCCAACGACCTCATCGTGCGTTCGGATACGGCGATGTATCTCATCAAGCGACATCGAGGAGGTCGACGTCACGTTGTCGGGCCGATCGACAGCGCACTGAACCACCTCCCTCAGGACTTCAAGCAAGAAATCGGTGAAGCGCTCGAAAAAGGCGAGCTTCAGGTCGCGTACCAACCGATCGTTCGCACGTCGGACAGCCTGATGAGCGGGGTTGAGGCATTGTTGCGGTGGGAACACCCGACCCGGGGGCAAATTCCGCCGCTACTGATTATCAGCACCGCAGAGCGAAGCTCGTTGATCAATCGGATCGGCGAGTGGGTCCTTGAGCAGAGCTGTGCAGCCCTGTCGGCTTGGGGGCGTCCGGCCTCTTCCCTGGGGGCCACCATGGCCGTGAACGTGTCAGCACGACAACTGGTCAGCGGTGACTTCTTCAGGACTGTCCAGCGTGCCGTGGATAGGGCTGGTCTTGACCCAACTCGGTTGGTGCTGGAAATGACCGAGAACCTGCTCATCGAGGATTCGGACCGTGCCTTGCAGGTATTGGGTGACCTGCGACGATTGGGTGTCCGGATCGCTGTGGACGATTTCGGTACCGGCTATTCGTCGCTGAGCTATCTCACCCGGCTGCCGATCGACATCGTCAAGATCGACCAAAGCTTGGTTCCCGGAATCGCGGGCGGGCCTGAAGCGGTCGTGGTGTCGGCGGTGACGAACCTCGCGCACGAGTTGGGGATGGTGGTGGTGGCCGAGGGAGTCGAGAACCAAGAACAAAGCGACGAGATCATCCGGATCGGATGCGACTACGCACAGGGCTTTTACTTCGCGAAGCCGATGTCGCAGTTAGCGATCAACGAGATCGACTGGACGTCGCCCCTGCCCAACGGCCTGCCCGCCACGGTGACGTTGTGAGGGCCCGCGGCCCCGTCTCCTTTGCTGCCCCCGGTCACGGTCAGGGTCACGCCACAGTCGGAGCGATCTTCGACCGGCCCCGCTGTAGGTGCCGATGAAGCGGCTGGTAGTAGCGTTCGCCCGAATGGCGGCCCCGGCTTCGACAACACAGCTCTGTGAAACATGCGTCGAGTTCCTCTCGGTCGCAGGCGCTGGGATCACGGTGGTGAGCGACGGCCAAGTCACCCCGATCGGGGCTTCCGACTCGCGCACTGCTGCTCTCGAGGACTTGCAGTACTCGGTCGGTCAGGGGCCATACCGGGATGCCTTCGCGATCGGCCGCTGGGTGCACACGCCGCGTCTCGATGATGATGCAACCGCGAAATGGCCCCTGTTTGTCCCACTGGTAGTGTCGTCCGGAATCGGGTCGGTGTTCTCGTACCCGCTGATGTTGTCCGGCGCCAAAATCGGTGTGATGACGCTGTACGACACCGCCGAGGGCGAACTGACGCTGGCCCAGCACGACGACTCAGTCCACGTCGCAGAAGTGATCACCGAGACGCTGCTCGCCCTCCAAGAAACTGCGCCCGACGGCACGCTGGCTCCGGCTTTCGAAAAAGCGGTGGCGTACCGAGCTCAAATCTACCAAGCTGCAGGGATGACCTCGATAAGGTTGGGAACCTCAGTGTCCGACGCGTTGCTCCGGATCCGAGCGTATGCCTTCGCCCATGATCAGCCGATCGCTGAGACCGCAGCGCTGATCGTGTCACGGCGCCTTCGACTTCCTGTTGACCACCGAGGAATGACGAGGTGACTCATGTCAGATGACCAATATGGCGAAGCGTCTCGAGGTCACCCTGCGGAGGTGCGGCATCAGGGACGGACCGCAACCACCTTCGTCGAGATCGTGGGAGCACTCGTCGGCGATTTTGACGTCATCGAAGTGCTCACGGCGCTGACATCACGAGCCGTCGAACTGCTCGACGCCGCCGCAGCGGGAGTCCTGCTGGCAGATAGTGACGGTCGACTGCGCGTCATTGGTGCGTCGACGGAGGCGATTGAGCTCTTGGAACTCTTTCAAATTCAGAACGACGAAGGTCCGTGCCTCGATTGCTTCCAGACCGGTGAAGTCGTTCTGCATTCCAATCTCAACCTGTCGTCGCCGTGGCCTTCGTTCAGTACAGAGTGCACGGAAGCAGGTTTTGCGTCGGTGTGCGCTGTGCCAATGCGTCTCCACAACCGAACGATTGGCTGTCTGAACATGTTTCTCCGCGGCGATGGCGGCCTGACCGATGCCGATGTCAACCTCGCCCAAGCGTTCGCCCACGTCGCCACGGTCGTCATCATCCAAGACGAGGCCACTCGCACTGCTGCGATCCGCGAGGACCAACTCTCCCACGCCCTGACGAGTCGGATCGCGGTCGAGCAGGCAAAAGGAATGATCGCCGAACGTTTCGATGTCGATATGGACGAGGCATTCGTGCGTCTTCGTAACTACTCCCAAAATAACAATGTTGCGCTGACGGGCCTCGCTGAAGCACTTGTCGCCGGTACGGCAAACATCGACGACGTCACAAGTCGCAGCGGTCGTCGCCGGCAGGAGACGCGCGCACCCGATAGCGCAACCGCGGACTCTCATCACTAAGTTCAAGTCATGGCTGCTCTTGAATCAACTGTTGACATGTACGACCTCCGGATGTCCGAAGGGGTGCGCCCGCTGTACGAGAAGGTCAAGGCCTTCATAGCGGAAGAAGTTCAGCCGATGTCGGAAGAGTTCTTCCGTCTTGGCGCGACGCGTGAAGATCGCTGGGGTTACGCCCCGGGGCAGCTTGAAATGCTCCAGGTCGTCAAAGACAAGGCCAAGGCCAACGGCCTGTGGAACTTCTTCCTCCCCGACGCCGAGACCGGCGAAGGTCTGTCGAACCTCGACTACGCATACATCGCCATCGAACTGGGCAAGAACCCGCTCGCTTCGGAGTCGATGAACTGCGCCGCACCCGACACCGGCAACATGGAGGTGCTCGAACGCGTCGGCACCGCAGCGCAGAAAGAGAAGTGGCTTAAGCCGCTCCTCGCCGGCGAGATTCGGTCGGCATACGCCATGACCGAGCCCGACGTTGCTTCCTCCGACGCCAAGAACATTGCCTGCGTGGCCGAGCGTGACGGTGACGAGTGGTTGATCAACGGCGAGAAGTACTACATCTCCGGTGCTGGCGACCCGCGCTGCAAGATCATGATCACCATGGTGCAGACCAGCCCTGACGGCCCGCCGCACCAGCGCCAGTCGCAGATTCTCGTTCCCATCGACACGCCCGGCGTGCAGATCCTCGGCCCGATGCACGTGTTCGGTAAAGACGACGCACCGCACGGCCACATGCACATCAAGTTCGACAACGTCCGTGTGCCGTACGAGAACATTCTCCTCGGCGAAGGCCGCGGCTTCGAGATCAGCCAGGTGCGTCTCGGCCCGGGCCGCATCCATCACTGCATGCGTGCCATTGGTCAGGCCGAGAAGGCCCTCGAGATGATGGTGTCTCGCGGCCTCAGCCGTGACGGTTTCGGCAAGCCGCTCGCCAAGCTCGGTGGTAACACCGAGATGATCGCCAAGGCTCGTATCGAGATTGAGTCGATGCGTCGCATGGTGCTCACCGCTGCCAACGCCATGGACAAGCTCGGCAACTCCGAAGCTCGTGTGTGGGTGTCGGCCGTTAAGGCCATGGTTCCGATTCGCGTTTGTGAGATCATCGACCAGGCCATCCAGATGCACGGCGCTACCGGCGTGTCGCAGTGGACGCCCCTCGCCGACATGTACACCAGCCAGCGCACGCTGCGCCTCGCTGACGGCCCGGACGAAGTCCATTGGATGGTCGTTGGTCGCAAGGAAGTCAACGACGGCGAAGAGAAGGCCCGTGGGTACAACCCGAAGGAGACGTTCCTCGCGAACACCTCCGAAGTGAAGGAAGGCGCCTTCTCGGGCCCGGCCTGATCCTCACCTGACCATCAGGTCGAACAACGGTCGGCGTTCTTCTTTGCGAGGACGCCGGCCGTTGCGCGTCGGGGCTGCTGTCAGAACGGGAGCGACGCCACAGGCCGAGGCCTGCCGCGGGTCATATCCATCGCGGCGAGAATGCGCTCGTACTCGAACAAACGATTCGGCTGCTCGACGTAGAGGCCCAGCGGCTCGGTTACTCCGGTAGCACGCCAACCGAGTTTGTCGAAGAAGCGCCGACCGCTCGGGCTGTCTTCGGGGATCCATGTGGTGAGCCGGGTGCCGCCGACCGAGCGAAGCTCTTCTTCAATGGTCGACACGAGTGCAGCACCTGCCCCGGTGCCCCACGAATTCGGGTGGAGCCAGATGTCTTCGAGGTCAGCGCCAGAGCGCTGGATGTGGGCGGAGGCGAAGCCAATGAGATTGTGGTCGCCTTCGACGACGAACGTGTCGGTCAGTTCGTTGGTCAGCGCTTCACGGCATTCTGCGGCCCGATCGCTGGCGAAGTCGTCGCGAGCAAAGACCCCGGCGGTGAACATGTGTTGAAAGCCGTGTCGCCATGCAGCGGTATAGACGCTGGTCATCGACTCAAGGTCGTCAAGCGTCGCGCGGCGAATTGCAAGCACAGCTACTCTTCGGCAGCGGTCGGCCAGTTCTTGAGTCTCCCGACGAAATTTCAGCCGGATTGTCTCGGAACCTTGGAGATGTCGAGTTACTCCGCCTTAGACGGCAAGAAGGTCGCGTGCGCCGGTGTCGCTCGACGGGTGGCGCAACTTGCTCATGGCGCGAGCTTCGATCTGGCGGATGCGCTCACGCGTGAGGTTGAAGTGTTCGCCAACCTCTTCGAGGGTGCGCGGTTCGCCGCGGTCGAGGCCGAAGCGCAGCTTGAGGATTTCACGCTCGCGTTCATCGAGCGGGGCGAGCAGTCGACTGATCTCGTCGGGCAGCAGCGCAGTGGCGGCGACTTCGAAGGGCGACTCGGCCGAGCGGTCTTCGACGACGTCGCCGAGTTCGGCATCGCCGTCTTCACGCAGAGGCTCGGACAGCGAGAGCGGCTCGGCAGCGAAGCGCAGTGCCTCGGTGACCTTGTCCTCGGGCATTTCGACCTCTTTGGCCAGCTCGGAAAGCGTGGCAGGACGCCCGAACTTGAGTTCGAGACGCGAGCGCGCTTTCTGCAAGCGAGCAAGCGTGTCACCGGCGTGGACGGGAAGGCGAATGGTGCGGCCCGTGTTGGCGATGCCGCGAGTGATGGCCTGACGGATCCACCAGGTGGCGTACGTGGAGAACTTGAAGCCCTTGCGCCAGTCGAACTTCTCGACAGCGTGCATGAGGCCGAGGTTGCCCTCTTGGATCAGGTCGAGCAGCGGCAGGCCCGACGCTTGGTACTTCTTGGCAATCGAGACGACGAGTCGAAGGTTCGACTGGACGAACTGGCGCTCGGCTTCTTCACCCTTGCGGGCGGTGCGACGCAACTCACGCTTCTTGGCAGCGGTGAGTTCTTTGCCGCCGGCGTCGAGTTGCTCGATGGCACCGTTTCCGGCTTCGATGGCCTTCGCGAGGCGGACTTCGTCATCCTTTGTGAGCAGTGTGTACTGCCCGATGTCAGTGAGGTAGAGACGGACGAGGTCTTCGTCATCCCGTTCAACGCGATCTTTGGCCACCGGCGGCTCCTACTATTCAGTCGTTGGTTCTTCGGTGTGCAAGACATCACGGAGGAAGTGTGGTAAACCCGCTCATCCCCCGAGACGAACGTCACGATACCGAGGCGGATCCTTGCGCCAACCCAGAAATGCGCGTTTCGCGTGTCAATTCGTGAGTATCTCCTTCAGCGATACGGAAAGCCCAACGATCGTAATGAGTGATGACATCGAAATTGAACTCGTCGTGGTAACGATGGCCTTCGACGCAAACCCCAGTCAAGCCGCCAATGCCGAGTTACTTGCGGTCCTGTCGAAGTACATCGTGCTGACACGCATGGCAGACGGTTGCCGCAATGTTGATCTGTGTTCGAGTGTCACCACGCCCGGCCGGCACCTCGTGATCCAGAAGTGGGACTCGAACGAAATGCAACGGCAGCATTTTGATTCCCCTCTGATGGTCGAGATGGCCACGTCGTGCGCCGGGATCCTGTCATCGGCACCGGAGATCGATATGTGGGAAGGTACGAGTGCGCATGATCTGCGCTGAAGCGGTCCAGATAGTGGCGCCGATACACTCGGCGTATGGCCAACCCAGTCTTTAACGACGACACCATGCGGCGCGATGCCGCCGGATGGGCGGCACCGGTACGCGGCGGGCACACTGTCCCTCTCACTACCGGATCGCCGCTCAACGCCCCCACCAACGACGGCCCGACCACCCCGTGGTCCAAGGACGTCATGACCGTCAACGGCACGATCACCGCCGTTGCTTCCCTCTTCGTACTCCTCCTCATCTCCGCATCGTTTGGATGGTCCGCTGCCGGCGGCACCACACTCACCGGTGAAGCCACGTATTCGTTCCCGCCCATCGCAATGGTCGGCATCATCGCCGGCTTCGCCGCAGTGATTGCGTCGTCGTTCAAGCCGATGTGGGCAAAGTTCCTCGGCCCGGTTTACGCCCTCGGCTACGGCTTCGCCGTCGGAGCTATCTCTAAGGGCTACGAGACCTTCCAGAACGGCATCGTCCTCCAGGCGGTGGGCGCTACCGCCGCCGTGTTCTTCGTGATGCTCGTGCTGTATCGCACCCGCATCATCAAGGTCACCGACAAGTTCCGTCGCAATGTCATTTTTGCCACACTCGGCATCATGGTGCTCTACGGCGTGTCGTTCGTGATGAGCCTGTTCGGCGGCGAGATCGGCTTCATCAACAGCCCGAGCCTGTTCGGTATCGGCTTCTCCGTCGTCGTCTGTGGCATCGCGGCGATGATGCTCGCGCTCGACTTCGATCGCATCGAGACCGGCGTCGCAGCCGGCATGCCCAAGGCTTACGAGTGGGTTGCTGCGCTCGGGTTGCTCGTCACCATCGTGTGGCTGTACCTCGAGATCCTGCGGCTGCTCTCCAAGCTTCAGCAGCGCTGAGAACCACCCCGGTTCTCGGTCACAACCGAATGCTCGCTGGCAGCACCCGTCGTCTCGCTGAGGCGGCGGGTGTTGCCGCGCTCGGGGCCGTGTTTGCAGGTGCCGTTGGCACCGCCATCGGTGTCGGTGCCCCGGCAGCGGTCGTTGGCGGGTTGAACGGAGCAATCTCGGGCTATCGCCGGATCTACGGCTGGAGCTGTTCGGACGGGTTGGTCGCGTTCACGCTCGATTCCACCTGGGCGCTGCCAATGACGAGCGCCGGCCTCGTTGCAAACGCCATTGGACTCCTCAAGAAAGACTCGGGCTATGTCCCGGCGCTGAGTGAACGGCGCAACCGACACGTGTACCGCCGGGGTTACGTACCCCGCAAGGGTTTTGCCATCACGCTCGGCAACGTGATCGGCGGTGCCGGTGACGTCGAGCGGCCACGTCGTGCCAAGTTGATCACCGATCACGAAGACGTCCATGTGTGGCAAGCCCGTTGGTTCGGCCCGTTCTATCCGTTGCTCTATGTCGGTTGGATGGCGCTCGGGGGAGTGGTTGGCGCGGTGCGCTGGCTCGTCGATCGGCGACGCAAGGGCGACTCGTTGTTCGCCACTGTTGAATCGGCTGCGTACTTCCTCAACCCGTTCGAATGGTGGGCCTACAGCCGCGATGGCTACTGGCCGCCAAAGGGCAAGATTGTCGGCTTCGGCTGGCAGCGGCCGTGCTGCCTGCCACTGATCGAAGCGAAGCCGGGGCGGCCGTCGGGGCTCGCCCAGGTCGTGGTCGTCGCTGGTTCGTCAAACCAAACCTGATACGCCGTGTCGCCTTGCCACTCGGACTGCCGGGTCAGTCGGACTGCGTGAGATCAGCGGAGTGCGTCGAGTTGCTGGATGAGTGCAGCGTTGAACTCGTCCGGCTTCTCCTGCTGCGTCCAGTGGCCAGCGCCGGCGATGATGATGTGGCCTCGGTAGTCGGGCAGCATCGCGGTCATCGACTCGACGTACTCCATGCGGTGTGCAATCACCATGTCCTTGCTGCCGCCGATAAAGGCAGTTGGCATCGGCGGCGCCGGGAGGTCTTTGGTCAGCGTCCAGTCGGCATCGAGGTTGCGGTACCAACTGATCGGGCCGAAGAACCCGCTCGTGGTGAACTGGTCGACGAACTCGTTGAAGTCGTCGGCGGGGAGCCATGCGGGAAGGCCATCGGGGACCCCGGTCGCTCCGCCCCATGTGTCGAGCAGCCCGGCACCTGCCATCGGGGGGAGCTGGTCGGTCGGGGTGGGCGGCGATGCCGTTTCGCCCGATCCGCCCCAGATCACCGTGCGCAGTGAACGCGCAACGTCGGCGTCGAGTTCGTTCTCAGCGAGGTTGGGCAGTTGGAAGTACAGCATGTAGAAAAATCGGTCGCCGTAGGTGGCACGGAAAAGCTCGGTCGGCTGCAGTGGCCACGGCGTGTACGGAACGCTGACGTTGATGAGGCCACTCACGCGGTCCGGGTGGTAGCGGGCAAGATCCCAGACCACCAGCGCCCCCCAGTCGTGGCCGACGAAGGTTGCCTGCTCGGCATCGACGTCATCGAGGAGTGCAATGAGGTCGGCCGATAGCCGGTCGCTGCGGTACGCGGCGACATCGCGCGGTGCCGACGACGACCCGTAGCCGCGCTGGTCGGGCACGAGCACGCGATAGCCAGCGTTCACGAGCGGATCGATCTGATGCCGCCAGCTGTGCTTGCTTTCCGGCCAGCCATGACAGAGCACGATCACCGGACTGCCGGGTGTGCCTGCGTCGATCACATCAAGATCGATGCCGCCGAAGTCATTGGACGTGTGGATCCGCCGAACTCGTGAAGTAACTGCGCTCATGCTGCCGCCTTCGGTGCGCCCGGAAATCAGGTGCCCGGGAACAGCGCAGCCCACCCGAGATCGTCGGCAGCCCAGAGCCGATCAAAGTCGGTGTCGACGGCATCGCTGAAGCCGAAGCGGTTGCGGTAGTTGTAACGCCAGCGCTGTTCGTGAATCTCGCAGCCGGAGCGCAGCAGGCGGCCGGCGCAGTACGTGTCCCACGCCGCGTTTTCCTCGCGGGTCAGGTCGTTGTCGGCCGGAGCGTCGGCGAAGTCGTCGCGCATCCGGTCGCGGGCACGCAGCAGCATGCGGCCCACTGCGACCTTCGTCTGGACGGGGCCCAATGTGGTGAGCACCTTGGTGTTCTCGAGGGCGCCGCTCTGGGCTGCGATCCGAATCACGGCGTCAGACGACACCGCATCGAGTTCCGAAACGATTTTGGCCAATGGCGTGGTCTCGTCGATCGTCAACTCGATCGGGTTGGAGACGCCCAACCGTTCGGCCAGGTCGGTGATCAACGCAGCGATCTCAGCGGCGTCGTACTTGACCTGAACGAACTGCGCCGGGGCGACACTGACCTTGCCCGCTACGAGCGTGTCAGACATCAGGTCGGGGCCGAGGCGCCGGTCATGGCGGCCTGTGCGGCGGCGATGGCGGCTTGGCGTTCGACGAGTGCCTCATGATCGAGTTCGGAGATCGTGTCGACCTCGTCGTCGGTGAAGCCGGCGAGCTCGCGGAAGCGACGGGCCAGAATGAAGCTGCTCTCGTCGTGGTCGCCGCGTGCGCCGCCGAAGCTGAAGAGCTTGTCGACGACCTGCTGGAACTCGAGCGCCCTCTTGCGGCGGTCAGGGTCAGTTTCGGTGACCTTGCGCAGCCAGTCGGAGCCCATCTTCACGTGGGTCACTTCGTCGGCGAGCATCCAGTCTTCGCAGAATTCGAGGAAGGGGTCGCCAGCCAGATCGCCGAACTCTTTCATCTGGGTGAACACGTCGATGGCGAGGCCCTCGAGTGCACGGTTGACGCCGGCGAGGCGCAGTACGGGATCGTTCGAGCATGCAGCTTCGAACAGCACGGTGTTCTCTTGGAACTCGCCGAGTTCGGTGCCCATCCAGTCGCCGAGCTTCGCGCTGATCTCGACGTGGCGTGCTTCGTCCCACGCTTGGCGAGCCATATCGAGCTTCAGTTCGAACGGAATCGTGTCGCCGCTGCCGTCGCCTGCATCGAAGTCGTGCGCGGTCCGGCCGGCTCCTTCGAGCGCCTGAATTTCGCCGACCATAATGCCGTGCATTAGGCCACGGGCGCGTTCGGATGCGTCGGGGCGATCAGGCGTGAGGCGGTTAGAGGCAGCGCGCGACTTGCTCGACTTGCGGCCGGACGCCGTGGCGTCGATCGGGTTACGCGTGTCGGCAAGCCGCTCTGCCATGTTCGTCTGAACGAACCGCTCGTCACGAGCGAGGTCTTCGACGGGAAAGAACTGACGCATGAGCGCCCCCATTTCTCTGAATTTCACTGCGGGACGTGTGTCGGTGCTGCCCGAGACACGATGGATTGTGACCTTGTGCCAAACCATAGTCGCGCGTCGTGCGCCGAGGAGTGTCGGAATGGAACGCGTCAGGGCAGTTGGGTATGGCGCAACTGGCCGAGCCGCATGCGTGAGGAGGGAACCGGGGACCGCCGAGCAACGTCTTGGAGTGCAGTCAGTTTGGTTTCCGCCATGGGTGCGATCAGGGGCCATCGAGAATCATTTGGCGAATCATTAGCAATTTGAAATGACATTTACGTGTCATCAGGTAGGGGTGGCGTTAGCATCGCCGTGTTGCGTGGCCCGCGGGGCCCATTTTCAGCACGGCAATTTGGAGCGGGTATATGACGAAATTTCGATTAAACAACACGCACTCCGCAAAGAGCGGCGGCGATGGCAGGGTCGCAGCGACGCGACACCAGCGCTGGTTGCGGCGAGCCGCAATGCTGACTGCTGCGGCGTTGGCGAGCACCTTCGGTCTCGTTGGTGCGGGGCCTGCTGCAGTGCAGGCTGCCGACGCTTTCACTCCGATTGATACGGTCGACCTCGGTCAGGCAACGTCGTTCGGTGCGTTGACTCCGAATGCGGCGTTCACGAGCACCGGCGGTACCACGTTCCGTGGCGATACCGGCTCGACGACCTATGCCTTCGTTGGCGACGGCCACCTTGGAACCTCGTTCATCGCTCCTGCGTTCACAGAGGCATTCAACGACTTCGCCTCTGCCTATTCCGACGCCGCAAGCCGTCCCGCAGGATCCCCCCTCATGGCAGCGAACATCAGCGGGTTGACGTTCGGACCTG
>JBNMOS010000002.1:0-68728 GCA_051275435.1 Ilumatobacter sp.
GAGGACCGGGAAACGGTCAATGAGCTGGTCTTATTCAGCTCCAGAAATTGGAGCGGATGACGGGAATCGAACCCGCGTATTCAGCTTGGGAAGCTGATGTTCTACCATTGAACTACATCCGCGAAGACTAGGAACTGTAGCCGCAGCGTCCAGGCTTCCTGCACGCTCGAACAGCACCGAGCGAGTCGGTCAGGGACCGACCGCTCATTGGACTTCGAACGAGACTGTGACAACGATCGTCCATACTGGTTTCAGTGCTGGACGTTCTCGACGTACCGGTGGCGCCTCGGCGATGTAGATCGCCCTCCATATTTCACCACCAAAACGGAGCGATGCCATGGGGCAGAACAATCGACAACGACGTGCGGCCAAACAACGCAAGCGAGCTCACCGCTCGACGGGTGCCGAGCCGGGCGCCCGCCCCGGCCAATCGGACGGCCCGCAGTTCAACGAGCCCGAATGCGACTGTTTGGCGTGTCGTGTCGACGCCGACCCGGACGCAGCGTGGCGTGATTCGGCCAGGGTTCTGACTGCGACTGTTGCTGCAGTGTGGTCCAACGGTTGGCAGCCGTCCGAGCTGGTGCGTCAGGCCAGCAGAGCGGTGTCTCGAGAATCGTCGCATCTGCTGAAGGTCGCCATCCTGGTCGATGATTCGCAACGGTCAGAGTCGTCGAAGCACCCGCGATGGCAGCGTCAGATCAAGCAACTCCGCTCTACGGTCGACCTGCCGTCCCTTGATACCACCTGGATCTTCACTTGGCGCGACTCGGCTGTCGACCCGATCAAGATCTTCGATGCAACGATGTCCGAGCTGACGACTCTGGGCGCAGTCCACCGGCTGATCCCTCCGCCCGGCGAAACCGCTGTCGACGCCGGCTTCGCTGGGGGCGACTCGGACGACCCCATCCTCGCGAAGGTCCGAGCGTTGTTGGCGCAGGCCGAGTCGACCGACTTTCCCGCCGAGGCAGAAACGTTCACTGCGAAGGCGCAGGCAATGATGAGCAGGCACGCAATCGACGAGGCGATGATGCGTGATTCCTCGGGCGCCAACGATCGTCCCGTCACGATTCGTCTGCCCATCGACGACCCATATTCGAGCGAGAAAGCGACACTGCTCCATGTCGTGGCCGAAGCAGGCCGCTGCCGGTCAATCAGCTTTGCAGCGTACGGTCTGGCGTCACTCACGGGTCAGGCTGCCGATGTGTACCGCGTCGAATTGCTGTTTACATCGCTGCTGCTGCAAGCACAATCGGCGCTCAACCATGAGGCAGCAGCTGGCGTCGCCGGCACACACCGCCGCAGCCGCACGTTCCGCTCAGCGTTCCTCGCCGGCTATGCAGTTCGCATCGGTGATCGTCTTGCTGACGAGCGTGAGCACGCAGAAGAAAATGCAGGCTCGGCGGTGTTGCCTGTTCTGGCCCGCCAGTCAGATGCTGTCGACGCTGAAATCGAACGGCTCTACGGTGGAAATCTCAGACACCAAGGTCACCGATCGCGCGACCGCTCCGGATGGAACGCAGGATCCGATGCAGCTGACCGGGCCCAACTCCGAGACGCAGGCGTGCAAGCTGGCAATGCGGCGTCGCCCGCCGAACTGGCTCCGCCGTCTTGAGTGTTCAGCAGCTCCGTGCCGTACTCCTCGTTAGTGGCGGTGGCTGAGCGCGACACTGTTGGATGGCTTACATCGAACGCCGCCGGGTGCACGACGCTGACGCACACATCATGGAACCGCCCAACTGGCTCCGCGATCATGCCGACCCCGACATCCGCGACCGCCTCGTTGTCCCGCAGTACGCAAACGAACTCGTCCAAACCGGCGACGCTGGTGCAGGTGAGTCGCTCGCTCCCAACGATCTCACCGCAGTCTTCCAACGGCTCGCCGAACGGCATCGCAGCGAGGAGTTCCTCGCGGACGAAGCCACCGAGGTGATGAACCGGAAGAACTTTGCGGCCACCGGTTCGTTCATTGCCGAAGATCGTCCGCGCGTCCTCGACTACATCGGTGTCGACAGTCAGCTGCTCTTCAACACGTTCCACAACTCCCGGCTCTTCGAGTGGGAACACCCGATCAACGGCAAGCCGGTCGACCTCGACCTTGCCTACGGCGCAGCGCGCGCTCACAACCGGGGAATGACCGAGTTCTGCTCGGTCGACGAGCGCCTGCTCGCCACGTGCTACATCCCACTCGCCGACTTCGACCGGGCTGAGGCAATGGCTACCGAGTCCATCGAGATGGGCGCCGCTGCGCTACTCGTAGCGTCCGGCTGCCCGGCTGGCCATTCGCCGTCGCACCGATCCCTTGACCGTGTGTGGCGCCAAGCCGAAGAGGCCGGCATTCCTGTCGTCTTCCACGTCGGTGGCACGGGCGCACTCATCGACCCGAGCTACTTCAACAACGGCCTGCCAATCCCGCCCGACTTCCACGGCGGCGAAGAGAACTTCCGCTCGGTTGACTACATGGCCATTCCGTTCCCGCCGATGCAGACCCTCGCCACGATGATCTTCGACGGTGTGTTGGAACGCCACCCGAACCTCCGCGTCGGCGTCATCGAACAGGGCTGCTCGTGGCTCCCGAGTTGGCTGAAGCAGATGGAGTCCGCAATGGACGCCTTCGGTCGGCACGAAGAACGGCTGCGCGACCTGTCGATCACACCGGGTGAGTACGTGCAGCGCCAAGTCCGGGTGACGCCGTATCCGACCGAAGACGTCGGCTGGGTCACCGATCAAGTCGGCCCAGACATCCTGCTCTTCAACACCGACTACCCGCACGTCGAAGGCGGCCGTCGGCCGTTCGAACGATTCGAACGCAGCCTCGGCGACCGTTCCGAAAACGTGCGCGACCGGTTCTACGCCGACAACTTCATCGACCTGATGGGATCAGCCGTCAACGCCCTCGTCTAGAGCACTTCGCGCATTGCAACCGCTAATGCGCGGTCGCGTTCGGCTGGCGAACTGGCGTGGCCCGCAATTACCTCGAGCCGGTCGGCATCTGACCGGTTTTGGCTGAGCTTGCGCTTGCCATCCAGGTGGGTGATCTCGATTTCAACCCCGACGATTGCTCGGAGTTGCTTGTCGATGAAGTCTGGCGGCGCGTCGGTGACCGCCCACAACGGTGCGACATCAAGGTCGTGGCGGGCCGCTTCATGATGGTCGGTCAGGTTGGAGACGAGCTCGCGCACCCATTCCGGATCGTCATGGATACGCACCGTGCCGTGGGCATGGACGACCTCGTAGTTCCAGGTTGGAACCACTCGGTGGTGCTCAGCCTTCGATGGGTAACGGGACGGTGTGACATACCCGTCAGTGAGCGGGAAGAGCGCAAGTACGGAGGCACCGTCGAGGGCCTTCCAGTGATCGTTTGCCCGGGCGAAGTGCCCGCGCAGGACACCGAGCTCGCCCGTCGACCGGTCGAGAAGCAGTGGCAGACCAGACGATGCGAAGGTGCCGTCCGCGTGCGAGATGACGTGCGCGAAGCGGGCTCGCTCGATGAGCTCGTGGATCATGGTGACGGCGTCGACGCGGTTGGCCGGCGGGTTATACATGAGGCGGAACGTAGCCCATGCGCCCGCTGCGCACCGGTTGGGTAACGTGTCTCCGTGATCCTGTCCGACCGCAGCCTCCGCGAACAGCTCGACGCTGGCCGCATCGTTATCGACCCGCTCGACGATTCGCTGATTCAGCCGTCGTCGGTCGACGTTCGGATCTCGAACCTGTTTCGTGTGTTCCGCAACCACAGCGCTGGCGTGATCGATGTCAAGCAGGACATGACGGGGCTCACCGAACTGATCGAGATGCCGTGTGACGAGCACGGCATCGGCGACGAACCGTTCATGCTGCACCCCGGCGAGTTCGTCCTCGGTTCGACCCTCGAACGGATGACGGTCCCCAACGACCTGGTCGGGCGCGTCGAAGGCAAGTCGAGCCTCGGTCGTCTCGGACTGCTGATCCACTCGACGGCCGGCTTCATCGACGCCGGCTTCGATGGCCACATCACGCTCGAACTCGCCAACGTCGCGAGCCTGCCGATCACGCTCTACCCGGGCATGAAGATCGGTCAGATTAGCTTCATGGAGATGACGTCGCCGGCCGACCTGCCATATGGTCAGGGCGCCAAGGGCAGCAAGTATCAGGGCCAGGCTGGCCCGACACCGAGCCGGTACTTCGAGAACTTCAGCTGAGCGGACGACCTGGTGCCAGGCACCAGGTCGTCCGGTCAGAAATCAGTCGGTGTAACGACGAGCCTTGACCGGCTTACCGCGCATCGTTGCACGGTCCATTGCCTCGATCACGCGATCGACATCGTCCGATGGAACGCCGACAACCGAGTGCTGTTCCGAGATACGGATCGGCCCGATCTGGCGGCCGGTGAGGCCTGATTCGTTTGCGATGGCACCGACGAGGTCACCCGGGCGGACGCCGCTTTTGCGACCAAGGCTGATGAAGATGAAGCCGGTGTCGGAGTTGTCGAAGTCGCGCTTCTTGCCCTGCCGGTCGTCGCGGTCGAACTTCTTCTTGCCCTTGCCTTTGTCGTCCCATTCGCGGTCGTCGCGATGGCGAGCCTTGCCGTCGGAACGCTTGTCCTTGTAGTCGCTGCTGCGCTCGTTGCGCACCGACGCGTCGGGGATTTCGCGCTCGTCCATCACGGCGCCACGGGCTTCGTGGACGAGCTTGATGGCGGCGAGCGCGATGTTGCGATCGCTATCTTCGCCAGCCAGGGAGTGCAGGACCTTGTTGAAGTCTTCGAGGTCGGGTGCGGTCAGTGCTTCACGGATTTGGGTGACGGTGACTTCGACCTGACGGGCACGCAGGTCGGCGACACTTGGAACCCTGCCGACCTCGATGGTCGTCTTCATGAGGCGTTCGATGTTGCCAAGCTGACGTCGGTCCCGCGGGTCGGCCAGGGTAATCGCAGTGCCTTCGCGGCCTGCACGGCCGACACGACCAATGCGGTGGACGTAGCTTTCAGCAGCTGCTGGGACGTCGTAGTTGACGACGTGGGTGAGCGTGTCGACGTCGAGGCCACGAGCTGCCACGTCGGTGGCGACGAGCAATTCGGCTGTGCCATCACGCAGGCGCGCCATAACGCGGTCACGCTGCGACTGATCCATGCCGCCGTGGAGTGCCTCGGCTCGGTAGCCGCGGAGGCCCATGGTGGCGGTCAGCTGATCGACGTCCATGCGGGTGCGACAGAACACGATGGCTGCGTCAGGTGTTTCGATATCGAGAATGCGACCGAGCGCGTACGGCTTGTCGTTGCGCTTGACGAAGTACACCTTCTGGCGGATGAGCTTTTGGCTCTCTTGCGTTTCCGCCTTGCCGATCTTGATCTTCTCGGGATTGCGCTGGTGACGCTTCGCGATCGAATGGATACGCGGCGGCATCGTGGCCGAGAACATCACCGTCTGGCGATCGGTCGGTGTGCTCTCGAGGATCGACTCGATGTCATCCGTGAAGCCCATGTCGAGCATCTCGTCGGCCTCATCGAGGATGACGGTCTTGATCTTGTCGAGCCGCAGCGAGCCGCGACCGATGTGGTCGATTGCGCGGCCCGGGGTTGCCACGACGACGTGCGCACCACGATCGAGGGCACCCAGCTGGCGGCCAATTGGCTGGCCACCGAAGACCGGCACCACCTTGGCACCGAGCTTCTTGCCGTACTTCACGATTGCTTCGCTGACCTGAACGGCCAGCTCGCGGGTCGGCGTGAGCACGAGTACCGAAGGTGCATCGGGGAAGCCGGGCTCGATGGCGTTGAGTGCCGGGAGGGCGAACGCTGCGGTCTTGCCAGTGCCGGTTGCTGCTTGGCCGAGCATGTCGCGGCCGGTCAACAGCAGCGGGATTGTTTCACGCTGAATCGGGGTGGGCTCTTCATAGCCAAGTTCGTTGAGCGTGTCGACGAGTTCCTGGCGCAGACCGAGTGCGGCGAATCCCTTGACGGCCGGTTCGGGCTCGGGCTCTGGTTCGGCGGCGGGCTCTGCTTCGGGTTCTGCGGCGGCAACCGGCTCGGGTTCTGCGTCGGCGGCAGGTTCTGCTTCGGCAACCGGCTCTTCGGTGGCGGCTACGGCCTCGGGCTCTTCAGCGGCGGCCGGTTCGGGCTCGGCGGCTGCGGGCTCTTCCGCGGCTGCAGCATGCGTCGAGTCGGCGACTTCGGCCGTGGCCTCATCGGCAGAACTGTCGGCAGCTTTCGAGCGTTCGAAGCCGGCCATAATTGCGTCGATGTCATCGTCGTCGACGTCGTCTGCGTCAACATCATCGACGTCGACGGCCACGAGGTCGTCGTCGCTGATCTCGTCGAGCAGGCTGCCCTGCGCCTCATCGGCGGCAGCGGCGTCGGCTGAGGCTGCATCGTTGGGGGCGTCATCAGCCTCGTCGGATGCGGGTGCGAGACGCGTGATATCGACAAAGTCGGGATCTGTTCGCTCGGTGGGGTTTGGTCGCGACCAGCTGCCGGTGTCGTCTGTACTCATCACATTGCTCCTCGAAGAATAGAACAACGATACGGACCAGCAACGCGAACCGTCGTTGACCGACGTCCCAACCAGTTCGATCCGACGAACGATCTACTCGTCTGACTATCGACGCTGGCCTGATGAGTGGCCTCTTTTGCCATGACATCGGACCGCGCGGGCCAGCGTGGTTCTTGATCGCGACGTAACGACAACTGCACCGAAGTGCGCCGCTCGCTCGCAGGAGTGACGCCGACGTGTTGATCAGGCGGGAGTGAGTGGGCCGTCGTCGAGCTTGGCGGCTGCCAGTTCGGCTTCGACGAGCGGTGCGTCACCTGCGTGGAACTTGGCTTCACCGGCTTCGATGGCTTCGAGGAGGTGGATCGAGATGTCGGCGACCTTGACCTCGTGCTCTTCCTTGCCAGCACCCTTCACTCCGTCGTCGAGCATGATGTAGCAGAACGGGCAGGCGGTGGCGACACGGCTGGCGCCCGTGGAGATTGCCTGCGCAGCGCGCTCGTCGTTCACCTTGGTGCCCGTGTTCTCTTCCATCCACATGCGGGCGCCACCGGCGCCACAGCACATGCCCTTGGTGCCATTGAGCGACATCTCGACGACTTCGATGCCCTTGATGGCGCCGACAACCTTGCGTGGTGCGACGTAAACATCGTTGTGGCGACCGAGGTAGCAGGAGTCATGGTACGTGATGCGCTCTTCGAGGGTGGCCTGAGAAACGTCGAGCTGACCCGAGTCGATGAGCTGCTCGAGCAGCTGCGTGTGGTGGATCACTTCGTAGTTGCCACCGAGCTGCGGGTACTCGTTCTTCAACGTGTTCAGGCAGTGCGGGCACTGGGCGATGATCTTCTTGACGCCCATCTCGTTGAGCATCTCGACGTTTGGTTGAGCGAGCATCTGGAACAGGTACTCGTTGCCAGAGCGGCGGGCAGAGTCGCCGGTGCACATTTCGGACGGCCCAAGGATGGCAACGTCGATGCCGGCACGGCGTAACAGTTGTGCCATTGCCTGTGTGACCTTTTTGTTCTTGTCGTCGAATGAACCGGCACAGCCAACCCAGTAGAGGTACTCGTGCTGGAGTGCTTCGCCCGGATCGACGATCGTGACGCCGTCCATGCCGTCGGCCCAATCGCCGCGTTCGCCCTGGTTGAGGCCCCACGGGTTGAACTGGTTTTCCATCGCGCGGTAAGCGTTGCCGAGTTCAGGGGGGAAGTTCGACTCCATCAGGGACAGGTAGCGACGCATGTCGAAGATCTTGTCGGTGATCTCGATGCCGACCGGGCAGATCTCGTCGCACGCCTTGCAGGTGGTGCAGGCCCAGATCTCTTCGGCGGTAATCCGCTCGAACAGGTTGTTGGCCGAGATGGTGATCTCTTTGTCTTCGCCGAGCGGTGCGCTCACTGCTGGCGAACCCGATGCAGCCATGACCGCACCAGCCTTGAGGACAATTTCGCGGGGGTCGAGCGACTTGCCGGTGGCGTGGGCCGGGCAGACGCTGGTGCAGCGGCCGCACATGGTGCAGGCATCGAGGTCGAGGAGCTGTTTCCAGGTGAAGTCTTCGACGACCGAGGCGCCGAACGACTCGAGTTCGGTCTCCATCAGGTTGGCCATTGGGCGCATGGCACCCTTCGGACGATCCTTGTCCTTCAGATACATGTTGATCGGTGACGTGAAGATGTGGCGAAGCATCGTGAGCGGCAGGATCGCGAGGAAGGCGACGAACGCAGCAACGTGGCCAATCCACCACCACTGGTGCCAGGTGCTGAGTGCCGACTGCGACATGCCGTCAACGAGGGTGGAGAGCGGGTAGCCAATGAAGCTCCACCGCTCGTATTCCGGTCCGCCCTCGAGGGCGATGCGGAACATCTCGGCGCCGTAACCCGTGACGCCAATGGCGAAGAAGACGCCCAGGATGATCGCGTGTTCGGGCTTGCTCTTGATGCGAATGCGGTACGGGCGTTGCACGTAGCGGCGCACGATTGCCCACACGATGCCGCCGAGGAATACGAGGCCGGCGAGGTCACCGATGAATGCGTATGCCTTGTAGGTGGTGCCGTGCAGGAACTTCAACTGTTCTGGCAGCTGGTGGTCGACTTCAAGGACGGTGGTGACGCCGAGCAGCGCAAGGAAGCCGAAGTAGATCATCGAGTGCATGAGGCCGGCGCCGGCATCGCGCAGGAGCGTCTGCATGTAGACGCCAGCGCGGAAGTCCTTGAGGCGCTGCTTGGCGTTCTTGGTGTTGGTGCGGCGCTGCGACGGTGCGCCGCGCTCCCAGTTCTTCATCCGGTTGGCGAACATGATGCCAACCCAGATGAGGAGCACCGGGATGACCGTGTAGAACGCGACCTGGATCGGACCCGGGATGTTGACGAACACGGTGCGGTGCACGGCGTTGTCGTTCTCCCATTTCGTGACCTGCGGGAGGATGCCCGACACGAGGGTGAATAGACCCACCGCCGTGAACAGGACGAGGGCCAGTTGATGCGGCTTTACCCGCTTTGGCTCGGTGTCTGGCGCGGGGGTTTCGGTAGCAACACTCATGCGGACGCAAATCTACTCGCCGGTCACTGCTGACTACAGATCCTCCGCGAAATCAGTACGTATGGGGTCAGGCCCCTTTCGCACTTACTGAACACGTCGTTCAACAAGTGCGAAAGGGGCCTGACCCCATAGTGCTAGTGGCGGAGGTAGGCGAGGCCGTGGAGGAAGAACTCGACGGCGCGGCCGAGGGGCGATTCGACGAGGTCGAGTTCGGCGAAGGTCAGCGTGGCGCCGAACGGAGCCGTCCAGTACTCGGCTGGCCCGGGGCGGGCAGCGTCCCACGGGCCGAGGTAGAGGTACGGCGTCGAGAGGAATCCGTCACCGGCGGCAGCGCCGAGGTTGCAGCGGACACCAGCCTTGGCTGCCATGTCGATGCCAAAGTCGAAATGCTCGGGCCAGAGACGGCCGACCGATGCGGCAGCGTCCGGAATCGACGCAACGGCTTCCTCGATCGCGCGCTGACCGAGCAAATACCACTCACCGAGGATCGACGCCGTGTCGCTGTCGAGCATGATCATCTCGTCGGGATCGCCCAACGGTGGTGTATCGCCGCCGACCCAGAAATCGGTGTCCGGTTCGAATCCGATTGCGTTGCACAGCCCGCGAATTGTGTTGCCGACGACCACCTCGACCTGTGTGGTGGCGATGAGTTCACGGACATCGTCACCGATCACGCGCTCGATGAAGAGCGATCCGCCGACAAGCCGGATGCGTTCACGCTGGGGGCCGACTGGCGGTGTGCCGAAACCGCCCGGCAGCGGGACGAGGTCGAACAATCCGTCATGGCGAAATCGCGCCTGGCCGAGCACGTGCGTAGCGATGCGCCGCGCGAGGTCGCGCTGCTGTGCCCAGTGGTCGGGAAGCGGATGAAAGTTCATGCGATCAGACTACGCAAACCGCCGAAGCTGGGGTTCGTGTCCGACCGGGGTCTGACACGAAGATGGGGTCTAGCCGAAGACGCTGCGATCCATCTGACGGATGCGTGAAGCGAGGACGCCCATCAACTTGTGAGCGATCGACGGGACATCGTCGAGGACGCCAAGGAAACGACGCTGGTCGATCACGAGAAGTGTGCACTCGGTGGCGCAGGTTGCCGAGGCGGTGCGCGGGCCGTGATCGAGGAGCGAGAGTTCGCCGACAACGTCGCCCGAACTAAGCGTGGCGACTTTGCGGCCGCTGCGCTTGATGGTGACATCGCCACTCAGGATGACGAATGCTTCGCGTCCGGTCTGGCCCTGATCAACGATCAAGGTGCCTTCGGTCATAGTGATCTCGTCAGTCGCCTTGGCGACCTTCTCGAGGTCCTTCTTGCTGCATGCGCTGAAGAGCGGAACGTTCTTGAGGGACTCGAGTTGAAGTTTCTTGCTGGCCATCTCGACACCTTAGACGCGCGCTCAACGGGGCGGGCCAACGAACGTCGGGCTGCACTCCGCCAGCCGCCCGATCAGGCCCGGCTGTTCGGGCGCCAGCTCAGAACGAAATCAGTGGTTGGAGGTAGTCGTCGGGAGCGTCGAAGCCGAGCAGGTTGAACACGGTCGCGGCGACATTCGCCAGGCCGTGTGCATCGCCAGGGGCTGCGTCGACCATGTGGTACTCGCCGTCATAGTTCGGGTCGTGAATCGCGAACGGCACCGGCGACAGCGTGTGGCTCGTCTTGGGATGCTTGTCGCCCGCTGCATCGACGGTGTACATCACGTCGGCATTGCCGTGGTCGGCGGTGTAAATGATGATGCCTCCGAGTTCGTCGATGACGTCGATCAGTTGCGCCATGCACTCGTCGATAACTTCCATCGCCTCGACCGTCGCGTGCAAGTGGCCGGTGTGGCCGACCATGTCGCCACTCGGGAAGTTCAACCGACCGAACTGGTACTCACCCGACCGCAGGAGATCGATGGTTTCGGCGGTGATCTCGCGGACCTTCATCGCAGGGGTCGTATCGAACTCGACCTTGTCAGACGGAATCTCGACGTAGGTCTCGAGTGACTCGTTGATGTAGCCGGACTTGTTGCCGTTCCAGAAGTAGGTCACGTGGCCGAATTTCTGGGTCTCGCTGATCGCGAAGCTTCGGACACCCTCGGCGCACAGGAACTCGCCCATGGTGCGATCGATCGCCGGAGGGTCGACGAGGTACTGCTTCGGGATGAGCGCGTCGCCGTCGTACTGCAACATGCCGGCGTAGAACACGTCGGGGTGCTGCTCGCCGTTGGCGCCGGTGCGGTCGAAGACGTTGAAGTCGGCTTCTTCGTAGGCGCGTGAGATCTCGATAGAACGGTCGCCGCGATAGTTGAACAGCAAGACAGCGTCGCCGTCGTGCATTGCGCCGACCGGCTGCTTGTCGACATCACCGACGACGAATCGACCGAGGTACTGATCGCCCTTGTCGGTCTCGGCGTACATCGTCTCAACCGCATCGGTTGCAGACGCGAACACCGGGCCTTCGCCGTGGGTGTGGCAGAGGTAGCCGCGCTCGACCATGTCCCAATCGGCTTCGTAGCGATCCATCGTGATCGTCATGCGACCGCCGCCGGAAGCAATCCGGAAGTTGCGCTCGTGGCCCTCGCGCGCTCCAGCGGCGTTGATGTCGGCGAGCACCGCTTCGGTCTGGTCGATGTATGTGAGGGCACTGCGGCTTGCGACGTCACGCCCGTCATGGAGGATGTGCACTGCACAGCTCGTCACGCCCTCGTCAGCCGCTCGGCGTAGTAATTGGTAGAGGTGAGCGGTCGTCGAATGTACGCCGCCGTCGGAATGGAGGCCGAGGAGATGGAGCGTGTTCGCTGTTCCGCGCTCGATTGCCTCCTTCCAGACGTCGGTCTCGAAGATCGCCCTGGTTGCGAGCGCCTTGTTCACCAACTTGGCGCCCTGGGCAAAGATCCGCCCCGCACCGAGTGCGTTGTGGCCAACCTCGCTATTGCCCATGTCGTCGTCGGTTGGCAACCCAACCGCCGGGCCGTGAGCGGCGAGTTCGGTGTACAGCTCGCTTGCGGTGAGTAGGTCGAGGGTGGGTGTGTTCGCCTCGGTCACCGCGTTGCTTGGGCCTGCCGGAGCAACACCAACACCGTCAGCGACGACGACAAGGACGGGGCCGGGCCGACCGGAGAACGACGGATGCTTGCTGAGCGACAACGCCATGACGCCAGGCTAAGGCAGCGGAACCGGCTCACGCCGAAGTTGCCGTTAGTCGGAAAGCCGAAGCGGTCCTACGATCTCCCCATGGCCGACACGTACGACTTCGACCGGTTCCTGCGCTACGAGGAACTGATGGCCTGGATCGACGATCTCGCCGCCGAGCATCCGAACCTGGTCACGGTCGAGACGTATGGCCAGTCACATGAGGGCCGCGATCTTCGGCTGGTCACGATCACCGATGAGACGACCGGCTTGCACGACACGAAGCCGGCGCACTGGATCGACGCCAACATCCACTCGGTCGAACTCACGGCGTCGGTGGCTGCGTGCCGCGTCTTGCAACACCTCGTCGAGGGCTTCATCACTGGCGACGAACAGGTCACTCGGGCACTACGCACCCGCACCTTCTACGTCGTACCGCGCGTGAATCCGGACGGTGCCGAGTGGGCCCTCGCTGACACGCCCCGCTATCGCCGATCGAGCGTTCGGAACTGGCCGCTGGCCGACGGACGTCGTTGGCCAGGCCATGAGAGCGAAGACATCGACGGCGATGGCCGGATTCTGCAGATGCGTCTCGCCGACCCCGACGGCCAATGGATGCCTCACCCCGACGATGAGCGTCTGCTCGTGCCGGTGCCGCTCGACGGGCCTGTCGAAGGCACACATCGCTATCGACTCTTTGGCGAGGGCACCATCGAAGACTTCGACGGGTTCACGATGCCGAAGCCGCGAGTCCCGCAGGGGCTCGACATGAATCGAAACTTCCCAGCCGGTTGGGGAACCACGGTGCCCGGTTCTGGTGATCATCCGTTGAGCGAGCCGGAGATCGACGCGCTCATCAGGGCGATCATCGCTCGCCCGAATATCTGTGGCTTCAATGCGTTCCACACGTTCGGCGGTGTGCTGTTGCGGCCGTCGTCGACTGCTGCCGACGAAACGCTCCCGCCGAACGACGTGTGGGTGTGGAAGGAACTGGCCAAGCGCGGCACCGAACTCACCGGCTACCCGGCCCATTCGGTGTACGAAGACTTTACGTGGGACACCACGGAGACGATGAGCGGCGCCTCCGACGACTGGGCGTACGAACACCTCGGTGTCTACGGCTGGACCACCGAGTTTTGGGACCTTGTCCACGCCGCGACTGGCGAGAAGATCTCGACGCACTTCTGGTACACGGGCCCGACCGACGATCAGGCGATCGCTGCGCTGCATTGGCTCGACAACCAGCCAGGCGATGCGCTCACGGCCGGATTCGTCGACTGGTACTCATTTGACCACCCGCAACTGGGCCCAGTGGAACTCGGTGGCTGGAACGACCTGTATTCCTGGGGCAACCCGCCGAAGCATCTGCTCGCCGAAGAAGTCGATGGCCATGGAGCCTTCGCTGTCGTGCAAGCGTTAAGCGCTCCCTGCATCGAGATCAAGCACACTGGTGTCGAACAACTGGGGCCCGACACGTGGCGTGTTGATGTCGGCGTCGCGAACACCGGGTGGTTACCGACGTACGTCACCGAGAAGGCGAACAACGACTCGATCGTTCGTCCGATCATCGTCGAGCTGCGCGGTGCTGAAGTGGTTGGTGGATCGTCACGTCAAGAACTCGGTCAGCTCGCCGGGTCGATGGCAGCACGTTTCAATCGAGGCGATGGCGGGAGCCCAGAACGCGCGCTGGCGTCGTGGACAGTGCGTTGCGAACGAGGCACGGCGCTGACGGTTGGGGCAACACACCAACGAGCAGGAACGAAATCGGCCACGGTCATCTGTAAGTAGCACCTGCCAAAGTTGCGTATGGGGTCAGGCCCCTTTCGCAACTCTGTACGTCGTTACGACTGGTCGGCGAGTTCGTCGAAGAAGTCGGGCTGCGGCCGCACGAGCTGCGCAGTGCGCTGTGGCGTCCAGTCGAGGTCGAGGTACTGCTTGTATCCGACGTGAGTCGGGATGAACCCGTGGTCTTGGAAGAACTTGTGGGTGTGCTGACGCTTCGCTCCAGCGGTGAGCTGCATGCGGTAGCACCCAAGATCGCGTGCGCGGCTGGCGGCGTACTCAAGAAGTTGGCTGCCAATGTCGGTGTCGCTCTGCGACGGAGCGACGTGCAGCGATTCGATCTCGGCGCAACGGCCACCGCGATGTTGAAAGTGGCGGAAAGTCACGAGTTGGACCATGGCAACTGCTCGTCCGCCCAGGTCGGCAACGAGGAGGTAGTTGCCGTTGGTTGCATCGATCTCGCGGATGGCCTCGAGGTAGTCGCCGACGAAGCTCGGGTTATCGCGATTCGCCTGCATGAACCCGGGGTCACGAACCTTGTCGCCGAGCAATAGCTCGATCAGGTCGTCTACGTCGGATTCCAACGCATCTCGGAGGTACAGCTGCATCGGTCACGTATTGTGTCAGAAGTCATCGGGGTCACGCGCGATGGTCGAGTGATAATTGGATGTGGCGCCGTGCGGATGACGAGTGGCCCGTGGCACGATTGGGCCATGAGATGGAATCGCGCACTCGTTACGGGAGCATCGTCAGGTATCGGTCGAGCGATCGCACGGCAGTTGGCAGCCGACGGCACGCGGCTGGTGGTCGTTGCTCGCGACCGCGAACGACTCGAGGCGCTTGCCGACGAGGTGGGCGTCGACTGCGAGGTCCTCGTGGCCGACCTCTCTGATCGGAATGCACTCGCAGCCGTCGAGGCGCGGCTGCGTGCCGATTCGCCGATTGATCTGGTTGTGAACAACGCGGGCTTCGGTCAGACCGGCCCGCTCCACGAGCTCGATGCCGAGCGGGAGACCGCAGTGATCAACGTCAACGTCGTCGCCCTGCATCGCCTGTCGCAGGTAGCTGCCGAGGTGATGGTGCAACGGGGCGGAGGTGGCGGGATCCTGAATGTCTCGTCGGTCGCCGCATTCGCCCCGGGGCCGAATAGTGCCACGTATGCCGCGACGAAGGCCTTCGTCAGCTCGCTGTCCGAGGCGCTCCATGCCGAGCTGATCGAGCATCATGTGCACGTCACGGCGCTGTGCCCGGGCTTCACTCGCACCGAGTTCCAGGATCGTGCCGACTTCGATGCGTCGAAAGTGCCCGACCGCCTCTGGCAGTCAGCCGACGATGTTGCCGCCGCAGGCCTCCGCGGCGTTGACCAGAATCGTGCCGTTGTTGTGCCGGGTGGGCTGAACAAGGTGGGCGCTGGACTCTTGAATGCGCTCCCCGGCCCGGCGCGTCGATTTCTCGTTCCACGGGTGCTGTCGTGACCGCGCAGATGCCGGACCTCTTTGATGCCGCTGTCGCAGCCCAGCAGCAGTCGTATTCGCCGTACTCGAAGTATCCGGTCGGCGCTGCGCTGCGGACAGCATCGGGTGCAGTCTTCACTGGCTGCAATGTGGAGAACTCGGCATACCCGGAGGGCACCTGTGCCGAGGCCGGAGCGATCGCCGCGATGGTGTTGGCCGGCGAACGCGAGATTGTCGAGGTGCTGACCGTCACGGGCGGCGATTCGCCGGGCACCCCGTGCGGCGGCTGCCGTCAGAAACTCCGTGAGTTCGCCGGCCCTGACGCGATCGTCCACGCGACGACCAACGGTGGGGCATTGCTCGATATCTCGATGGCTGATCTGCTGCCCTCGTCGTTCGGCCCCGAGTTCCTCCTCGACTGACGTGCTCGGTTGGCGTGTCTGGCTGACGGTCTCGGCTGGTGTCCGAGCGATGGGCTGCGCGCTCGCTCTGCCGGGTGCTCAGCACGGAGGTGTGTTGCGGAAAATGCTGAGTCGGTCATTGTCAAGTAAGTGAAGTCGACGTTGTTGATGACTCGTCCAACCTCTATCTTGAGTGTTAACGAATCAGGATCCTGATCCATCCCCGAATATCACCCCCCGAATATCTCTCGAACACAGGAAGCAAGGAGCATCACATGCCTAAGGCAGTCGGTATTGACCTCGGTACCACCAACTCAGTCGTCTCGGTCTTGGAAGGCGGCGAGCCCGTCGTCATCCCGAACTCCGAAGGTGGCCGCACCACCCCGTCCGTCGTTGCGTTCTCCAAGGCTGGCGAAGTCCTCGTCGGTGAAGTCGCGAAGCGTCAGGCCATCACCAACCCCGACCGCACTTTCCGTTCGGTTAAGCGCCACATGGGCGAGGCTTGGAAGTCGGAAGACATCGACGGCAAGCAGTACACCGCGCAAGAGATCAGCGCCCGCACGTTGATGAAGCTTAAGCGCGACGCTGAGAGCTACCTCGGCGACACGGTCACGCAGGCCGTCATCACCGTCCCCGCGTACTTCGATGATGCTCAGCGCACCGCCACGAAAGAAGCTGGCACCATCGCGGGCCTCGAAGTGCTCCGCATCATCAACGAGCCGACCGCAGCGGCGTTGGCCTATGGCCTCGACAAGAGCGATGAAGATGAAACCATTCTGGTGTTCGACCTTGGTGGCGGCACGTTTGACGTGTCGGTCCTCGAGATCGGCGATGGCGTCTTCGAAGTGAAGTCCACGCACGGCGACACCGTTCTTGGTGGCGACGATTGGGACCAGCGCATCATCGACTGGCTCGTCCAGCAGTTCAAGGCTGCTCAGGGTGTTGACCTCAGCGTCGACCGCATGGCAGCACAGCGTCTGCAGGAAGCCGCCGAGAAGGCCAAGGTCGAACTCAGCCAGGTGCAGAGCACGCAAATCAACCTGCCGTTCATCACCGCCACGGCCGACGGCCCGCTGCACCTCGACGAACAGCTCACGCGTTCAAAGTTCCAGGAGCTCACCGCTGACCTCATCGAACGCTGCCGCACCCCGTTCGAGCAGGCCCTCAAAGATGCTGGCGTCGCCAAGGGCGAACTCAACCACGTGATTCTCGTGGGCGGCTCCACGCGCATGCCGGCCGTCACCGACCTCGTGCAGGACCTCACCGGCAAAGAGCCGAACAAGACTGTCAACCCGGATGAAGTGGTTGCCATCGGCGCCGCAGTCCAGGCCGGCGTGCTCCGCGGCGACGTCAAGGACGTGCTCCTGCTCGACGTCACGCCGCTGTCGCTCGGCATCGAGACCAAGGGTGGCGTGATGACCAAGCTCATCGAGCGCAACACCACAATCCCGACCAAGCGTTCCGAGGTGTTCACCACGGCAGAAGACATGCAGCCGTCGGTCGAAATTCATGTACTCCAGGGTGAGCGCGAGATGTCGAGCTACAACAAGACGCTCGGCAAGTTCACGCTCGTCGACCTGCCGCCTGCCCCTCGTGGCGTGCCCCAGATCGAGGTCACGTTCGACATCGACGCCAACGGCATCGTCCACGTCAGCGCTAAGGACCGAGCCACCAACAAAGAGCAGTCGATGACGCTCAGCGGCCAGTCCACGCTCAACAAGGACGACATCGAACAGATGGTCAAGGACGCCGAAGCGCACGCCGACGAAGACGCCAAGCGTCGCGCCGAGGCCGAGGTCCGGAACAACGCCGACAGCCTCGTCTACCAGACTGAAAAGGTTCTTCGCGAACAGGGCGAGAAGGTCCCGGCCGAAGAGAAGGACGCCGTCGAAGCGCCCCTCGCTGACCTCAAGAAGGCACTCGAAGGCAACGACAACGACGCCATCAAGGCGGGCACCGAATCCCTCATGGCGGCCAGCCAGGCATTCAGCCAGAAGCTCTATGAAGCAGCTGCGAAGGATGCAGGGGCAGAAGGATCATCGGCGTCCGGGCAGGACGCTGGTGCCGGCGAAGTGAATGACGACGACATCGTCGACGCCGAAATCGTCGACGACGAGCCGGAAGCCTGAGGCGCCCGTCATGTCCAACATGGGAGACGGTGACATGGTCGATCCCGATGACCTGAACGACGAGGAGTTGGCCGGGAGCGCGTCCCGGTCGGCTGCCGAGTCGGCAGCGGCTGCTGATGCAGCCGATGCGACGGGCGAGAACGACGTGCCCGAACGGGCCGGCGAATTTGACGCCATCGACACCCTGTCGGCACTCGACTTCGAGACCCCTCACGTTGTTGCAGCAGAACTCATCGACGAGTCAGGCGCCGAGGTGGACTACTCCGACATCGACGTCGGCGCAGTTCTTGCCGAGCGCGACGAGTACAAGTCGATTGCTCAGCGTGTGCAGGCCGAGTTCGAAAACTTCCGCAAGCAGGCCAACGCTCGTGCGCAGATCGATGCCGACCGGGCGACCGGCCGACTTGCTGAAGCGTTCCTGCCGGTCCTCGACGCAGCCGAAGCCGCATTCCTTCGTCATCCCGACGTGGTGGGCCCGTTACTCAATCAGATGCTGGCCGAACTCAAGAAGCAAGGTCTCGAAACCCTCGATCTCGACGGGGAACCGTTCGATCCAGAGGTTGCCGAGGCCGTCGCCCACGAGCCGATCGACGGCGGTGAGCCGGTCGTGGCAGAAGTGCTGCGCAGCGGTTACCAGTGGAAGGGCAAGACCCTCCGCGCCGCCATGGTCAAGACAAAGGACTGAGATGCAGCGCGTGGTGCTCAGCACCATGCGTTGTATCTCGACCACCGAGGAGGTGAGTACGAGATGGCTGCACAACGAGACTGGTTCGAGAAGGACTTCTACAAGACCCTAGCGGTGAGCGAAAGTGCCACCGATAAGGAGATCACCAAGGCCTATCGCAAGCTCGCCCGCGAGCTGCACCCTGACAAGAATCCTGGTGACGACGTCGCCGAGGAGAAGTTCAAAGCGGTGTCGGCGGCATACGACGTCCTTGGCAACGATGACAAGCGTGCCGAATACGACGAAGTCCGCCGTATGGGCCCTGCCACGATGGGCGGCCGGCCCGGCGGATCTGACGGATTCTCATTCAATGTGGGTGACATGGGTGGAGGGTTCGGCGATGTCCTCGGTGGGATGTTCGGACGTAGTGCAGGCCGAGGTCGACCTGGTTCGAGCGGCGTTCAGCCGCGACGCGGGTCGGATATCGAAGCCCAACTCACGGTCGACTTCGCCGATGCCGTTACCGGCCTCGAAACCACGCTATATCTGACGACTGACGCGCAGTGTTCGACCTGCCACGGGTTGGGCGCCAAGCCGGGCACTTCCCCCAGGGTGTGCGGCAACTGCCAGGGCCGTGGTGTCACCGACGACAACCAGGGAATGTTCTCGTTCTCGTCGCCGTGCCATTTGTGCTCGGGTACCGGTCGTCTGATCGACGAACCGTGCAGCACGTGCCGCGGTGGCGGCGTCGAGAAGCGGCCACGCGAGGTCAAGACGAGGCTGCCAGCAGGTGTGAAAGATGGCCAGACCATTCGTCTGAAGGGGCGCGGTGGCCCAGGTCGAAACAACGGCCCAAACGGCGACTTGCTCGTTCAGTTGAAAGTTATGCCGCACCACCTGTTCGGTCGCAACGGCGTGAACCTCACCGTGACGGTTCCGATCGCGTTCGCCGATGCTGCTCTTGGTGCTGACATCCAGGTGCCGACACTCAGCGGGCCGACGGTGACCTTGCGCGTGAAGGCGGGAACGCAATCCGGAACCCGACACCGTGTCAAGGGCAAGGGCATCGAGACCACCAAAGAGCGCGGCGATCTGATCGTCACCGTCAACGTGCAGGTCCCGACCGAACTGAACGACGCGCAACGTTTGGCAATCGAGCAACTCCGCGCAGCAACTACGGTGGACGCCAGAACGGTAAATAGTGAGGCGCCGAGCGATGCGTGAGGGCGCACCACGCTCGCCGATGAGGGACCCACATGACTGACAACGACGCAACGAAGCGCACTCGCTCTTCAGCGGTGTATGTCATTTCGGTCGCGGCCGAACTCTCGGGCATGCATCCGCAAACGTTGCGAATCTACGAACGTCGTGGGCTCGTTGAGCCGGCTCGGACGCAAGGCGGTAACCGCCGTTACAGCGATGCTGATATTGCCATCCTGCGGCGCATCTCCGAGCTGACTTCGGAGGGCATGAACCTCGAAGGAATTCGCCGCGTGATGCGCCTCGAGGCCGAGAACATTCGGCTGCGCGCCGAACTTGAGCAAGCGCGTGAAATTGCGCTCCATGCCATTGCTGAGGCCGAACGAAGCCACGCAGCCGGCACACGTGCAGCCGCTGGTGGCGGCCTCGTTCCACTGCGGCAGGCAGTCGCTGTTTTCGGCAAGCGGCCGAGCATCTTCGACCGCGACTGACGCGCCGTCGGCGCGCCGCCTGTGACCGTCAGCCGCGCCGCGGCCGGAACCGGGAGAGTGCGCGTTTCGTAGCGCCCGGTGCCGGCGGTGGCGTCGGTGTACTGACGGACGAGACGCGCTCGATAGCCCATGGTCGGCGAGCCAATTGTATTTCGTTGACCATCATCGGCATGATGTCGACCGGTCGGTGCCGTCCGCCGATCCTGGCTGCACCAATGGCTGCGCCGATGGCGACACACTGCCGTGCCGGGCTGCGCAGGTCGTGCGGCGGAAACGCCGGATACTCCTCTGTGCCGACGAGGAGTGGCGCTGCGTTGACGTCGTTGACGTTGACCAGATCGGATTGAGCGGCGTACACCGCAACGAGCTGTTCGATGATCGACTCGATGTCGGTCAGCCCGTCGAACATCGCCACAGAGAACGATGCTTCACCGCCAACGAGCGACGGGTGCTCTGTGCCGATCGTGTTGGATGCAACTGCCGCGACCGGCACGCCTCCGTCGAACGCGGCGGTGAATGTTTCGCCCGCGGCAGCGGCGCGATCGACGTAGCGGGTACCGGGGGAAACAGCGCGGGCCAGGGCGATCGGGCTCGGTTCGACGGCCACGTCGAGGAAACCGGCACGTTCGGCCAACGTCTCGAAGCGACGCACCCTTTCGATCGGCCAATTCAGGGCGTACAGCCAACGGCGTGGGCCGTCGTCGACGAGGAGCGTCGAGGCCATTCCCAGCCGCTGAGCGACATCGCAGCGGAGGGCGTTGAGCTCGGGACCGGATTGGCCCGTGACGTCGATCCGGTGCAGCGATGAGGATGCCGGAAACATCGCGATGCGTGCCGGGACCGAAGCGCCACCGAGTTCGGCGCGGAGCCGAACGAAGGCATCTAGCACTACTCGATCGTCGTCGACCGCTCGCAGCGACACTTCGGCGGCGCGCACCGGGAGAGCACCACCTGCGTCGATGAGGACTGCACGCAGGACCCGGTCGGTGCACTCGATGCCGACGGCGGATTGTTGATCAGTCACGATGCGGTCTTCTCGGTGAGGGCGAGGGCGAGGTCGAGGCTGTTTTCGAGACTGGCGAGTTGCAGGATGCTCGATTCGCCATCGATGATCGCATGGCATCGCCCGGTGATCAACGCGAAACGTTCGGGCTGTTCGATGCCGAGTATTCCGTAGGCATCGGGGTCGCTCAGTGAGGCCACGAGAACGGTCGAGCAGGCGCCGAGCAACTCCTCGGCGTCGACGGGGTGGGATCCTGTAGCCACGACGTTGATCCCCGCGACGGCACCGTGTTGGGCGAGTTCAGCCAGCGCGCTGCGCGCCTCGGGTGTCAGGCGTTCGACATCGCGAACAAGCAGCAGATGGGCCGGATGGTCGCTGATGCGAAATGCCGTATCGGCCAACCGTCGGCGCAGTTCCGCTTGGGCGTTTCCGATGAGTTCCATGACAACGTCTGGCTGTTCTGGCGAAGCGACGTTCGTCACGTGAGGGATCGATTCGAGTGCGCTTCGACGACCGGCCTGGTGTTCGATTGCGACCACGATCAGATCGTCTGTGGCGAACCGATCGACGATGCCGCAGGCCAGAACATCGAGCAGCGCCCGGATCCCGGATCGGGCTGCGCCGAGCGCGAGGATCGACCCCGTCGGTCCGGGCTGCCACCAGTGCGGTACCGGTGTTGTTGACTCGGCCGTTTCGATCAGGCCGATCGGTATGCCGTCACGGCGGTCTTGGGTGAGGAAGCTCTCGGCGTCGAGCGTGAGCGGGAGTGGGACCGGTATCAGCGACATCGGTCGTGCGATCTGTCGCTCATCAGCGAGGTTGCGGAGCCCGTCAACCAGGCGGCGAACCGCTCGATCGGGCTGCTGGTGTGCGCTGTCTGACACACGTCCGAGTCGTCGTTCGAGGGGGCTGGGTGGACGACCGAAGAGAAAGGGCTGGACCGAGACGGCATCGCCTGTGTCCGGCGGGGGATCGTCGGGCAAGAACGGTGTCCGAAACTGAGGGTCGCGGTCTTGCACCGTGGCCTGAAGCGCGCCATTGGCGGAGGTGGCGGGGGCAGCGCGGGTGACCGATGCGTCGAGCGCATCAGCGAACGTTCCGCCGAGGCGCGGGAGTTGACGGTCGCGGTCGTGCACGGTGGCCCGAAGCGCTCCGCCGTAGCGGTCCACGGCGATTTCGACGGGGCAAACGCGCCTGATTGATGCGTCGAGCGACGCCAGCGGCATTGCGGTCGTCACCACGATGTGTACGCCGGACGTCTGATCGGCGAGTTCGGTGAGGGCAGTGACCAACCCGGGGGCTGCCAGTTCGGTCTCGCCAAGTCCGTGGACGAAGATGGCAAGGCGTTTGCCGGCCGAGCCGTTGGAGCTGACGAGTCGACGAAGTTGCGATTCGAATTGTTTGGCGGTTCGGTCGCCGCGGTCGGAGAACGTGCCCGCGAAGTGTGGAAGCTGTCGGGCAGCGTCGTACTCCGACGCTCGACGGTGATCGACTTCGACGATCGACAGCTCGTTCGGTGACCATGTCGAACCCATCGACAGCGCAATCACCTCGGCGATATTGTCGGCCTCGTCGATGCTCGATCCACTGATGACGACGCCGCGGTCGAGGCCAAGATCGATGCCGACCACGGCACCAACGAGTGCTCCGATACCAAGTTTGACCTGGCTTGCCGGCTTGCCGAGCTGACTGTCCCAGCGACTTGCTGCCTCGTGTGCCGAGACGATCTCGGCCAGCGTTGGCGTGGTCGGTGCAACCGACGCAGGGGAATCGATTGGCAGATCGGGATCGACGAGCGGGGCGAGGTGTCGAGCGATATCGGCAGCCACGTCAAGATCGACCAGCCCGACGCGCAGTTCGGTTCGTGCAGCACGAGAGAGGTGGACGAGGCAAGCGCGACCTGGATCAACTGCATCGAGCTCGATGAGTGTCGATGCCGATACCGGTGCGCCAATGCGATCGCGGCAGAGCGCGATCACCGTCACACGGTCCGGCCGGTTGATTAACACGTCGCGAAGTGGCGCACCGGCGTGGTTCCACGAATCGGTATCCGTCACGGCGAGGAGCACGCGTTTCCCTGGCGTCGTGGAGACGTGAGCGGCCCACGAGGCGACCTCAAGCTCGTTCGAGAGAAGATCGGGGAGGTCGTCATGGCGGAGATGGGGCAGCCACTTAGCCCAATCCCACATCTCCAGGCGTTCCCGGCTTGCCACGATGGCGACCGCCAGGTCAGAAGGGCCGTAGCGGGTGACCGCGTCGATCAGGAGCGACCGAAGCACCGCCTCACCATCTTGGCTGTGCCCGGTGATGGCAACGATGCCGTCGTGATTGAGATCGAGGGTGACATTCCCGCTGCCGTCGACCTGCTGGGCGTCGTCGGCCAAGCCGACACTGATGGGCATCGCCGCCGTGGCTGCTCGTTGGTGCCAGAGGCCATGCCGATGGTCGCGTGCATCGAGCACAGAGTCGACGAGAAATCGACCGGTCCCACCTGGTTCTCCGGGTGGTCGGTTATGCACGATGGTGCCGTCCGTCGTCGGGCGCGACTGCTGCCGTTGCGCGCCGGCCGGTTCGACCATAAAGACACGTCCGCCGACGGCCAGGCTCGCGCCAGTCCACGATCGAGCCTCGGTCAGTGGTGCCCCATCGAGCGCAATGGTCGACGTCGACGTGCCCGGCGAGACGGTTGCCCCGTTGGCGTCTACGTCCAGTTCAAATTCGGCAGCTTCGACGGTGTCGAAATTCAGTTCGGGGCCTGAGGCGCGGGTGCTGGGGCCTATGCGGTAACGCCCGGGTGGCAAGGGCAGGATGGTTCCGGCACCGGGGCCGGTGAGTTGCAGAAGGTTGACGACGGCGTCGACGGTGGAGTTACGGTCGAGATCGGTGTCGATGATCGACCCGTTGAAGACCGGCAGGGTTGCGAGCGGGGCTCGGGTGTCGACGAGTTGGTTGTCAACGAGCACAGCCGTTGGGGCTGCCTGGCCTGTCGTCGCGGCGATGATGTCGCGCAGCGTTGCGCCCTCGCTACGTAGCGTGACGGCAATATCGGCCGAACCGTGAGTCGTGCGGACTGTCAATTCCATGGGCTTGGCCATCGTTGCCGGTTACTCCGAATCGCCAATCCAAGAACGCCCCATGACCCGCACAATACGGGTGGGCAAGCGGCAATCGGAGAGTTCCCGAAGGTTTCCCTACAGTATTGTCGAAATCATGACGATACGGCAATAGGCAAATTTCGGCGCGGAGGTGCAGATGAGAACCGTGACGTGGCGACGAGCCGTTGCAGCAATCCTGGCAACAGTGCTCGGCTTGAGCGCGGTCGTTGTCGTGTTCCGCGCCGATGGACTCCCCGCTGTTGACGCAGCAGTGGCACGCGCGACGCGATGGTTCGTTCACCAAGAGACCGGTCGGGTCGTGCTCGCTGATGGTTACGGAGGCCGTGCCCTCGCCAGCCTCGATGTCGGCACTGAAGGGAAAAGCCTGCGAGTGGTCGAGGGAGGGTCAGCCGCCTACGTCGTGAACGATGCAACCGCCGAGGTTCGTGTGATCGACTCTGCGGCACTGCGGTTGAGTCCTGCGCAGGGCCTTGTCACCTTGGCCAGCGGGCGTGCTCTCGTCGGCGTCGGTCCGTCGGGGCTCGTTGTGGTCGATCCTGATGCGGGTGCGGCCACGCTCCTGCCGGCCACGGGCGAGTTGGTGGGCTTCGAACTGGAAGTCGGCCCCTCGGCCCTCGTTTCACCCGATGGAGCGATCTGGTCGATTGTCAGCCGTGACGTCGTACGCACCACATCTGCCGGGTCGACGAGCCGCTCGCTCGGTGATGCGCAGGTTTCCACTGCTTCGCTCTCGCTGGTCGGAAATCGCCCGCTGATCCTCGACGGTACGGGGCGGCGAGCTCGCCTGGGCGACGGCGACTGGGTCGATCTGCCTGTCCAAGTCGACAGCAGTGAGATCATTCTCCAGCAGCCTGGCCCGATCCACACGTGCGGTTGGGTGGCGGTAAACGACGAACTGTGGTGTATCTCGGAAGACGGCATCGAAGAGTCGTCGGAGATCCCCGGCCTCGATGTTGACGGTTCCGATCTCCTTGCGATCGCTGGCGACGCAGCGGCGCTCGTGCGGCGTGGGCCCACCCGGATCATCCGGTTCGATTGGCGAGACAGTGTGATCTTGCAAGATGAAGCGGCGTCGGTCTCCGGCGCAGCCACGCTTGCCGTGTCGGCCACGGTCGACCTCGTCTGGGTCGACGACGTCGCCGGGGAGTTCGTCTGGGCAATCAACCCCTGGGGGATCGAAGCGATCGACAAGAACGACTTGTCCACGCTGGTGCTCGGCGAAGACGGCCAGGTCGTCAGCGACGGCGTCGGCGTCGGCGCCGGGGTGGGAGAGGGTGCCGGAGGCGGTGACGAGATCGCGGGTGAACCCAAAGAACGCGAGCCTGACGACAACGGGATCGACGATCCGCCAGTAGCGAACGACGATTCGGTGACCTCTCGCGCCGGTCGTGCTGTGCCCGTCCCGGTGACGGTGAACGACTACGACCCTGATGGCGACGCGATCGCTGTCGTGGCGGTCGGGGCTGCTGGCCACGGCACGGTCGAGATCGGCACGGCGTCGACCGTGATCTTCAACCCCGAGCCGGGATACGTCGGCCTCGACCAGTTCACGTACACGATCTCCGACGGCGCTGGCCCCGAGGCCACTGCGAATGTCATTGTCGAACTGATTCCGGTCGATGGAACGAATCAACCGCCCGTTGGCGTACGCGACGATGCAGAGACAGGCGCCGGCGCGAGCGTGGTCATCGACGTGTTACTCAATGACATCGATCCCGACCGTGATCCGTTGCAGATCGATTCGTTCGATGCACCGAGAGGCGTAGGAGAAGTGACCGAAACCCTCGGGCCGTCAGGCCTCGGTGCACTGGCGTATTCGCCACTCGACGGGTTCGAAGGGACCGCCATATTCACGTATCGTCCGGTCGATTCGTTCGGTGCAGTGGGTGACGACGTCAGGGTCAGCGTCGACGTAGCCAGCGCCGGCGACGAGAACCGGCCCCCGGTAGTACGGCCCGACTCCGTGCGACTGCGCCGTGGCGTCGAGACGATCCTTCCGGTCTTGGCGAACGACGAAGATCCTGATGGCGACGAATTGTTGGTCGACATCGAGCGCCCACTTTCCGACGGGCTGTTGGTCGAAGTCCAGGGCGAACAGCTCGCCATCACGGCCCGAACGGGTTCTGCTGACTCGATGCCGTTCTTTTACCTGGTCGATGACGGAAATGGCCATGTCGTTCGCGGCGCTGTCCTTGTCGAGGTCATCGCCGACATCGAACCGAACCGGCCTCCGGTCGTCGTCGCCGACGCCGGAACCGCCGTTGTCGGTCGGTCGATCGTGATCGAGGTGCTCGCTAACGACAGCGATCCCGACGGAGATCCACTCGTCGTGGTCGACGCGACGCAACCCGCTGACGACGGCGGCCAAGTCGTCGTGCTCTCTCCCAACCGTGTGCGCTTCACCCCGGCACCGCTCGACGACGAGAATGATGCGCTCGTCCGATTTACCTACACCGTCGACGACGGGAACAACCACCAGGTCAGCGGTGACATCGTGGTCCATGTGCTGCCCGAACCGCGGCCGGAGCCGCCGTTTGCCCAGGATGACTCGACGTTTACGTTCGTCAACGAGCCGGTGACAATTGATGTCCTCCGCAACGACGGTGACCCATCGGGTGAACGCCCTCAGCTCGTCGGTACCCCGGGCTGCGCGGGCGGTGGCCGAACAGTTGTCACCGCCGATGGGCAGGTGCGTTTCACCCCACCTCTGGACCAATCCGGAGCCTTCCGCTGCACCTACGAGGTGAGCAATTCGATCGGCCTGCGCGCCTCTGCATCGATCATCGTGTCGGTTCGGGAGCCGTTGATCACCAACGAACCACCGGATGCAGTCCTCGACCAGATCGTCGTCGAAGTCAACGAGACCGTGTCGCTCGACGTGACCGGGAACGACGACGATCCCGACGGGGACAACACTGCACTCAGGGTCGTGTCGTCAACGGAACCAAGCCTCGGGACGGCTGTACGAAAGGGAAATCGGATTTCCTTCACCGCTGGCCCGACCGTCGGCGTCTCGACGATCAGCTATCAAGTCGCGGATGAAGAAGGAGCTGTCACGCTCGGCCGCGTGTCGATCAGGATCACCGAATCGGCCAACGATGCGCCGATTGCCGAACCGGACACTCGGGTCATCAATGGGCCAGGTGTGCCCACTCAGTTCAACGTCCTGGCGAACGACTTCGACGCGAACGAAGCGACGAGCGCGCTGACCGTTGAAGGCGTGGCTCTCCGGTCGGGAGAAGCAACGGTGACACAATCGGGCAGTGTCGTCACGATCGCGCCGGACCCCGAATTTGTCGGCGACATCGTCGCGGCGTACACGATCCGCGATTCGGGTGGTCTGACCGCCTCGTCGCAGATCGTGCTGACGATCCTCGCGCCGCTCAACCGGCCGCCCGTGGCAGAAGACGACATTGCCGACGTCGAGAGCGGCGGATCGGTTACCACTGCGGTCCTCTTCAACGACAGCGACCCCGACGGTGATCCGCTCGTGATGACTCTCACTGGTGGCCCTGACGCCGCGCTCGGTCAGGCGACTGCCGGTGGAAAATCGATCACGTTCAGCGCGGCCCCCGGTGCTGCCGGAACGGCTGTCATTAACTACTCGGTGAGTGACGGGAATCTGACCGACACGGCTGCTTTACGCATCACTGTCCGACCTTGCTCCGAGTCGGCTCCGAGTGCGCAGGATGCGTTCTTGTCCACCGGGTACCAGCAGGCGATCGCGATCGATCTCGCCGACTTCTCTGCCAACGGTTTGGTCACCGACATCGCCGGCCCCCCGACGTATAACGGCAAGGTGTACACCCCGCCGGCCGGCGAGAACGGCAACGTCGTCATCGACTTCGCGGTTGTCAACAGCTGTGGTCAGCGCTCTGTCGGCCAGATCACTGTCGATGTAAATCAAGACCCCTCGGCACAGCCGGTGACCGCAGTGATCGGCCGCCGGGGGCAACGCGAGTTCCCGGTGTCGGACCTGGCCGGTGACGACGAAGCCCTCTCGATCGTTCGCAGCTCGGGCATCCCCGGATGGGTGACCGTCGAATCTGCACGTGTCGTTGTGGCACCGCCGCTCGGAACTGCTGCGGCTACATACAAGTGGACGGTCACGGTCGTCGACCCGGGGGGTCTCACAGCCACGGTGCCGATGACGATCACGGTCGTCAATGCCAGCCCTGCGGCGAACCCCGACAACGTCAATGTCGCCGGGGGTGTTGCATCGTTCGACCTGGTCGCCAATGACACCGATCCCGACGGTGGCAACGGCGCCCTGCGGGTGCAGTCCATGCCCGCGACGGTGATGTTTAGCAACGGCCAGGCCGGCACGATCACGCTTGAACGCAACAGTCGCTTGGTCAGTATCGATCCGAGAAATGGTCGCGGAACGGCAACGTTCGGGTACTCCGTTGTCGATGCCGATGGTGCGGTGTCGGCCACGACGAACGTTACGGTCGCTGGGCCGGCCGTCAATACGGCACCGCAGGCAAGCGACCAAACCATTGCCGTTGTCTCGGGCACGCCATTCACTGTGGTACTCACGGTGAATGATGCCGATGGTGATCAGCTCACCGTGGTCAGACCGATTGATGACCCGGACAACATCGTCAGCGCTGTCTCCGGGAACACGATCACGGTCACGACGGCGGGCGCCGGCAAGTTCCAGTTCAGTTATCGAGTCACCGACGGCTCAGACGAATCGAACCTCGCGACCGTCACGGTTCGCTCAGCGCCCCCCGTGACTACGACCACCACCACGACGCCACCCACGACGACGATTGTGCCGGCCACGACCACGACGACCACCACGACGACGACCGTGCCGACAACGACAACTGCGCCAGCAACGACGACGACCGTGCCGACAACGACCACTACGCCAGCAACGACGACGACAACGACGGGGCCGGAAGCCACGACCACGTCGACGACGCCGACCACGTTGGCGCGCGAGTAGGCCGCAGCGCTGCGTCAGCGGACGGGGGAGCGGGTGCTCGGCCTCAGCGAACGGAGGCTCAGTCGCCAGCGCAGCTGTTCGCCTCTGGTCCGAACCTCTGTCATCGAGGTTTCCAGCTTGCTCAAGTACGCCACTGCGTCTTCGACGAGGAAGTCGGTCCCGGCTGGGTTGCCGAAGATGACGGCGCTCGACAGCGTTGCGAGCTGAGCCAACTCATGCTTGGCATTCGCAGCCAGCGGCGCTCCGGCGGTGGAGATGTCTTCATTTGTCGACGACGGCGTGATCGTCAGACCAGCGTCGACCAACCGATCGGTGGCAACAGCCCAGGCTCCGACGATGCGTTGTGCTGGGGTCCCGGAACGGATCCGTCGTCGGCGCCGACGGAACTTTGCGAGCAGGATGATCGCTGCGAGGGCCAGCAACGGGAGCACGGTTGCTGCGAGCGCAACGCCAGCGTCTTGCGCCCAGCGTACGAAGAGCGAGGCGCCTGTGGTCGACGCGTTGTTGTCTGCCTCGTTGTCGTCTGGGGCGTCAGTGGTGAGCTCTGGTGGGGGAGCGATCGGGGGTTGGGCGGCGGCTGGGGTCTGGACGGCAGGTTCTTCCGGAGGCGGCGTCTCGTCGGATGCTTCGTTTCGCGGCACTGGATCGAAGGCAATCCATCTGCCGTCGAGGAAGCCGACCTCGGGCCAGACGGCTGCATCAGTGGATACCAGGGTCAGGGTGCTCCCCGTTGCCGGACTTGCTGAGACGAATCCGGTTGCTACTCGAGCGTCGACGCCGAGTGACCGCGCGAGCAGGACGTATGCGGTCGAGAACTGTTCGGCGGTTCCGCGTTGGGTGTCTCGAATGAAGCGCTCGAGTAGGGCACGTTGTAGGCCCGCTCCGGGCGCGTTGGATGCCAGGACCCAGTCATTGCGCATTGTCGATTCAATTTGGCGCAACTGATCCAGCACAGTGCCGTCGCCTGCGAGCGTCTCGGCGAACTCGGTGAGGCTGCTCACTGATTCATCGATTGGCCTCGTGGCGAGGGCGCCTGAGGCGTCGGCACTCGTGGTAATCGGGCCGCTTGACACGGCGATGGTGTCGTCAGGGCCGATCCGCTGACTGAGGCGCACGACGGTGCGATCGTTATCGGTTTCGACTGGAGCATCGATCGTGATCGGCGTGGAAGGGAATGGCACGAGTGCGAGGTCATCGTCGAGAAATGCGAGGTCGAACATGAACATGTCGGACGTGTCCGGTGTCAGTCGTCGCCCGATCGGACGAAGCGTGAGCGCCGGGGTCCACCGCTGGCCGTCGTAGTCGCCGAGTGCAGCGGTGCGCCAGCGATCGGGAAGATTGCTGCCCGACTCGGTGGTCACCTGGTACAGATCGGCTGGCGGGTCGAGGGCGCGGAGCGCGAGTGTGGACTCGATGGGGTCGAGTAATGGTGCGCTCTGCTCGGCTGGCTCGTTGCGTCGGGGATCGGCGCGATCAGCCAACACCGTTGGCACGCTCACCGCAGCTGCCACGAGGCCGGCAAGCAACACCACGGGGATGAGGCGGTGTTCGCCTCGCAACAACGTCCATCGATCGCCGATCGAGCTGTCATCATCGGTCGTTGGTCGGAGCGTCGCGAATACTGCGGTGAGTAATCCGATGGGGATCAGCCAGACCATTTGCTCGCCGGACGGTGCGCTGAGTGCTGTCACGAGCGCGCCAGCGACGACGACCGGCGTGAGCGCCAGTAGGTGCCATTCGCGGCGGCTTGCGAGTTCGACGGCGGCGGCAGTCGGTATTGCCAGCAACAATCCGACGGTGCCAATCAGTTCGGGGCGAGCAGGGCTCGGCCAGTCGGTTGAGAGGAGACGCTGGGTGCCGGCTGTCAGCGCGTCGATGACGTCGGAGGCCTGGCCCCCGGTTGCAAACACGATGATCGTCACGGATGCGCCGATACCGACGACGGCAACTATGAATCGAACGACGTTGGCGAAGTTGCGCAGGCTGATCGACACGAGCGCTGGCAGCACGACGGCGATCAAGAGCCACCAGACGTGCCGGTCGAAGATGTTGCCCGCGACGATGGCGAGGACCGCCATCATGGCGGCAATCAACACCATGCGAAGTCTGAAGAGGTCGCTCACTGTTCCCAGGTCCTCCACAGGGTGGCGAACTCTGCCGCATCGGCAGCAGCGGTGGCGACACCCGTTACCGCGGTGGCGCCCTCGCCGATGCGGACAACGAGCATCTGCTCGAGGTTCATGAAGCGGCTGGACGGCCCGTCGGGGCCCGTAACCATGACGACGGATGTGTGATCGAATCCGCGCGAAAACAACGAGGCCACCGAGAGCAAATCGTCGGCGTTGGTCTGTTGGACTGGTGTCAGGAGGTCGAGTACGAAGCTCTCCTCGCCGATCGGCGTTGCTGGACCGGGATGGGTGCGACTGGTGGTGCGCAGGACCACGTCAAGCCCGGAGCGCACAGCGTGGGCAGCCAGCGTTGCCGCGACGTCGACAGCCTCTTCGAAGTCGTCTGCCGTACCGACCGCGTCACTCGTGTCGAGGACGATGGTGAACTCGGGCCGACGAATCTCCATGGTCTGACGGACCATTAAAACCCCGGTGCGAGCCGTGGTCGGCCAGTGGATGAGCCGGGGATCGTCGCCAGCGACGTATTCCCGCATCGATACGAACCCGGACATCGGGTCGGCTGATGCACGTCGGAGAAGCGAATCACTGTCGACAACTCGGACAGCGCCCTGCGGCCCAAGGAGTTGGTAGACCTTCGGGTGCACGGTGACCGAGCCGACGGAGCGGTCGGGGCGCGTGCCGATGGCAAGCCAGAACGGGTCGATGCGTTCGACCGCAAATGGGCCGACGTCGAAGACTCCTCGACGATGTGTCGGCAGGCTGCCGAAGAAGTCGACGGCGTGCGCCGGTGCCACCGGTTTGAGCTCGATGCGACAGGTTGCCGTGTCGCAGTGGTCGACGATCGTCGCCTGCCCGGTACGGAAACGACTGGCGTTCCGCACCCGATATACGACGTTGACAGGATGGCCGCGGGGGACCCTGACTGATCCGACTCGGCGGGTGATCTCGGCTCGGAGTGGTCGCCGGGCGAGCCAGATCGACGAGGCCACAACGACGCCGATGGCAATGCCGACGATGATCAATTCTTCGTATTTCCACCACAAACCGAGACCAAGCGCCATCACGGCGACGATCAGTGCGCCGAGGCCGGATCGGGTCAGCATTGGCTGAGATCGAGCGACGTTGGCATGGTCACGAATTGGCGGAGCGGGGTACCGGGATTTCGTCGATCAGATCGGCGAGCAAGGTGTCGATGCGCACACCGCGTAGCTCGGCATCGGCTCTCAGTGCCATGCGGTGCCCGAGCACCGGTGAGGCAACGGCCTTGACATCGTCCGGCGTCACGTAGGACCGGTTGTCGGTCGCCGCGAACGCTCGGCTCACTCGTAAAAGGGCGAGGGTGCCGCGGGTCGAGACGCCAAGGCGCAGGTCGGGGTGCTGGCGAGTGGCCGTGGCAATCGCGACGATGTACTCGGTGATGCTCGGGGCAACCGTGACGGTGTCCATGTCACTGATGATCTGGTCGATTTCTTGCGCGTCGGTGACCGGATCGAGGTCGTCGTCCCGACGGCCGCGATGGAACGAGTCGAGCAGCGCGGCCTCAGTGTCGGCATCGACATAGCCAAGAGTGAGCCGCATCGTGAAGCGGTCAAGCTGGACATCCGGAAGTGGGAACGTGCCTTGGAAGTCGCGCGGGTTCTGCGTGGCGATCACGAAGAACGGACGGGGGACCGGGCGGCTGGAACCGTCGGAGGTGACCTGCCGCTCTTCCATCACTTCGAGCAGCGCAGCCTGGGTCTTGGGGCTGCCGCGATTGATCTCATCGCCGATGAGCACGTTGGTAAAGACGGGCCCTTCGCGGAACGAGAAGTTGCTGGAACGCTGGTCGAAGACCATCACGCCGGTGATGTCGGTTGGGAGCAGGTCGGGCGTGAACTGGACTCGCTTCCACGAACCTGAAATCGAGTTCGCGATGGCCTTAGCCAAGCTCGTTTTGCCCGTGCCGGGTACGTCATCGAGGAGCAGGTGACCCTCGGTCAATAGGCAACAGAGCGCCAGTCGAATCTCGTGGCGCTTGCCTCGCACGACAGTGTCGACGTTGTCGATGAGCGCGTCGACGACGGAATTTACACGCGAGGTAATCTGGCTGGCCACTGACGAAGTGTAGAGCGGACCGGTCCCCAGTTCGAGGAGTCCCCTGATCTTGATGAGGAATTGAAAAGTTTGGCGTCAGCCGTTATCGACCCAGCTGAGCACTTCGCTCCAGTCGATCAGCGCCTGTTCGACCAGGCCGAGCACGGACGGTACGTCGCGTTTGGCCAGCTCAAGCACTGCGATCGGCAGCCGATCGCGATCGCGCTGGCGAGTGTTCGGGAGCCGATCGAGCTGTTCGATGACGCGATCGGCGTCGCGGCCGAACTCGCGTCGAACTCGATCGATGACCTGACTGGAGAACAGATATTGCGGGCCGGGCATCAGAATGTTTTTACCGATTGCGGTGCGCTACGGCGAGCTCGGCGATGTCGCGCATGATGGTTGCAATTTGGTAGTCCTTCGGTGTGTAGATCGCAGCGATACCGATCGCGCGCAGACGGGGACGGTCGTCTTCGGGGATGATGCCGCCGACGACCACGGGAATGTCGACACCCATTGCCTTGAGTTGATCAAGCACATCGGGTACGAGGTTGAGGTGTGAGCCAGACAGGATCGACAGCCCGATCACGTCGGGATCTTCGTCACGCGCCGATGCAGCGATCTGTTCTGGCGTGAGGCGGATACCCGAGTACACGACCTCCATACCGGAGTCACGTGCTGCGACGGCGATCTGCTCGGCCCCGTTTGAGTGGCCGTCGAGGCCCGGCTTGGCGACGAGAAATTTGGGCGGGCCACCAGGGATCGACTTGACGAACGCGGCCACTTCGCCGAGGCCGCTTGACGACCCGGTCGCACCGGCCACACCGGTCGGCGCGCGAAACTCGCCGAAGATGTCACGCATGAGGTCACCCCACTCGCCGGTGGTGCCACCGGCTCGGGCGAGCGCGATCGAGGGCGGCATGATGTTGTCGCCGTCGACGGCTGCTGCACGTAGATCGATGAGCGCAGCGTCGACTGCTGCCTGATTGCGTTGTGCGCGCCAAGCTTCGACGTCAGCGACCATTTCGGCTTCGACTGCATGATCAACCTTGAGGATCGCTCCTTCGCCACCGAGGGGTGACTCGGTGCTCTCAGTGAAGTCGTTGACGCCAACCACTGTCAGGTCGCCTGATTCGATTCGACGCGTGCGTTGCGCCATTGAGGAGACGAGGCGCGATTTCAATGTTTCGACGGCTTCGAATGCGCCTCCCATCTCGAGGACGTCGTCGAGCTCAGCCTGGGCTGCTGCTCGCAACTCTTCGGTCTTGGCTTCGATGACGGTGGAGCCGTCGAAGATGTCGCCGTACTCGAGCAGGTCGGTTTCGAAGGCCAATACCTGCTGCATGCGCAGCGACCACTGCTGATCCCATGGGGTCGGAAGGCCGAGGGCCTCGTTCCAGGCGGGCAACTGCACCGAACGGGCGCGTGCGCGCTTGGAGAGCGTGACCGCGAGCATTTCAAGCACGATTCGCTGCACGTTGTTCTCTGGCTGGGCCTCGGTGAGGCCAAGCGAGTTGACCTGGACGCCGTAGCGGAAGCGCAACGCCTTGGCATCGGTGACGCCGTAACGTTCCCGGCCGATCTGCTCCCACATGTCGGTCATGGCGCGGAGTTTGCAGGTCTCTTCGATGAACCGGATGCCGGCATTCACGAAGAACGAGATCGACCCAAATACCTGGCTGAACTGATCGTCGGACACCTGGCCCGAGGCCCGCACAGCATCGAGCACATCGATCGCCGTGGCCATCGAGTAGGCGATCTCCTGCGTCGGCGTCGCGCCGGCTTCCTGCAAGTGGTACGAGCACACGTTCATCGGGTTCCACTTGGGTGCGTGCTCAGTACACCAGGCGACCATGTCGACGATCAGGCGGCGCGAGGGTGCCGGCGGGAAGATGTACGTGCCGCGCGACAGGTATTCCTTGACGATGTCGTTCTGCGTGGTCCCACGAAGTTCGTCAGCGGAGATGCCCTGCTCTTCGGCGTTCGCGACGTACAGCGCGAGCAGCCAGGCGGCCGTCGCGTTGATCGTCATCGAGGTGTTCATCTGGCCGGGTGGGATCTGGTCGAGCAGCGTCCGCATGTGACCGAGGTGAGCGACGGGAACGCCGACCTTGCCGACTTCGCCGCGCGACATTTTGTCGTCAGGGTCGTAGCCAGTCTGCGTGGGGAGGTCGAATGCGATCGAGAGGCCCGTCTGGCCCTTCGACAGGTTGGTCCGATAGAGCTCGTTCGACGCCGCAGCAGTCGAGTGGCCCGAGTACGTCCGCATCATCCAGGGACGGTCGGGCGCGGTGCGTTCGGTCATGGCCCCAGTGTCGTCGGTTCGAGAAGAAATCCTCAAGTTCTTACTCAAGTCATGATCGATCTGGCCGAATCAATTGGTGTCAACGAAATGCCCCGGTGAACACGAAAATTGCCGGGTAGTCCAAGAGCCAGGACGTCTTGTTCCTCCCCTTGCAAGATGTGCCACGGCTTCCACGTTTCCCCATTTGGCGGGAACCGCGTCGGTCAGGTGGCGGACCTGACCGACGCCGGATGAGACGAAGCGAAGTGAACACCTTGCGGTGATCGCTTCGCTTCGTTCGTTTCCCCCTTGTCGTTTTCCCTTGTGGAGTATTCGAGTGCGTGTTGATGAGTGCGGGTTTGATCAGTCGATTGCGGCAGCGAGCAGACGAAGGTATTCCTGTCGGCTCACTTCGCAGCCGCCGAGCGAGGCGAGGTGCTCGGTCAACCACTGCGTGTCGAGCAGTGTTGCGCCCGAGTCGTTGAGCCGGTCGACGAGATGAACGAGTGCCACCTTGGATGCGTCTGTGGCGTTATGAAACATCGATTCCCCTGCGAAGAAGTTATGGATTCGGATGCCGTAGAGCCCGCCGACGAGTTCGCCGTCGAGGTACGTCTCGTACGACTGCGCCCATCCGAGGTCGAAGAGCTGCTCGTAAGCGTCGAGAAATTCGGTCGTGATCCAGCGACCGGAGCGATCGGGATCAGCGCACCGCTCCATCACGCCTCGGAAGTCTGTGTCGACGCGCACCTCGTACCGTTGGATGCTCTTGCGTAATGACTTGGAGATCTTGAGCCCGTCGAGCGGGATCAGGCCTCGAGGGTCAGGCGAGTACCAGGCGATTCTGCTGCGTCGTTTGCCTGGGTCGACCGGCATCGGGAACAAACCGGAGCGGTACGCCGCAAGCAGCGTGCCTGGCTCGAGGTCTGCGCCGAGCGCAACGAGATCAGTTCCGGCAGGCATCACCAGCGGGTTCGGAAGGATGAAACGCGTCGATGGCGGTTCGCGTTGCGATAACCGACCCCCGCTCATCTACTGAATGGTGTCGGCGAGTTTGACAAAATACGACAATCTCTCGCATAAAGTTTTCGCAATCTCACGAAGCGGAGTGCATTGCGAGCAGGGCAGGGTTGCGCCCGCTGCCACGTTCAGTACGTGCGGAAGCCTTGCTTACTCTTGCGTCCGAGATGTCTGGCTGCAACCATTCGACGCAGCAGCGGAACGGCGGCGTAGTTCGCATCGCTGAACTCTGCGTACAGCGCATCGAGAATCGACACCGAGGTGTCGAGACCGACGAGGTCGAGCAGCGCGAAGGGGCCCATCGGGAAGTTGCAGCCGCCCATCATCGCTGCATCGATGTCGTCCATCGAGGCGGTGCCGTTCTCGAGCATCCGAACGGCGTTGTTGAGGTACGGGAACAGCAATGCGTTGACGATGAAGCCGGCACGATCTTCGACATGGACGGCGTTCTTGCCGCACGCTTCGACGAAGCCAGCTGCAGCAGCGATGGTCTCGTCGCTCGCCGTCAGAGGTCGGATGATTTCGACGAGTGACATTGCCGGGGCCGGATTGAAGAAGTGGATACCGCACACCTGGCTGGGTCGTTGCGTCATCATTGCCAACTCGACGACCGGGAGGGTTGACGTGTTGGTGGCGAGGATTCCCTCGGGCTTGACGATCTGCTCGAGCTCGGCGAACAGTGCTCGCTTCACTTCGAGATCTTCGACGACGCTCTCGATGACGAGATCGCAGTCGGCGAGCTGGCCAAGATGGTCGGTCACCGAGATGCGGCCGAGGATTGCTTGGCGTTCCTCCTCGGTCATGCGTTCCTTGGCGACGTGGCGCGCGAGGCCGGAGCCGACTTTGGCGAGAACGGCATCAGCACCTGCCTGGGTGCGGGACCGGACGACGACGTCGAGGCCGGCGCGGGCCACCACTTCGGCCAGGCCGGATCCCATGATTCCCGAACCGAGGACGCCGACCTTCTTGATACTTGTCATGCCATCAGAGTAGTTACCGACGGGTAACTCTGAACAAATCCACCGGCGACAACACGACAAACTCGGGAAGTTTCGAAGCGGAATCCGCTGCGTTCTGTCCCGAGATCGCTGGCGTCGACGGAACCGGGCCGACCCGTGGCAACCGGGCCTGAAGCGACCTGAGCCGCCGGGCAGGCAAATTTCCAACCGCTGCCGTGCTCGGGCGATATTGGCCGAAACTGCGGCGAGATGTCACCTAAGGCGACGCTGACGGAATAACGTCGCCACGTGCGCCCCTGGCGCCCTCTGCATCCATGTTCGCCCTGCTCGCCTTCCATCTTGTCTTGGGCATTGCCATCGTCGCGGCCGGACAACAGTTGGGTCGCCAGGCATTCGCCGTGGCGGCTGTTGCACCGCTGGCCACGGTCATCTGGGCGATCACGCAGGCCGGAGGGGTTCTCGACGGCAAACCGGTCACCGAATCGTTCAGCTGGGTTGGTGGTCTTGGGATCAGCCTCGACCTGCGCCTCGACGCCTTCGCGCTCGCAATGGTCGCGCTGGTGTCCGGCATCGGATTCTTGATCTGCATCTACGCGCTCGGCTACTTCAAGCCGCACGATCCGACCACGTCGGTCAAGTCGAATGTGGGCCGCCTGGCTGGAACGATGACGGTCTTCGCCGGCGCAATGCTCGGCGTGGTCTTGTCCGACCATCTCATTGCTCTCTTCATCGCCTGGGAGTTGACATCGATCACCTCCTACCTGCTGATCGGCAACGACGACACGAACCCGAGGGCACGCGCTGCGGCACTGCAAGCGATCCTGATCACCGGCATGGGCGGCCTGGTGCTGCTCGCCGGGCTGATCATCGTCGGGCAGGCAGCTGGCACCTATCGCCTGTCGGAGATCATTGAGAATGCCCCGACCACCGGTACCAGCACGGCGCTCAACGTCGGGCTGATCTGCGTGCTGATCGGCGCGTTCACCAAGTCAGCGCAAGCGCCCTTCAGTAGCTGGCTGCCGGGCGCAATGGTCGCGCCGACGCCGGTCAGCGCCTACCTCCACTCCGCCACCATGGTGAAGGCTGGCGTCTACCTTGTTGCGCGCATGGCGCCGATGTTTGCGACCCAGGGGAATTGGCGGGTCGTTCTGCTCACGGTTGGCTCGGCAACGATGTTGATCGGCGGCCTCCGTGCGCTCCGTCAGCATGATCTCAAGCTGCTGCTTGCCTATGGCACTGTCAGTCAGCTCGGTTTCATGATGCTGCTGTTCGGCACTGGCGACGACCACATCGCACAGGCTGGCGTGGTGCTCCTGCTGGCCCACGGCGCGTTCAAGGCAGCGTTGTTCATGGTCGTTGGCATCGTCGACCATGAAGTCGGTAGCCGCGACATCCGTCGCATCACGGGCTTCGGCAAGGGCTGGCGGCTGACGCTCGTCGCCGGAGTCGTCGGAGCGGCCTCGATGGCGGGGCTTCCACCGCTGCTCGGATTCATCTCAAAAGAAAAGGCGCTCGACGGCTACCTCGAGCACGGTGACTTCGTCGGCTCGACAGTGGTCCTCGTCGTCATCGTCGTTGCATCGATGCTGACGTTCGCCTATTCGGCCCGGTTCGTCCTCGGCCTGTTCGGCGTGTTCGCCGACCCCGAATTCGAAGCCAGCTGCGATGACGACATCAACTCCCAAACGGCCCACGCGCCGTCGTTGCCGTTCGTGGGCCCGGCGCTCTTCCTCACTGTTTTCACCATCGCAGCAGGCCTCGCTCCGGTCATCGTCGATCGGTTGGTCGAGATGGCAACCATTGCGCTGCACCCTGCAGCTGATCCGAAACAGGTCCACCTCTGGGCCGGTTTCAACACGGCGTTCATGCTGTCGTTGCTGATCATCGGCTCGGGTACTGCACTCACTGTGTTCCGGTCGCGCGTCGCAGCAGGGCAGAGCGTCACGTCGAAAGCGATGAGGCTCGTTCCGAGCAGCGAGCAGTCGTTCAACTTCCTGCTGCGTGGGGTCGGCGTCGTGGCGCGCCGTGTGACCGGGGTGCTTCAGAACGGGTCGCTGCCGATCTACGTGGCAACGATCATGATGGTGGCAACCGGTGTCCCGTTGATTGCCTTCGCGCAGGAATGGACCGGGTTTGGCGATGTCATCGAAACACCGGTGCACGTGGTGCTCGTCGCCGTGATCGTCGCTGCGGCGCTCGGTGCATCGATTGTCCGTCGGCGTATTGCAGCAGCGCTGATGCTCGGTGCGGTGGGTTACGCGATGGCCGGTCTCTATGTCGTGCAGGGCGCTCCTGACCTCGCGCTCACACAGTTTGCAATCGAGACGCTCAGCACCGTGCTGTTCGTGCTCGTGTTGCGCTATCTCCCATCGACCTGGACCCATCGGGCACCGGCCATTGCCGCACCGATGCGGATCGGTGTGTCGGTGTTCGTCGGTGTGTCGGTCTTCGTGTTCGCCCTGGTTGCCAGCGGTGCTCGCGGTGACGTGTCGGGGCCTCAGCAGTCCGAGATCATGGTCGAGAACTCGCTCACCAAGGGCAAGGGCTCGAACATCGTCAACGTCATTCTCGTCGACTTCCGCGGCTGGGACACGATGGGCGAAATCACCGTCCTGCTCGTCGCCGCAGCCGGCGCGGTGAGCTTGGCTCGCGGCGGTCGCCGTCGTAACGAGCCGGGTCCGACATTCGAAGAGATCTTCGACGACGAGCCCGACGACGCGGTCGGCGACTCCGATAGCCCCGCATCTTCACTGATCGGCGCGTCTGCGCGTCGTGACGAGGAGGGCCACGCATGACCGCTCCTGTTGGCGCTCCAGCGCGCTCCATGATTCTCGACCAGTCGATCAAGGTCCTGTACCACTCGATCCTCGTGCTCGCTCTCTACTTTGAGTTCGCCGGCCACAACCTGCCCGGCGGTGGGTTCGTCGGGGGCCTGATGGCAGGCGCCGCTGTGTCACTGCGATATGTGTCAGGTGGCGCCGAGGCGGTACGGACGACGTTCCGTGCACCGTCGCATGTCATCTTGGGTTTCGGTCTCTTCCTGGCGTCGGCCACGGCGCTCGTCCCGGTGTTGCTCGGCGGTGCCGTCCTCGAGCACGCCTCATACGAAATGAAACTCCCGATCTTTGGCAAGGTCAAAGTCGTCAGCGCGTTGCCGTTCGATGCAGGTGTCTTCCTGGTGGTTGTCGGTCTCGTCCTGATGGCCTTTGCGGCATTTGGTGATGATCGCGTCCCAACCGAAACCGATGACGAGCAAGCGCAATGAGTGTCTTGCTCGCTTTTGCTGCTGCCATGTTGTTCGGCACAGGTACGTGGTTGTTGCTGCAGCGCCGGTTGTCGCGCATCATCGTCGGCGTTGGCCTCATCGGCCATGGCTCCAACATTCTGCTGCTCACCTCGGGTGGTGGGCGCGGGTTGCCACCGATCATTGGGTCTGCTGATCCGACCGACTTCGCCGATCCGCTCCCGCAGGCACTCGCGCTGACTTCGATTGTCATCACGTTCGGTGTCACGGCGTTCTTGTTCGCTCTCGGTTATCGCAGTTGGAAGCTCACCAACGACGACATCGTGGAAGACGACGTCGAAGATCGCTACATCGCTCGCCGGGCTGTCGACGCGGAAGTCGCCGAAGGCGAAGCGGCCGAGCGCGAACGGGCGATCGAAGAGGACCGGGTATGAGCGGGCTGGCCTCGATCGGATTCCTCGCAGCCGATGTGACCGCTCCAGGTAGTGGCAGCTTCGACGCGCTGATCTCTCTGCCGGTGATCCTGCCGCTGATTGCCGCTGCGCTGAGCGTCATCTTCGCACGCCTTCGCAACGTGCAGCGCGTGATCAGCGTCGTTGCATTGTTTGGCCTGGTCGCGAACAACATTCTGTTGCTCACTCGTGTCGATCAGGCAACCGGTGACGCGATCGGTGGCATTGCCGTGTCGCAGGCCGGAGGTTGGGTTGCTCCACTCGGCATCTCGCTCGTCGTCGATCGTTTAGCCGCGATGATGCTGTTGGTGTCATCGCTGATGCTGGTGTCGGTGCTCGTCTACGCCATTGGCCAGCACGCCGAAGAGCGGCGGTTCGCGTCGTTCCACCCCGTCTACCTCGTCCTCGCCGCTGGCGTGTCGGCAAGCTTCATCACCGGCGACCTGTTCAACCTTTTCGTTGCGTTCGAGATGATGCTGGTGTCGAGCTACGTGCTACTCACCCTCGGTGGACGGGCCGGGCAGGTGCGATCGGGCATGTCGTATGTCGTGATCAGCCTGATTGCCTCGACGTTCTTTATCACGGCGCTGGCACTGCTCTACTCGGCGACCGGTACCGTCAACATGGCCGAACTCGCCGAGCGAATGCCTGAGCTGAGCAGTGGGGTGCGCGTCGGATTCTCGCTGTTGCTGATCGCGGTCTTCGGGATCAAGGCGGGGATCTTCCCACTCTTCTTCTGGCTGCCCGACAGCTATCCCACTGCACCGAATGCGGTCACGGCGATCTTTGCCGGGCTCCTCACCAAAGTCGGTGTCTACGCCATCATTCGCACGCAGTTGCTGATCTTCCCGATCGATGCGCAGCAGGGCACGCTGCTCCTCGTTGTCGCCGGCTGCACAATGCTCGTCGGCGTGCTCGGTGCGCTTTCGCACGACGACCTCCAGCGCATCCTGTCGTTCCACATCATCAGCCACATCGGCTACATGATCATGGGTCTCGCCCTCTTCACCCTCGCCGGCATTGCCGGTGCCATCTTCTATGTCGTCCACCACATCATCGTCAAGACGGCGCTGTTCTTGGTCGCCGGGCTGGTCGAGCGCAAGGCCGGGTCGGATCGGTTGTCTCGGGTCGGCGGTCTCGTTCGAAGCGCGCCGATGATCGCAATCCTCTTCGCGCTGCCCGCTCTGAGCATCGCGGGTATCCCGCCGTTCTCCGGGTTCGTCGCAAAGTTTGCCCTTGTCAGCGCAGGCATCGAGGCGCAGCAGTGGGGCATTGTCGTGGTCAGTCTCACCGTCAGCCTGCTCACGATGTATGTGATGGGTCGCATTTGGTCGAACGTGTTCTGGGGCCAACCCGAAGACGGTGAGATTGCCGACCGTCTCGAGCCGGGCGTGACGAAGCTGCCGATCCTGATGACCGCATCGACGGTCGTGGTCGTCGGACTCTCGGTAGCGCTCCTGGTGTTCGCCGGCCCGTTGTACGACCTCGCCGAACGAGCCGCTGCCGACCTGCTGAACCCCCAGGGCTACATCGACGCCGTCCTTGGCTCGCACAGTGAGGCTGGCGGATGAACAAGTTCCTCCGACTCCCCACCCTGCTCATCTGGCTGACATCGCTGTGGGTCGCGCTGTGGGCTGACCTCACTGTGGGCAATGTGCTCGGTGGCCTGATGGTGGCGCTCGTCATCGTCGGCGTCGCGCGGCCGACCGGGGTGACCGGGCTTGAACGCACGAACTTTCGGCCCGTCTCGGCGCTGGTCTATGCCGCCTATTTCCTGTGGCAGCTTGTCAAGGCGAACCTCGTTGTTGCGTGGGAGATCATCACGCCCGGCCTCAAGATTCACCGGGCAATCATCGCCGTGCCCTTACACACCACATCTGCTGGCGTCGTGACGCTCATTGCGAACTCGGTCACGCTGACGCCTGGCACCGTGACCGTCCATGTGGCTGAAAAACGTTCGAGCGATGGCGGCTCCGTCGAACGCATCCTGTTCGTCCACGTTCTGCATTTCATGGACGTCGAGTCGGTCAGACGCGATGTGTTGAAACTCGAACGGCTGGCGATCAAGGCATTCGGGCAGCGCGACGAGCTGACTCGCGTTGATGCCGCTCTCAACTCGACTAGCAACTCAACGCCTGACGGAAGGAACGTCGCCTCATGATTCTTGTTGCCATCGTGTTCCTCACTATCGCGGCGGGTTGTTTTCTCTACCGACTACTGCGCGGCCCGTCGATTCCTGACCGTGTGGTCGCTCTCGACGGTGTGCTGTCGGTCGTGGTCAGCGGCATCATCGTCGGTGCAGCCCAGGCGGACAGTGACATCACATTGGCGACGGTGCTTGTCGTCTCGCTGGTGGGGTTCGTCGGCACGGTCGCGCTCGGCCGGTTTATCGAGCGGAGGGGCGGCTGATGAGCGTCGTCGCAGGCATCTTCCTCATCGTCGGATCGTTGCTCACCATGATTGGCGGCATCGGCGTCGTCCGGTTTAACGACCTGATGTCGCGTGTTCATGCTGCGGCGAAGGCGCCAACGCTTGGTCTGTTGCTCGTGGCGATTGGCGCCGCCATCGAGATTGGATCCGGCAAAGCGGTGGTAACACTGCTGCTCGTCGTGTTATTGCAGCTCTTCACCTCACCGGTTGCGACCCATGTGCTGGCACGGGCGTCGTATGGCCGAGTGGAGATCGAACTCGATGGAGGCGACGATCTGGCACAGCACTTTGCCGATAGGCGGGCTGCCGCCGCAGCAGCAGAGAAACGGGGCGGGCCGCGCGCTGAGCCGCAGCGCGATCACGGCGATGGTTGAACCAGTGAGGTGCAGCTGGCCGACCGCTAGCGAGACCTACCTCGAGTACCACGACCACGAGTGGGGCCGCCCGACCACCCGCGAACATCGACTGTTCGAGAAGATCTGCCTCGAAGGTTTCCAGTCAGGGTTGAGCTGGCTCACGATCCTGATGAAGCGTCCTCGGTTTCGCGAGGTGTTCGCCGAATTCGACTATCGGGCCGTCGCCGAATTCGGTGCTGACGACGTCGAACGCCTTCTGCAGGATGCTGGCATCGTCCGCCACCGAGGCAAGATCGAAGCGACGATCAACAACGCGCAGCGGGCCATCGAGTTAGTGGAGACCGAAGGGTCACTCGTCGACTGGGTCTGGGAGTGGGCGGTCGTCGAGCCGGAACGGACCGACGGGGGCGGCATTCCCACGCAGACCGCTCGTTCGGCGGCGCTGGCCAAAGAGTTGAAGCGCCGCGGTTGGAAGTTTTTCGGGCCGACGACGGCCTATGCGTTCATGCAATCCGAAGCGCTGACGAACGATCATGACGCGGAGTGCTTCGTCTTTCAGGCATGCCACGACGAACGGCAGGCGTTCCTTGCTGGTCGTACGTTGCGGCCGTGACTGACGCCGATTCGATACAATAACGACATGCGGCCAGCGACCACTCTTGCGCTCGGACTTCTCCTGTTTGTGATCCTGCTTGCTGGGATCATCTCACTGGTTCGTCTCTGAGTATGTCGATGTTGAGCACGATCATGCTGAACGCAACGGCGTCGAGGATGATGCAGCGTCAACAATTCCATGCATATCGACTCTCGGGAATTTCCACGTGAATCTTGCGCACATCCTCGAACCACACGACGCCGATTCGATTGCGCTCATCAGTCGTGGGCGCGAAACGACCTACGGCGAACTCCGCAGCCAGATCGATCGCCTGCGCGGCGGGCTTGCGTCAGTCGGCGTCACCGCAGGTGATCGCGTTGCTCTGCTGTGCTCGAACAGTCGGCACTTCGTCATCACCTACTTCGCCACGGTTGGCCTTGGTGCCATTGCCGTACCGCTCAACCCGTTAAGCCCTGCGCCTGCGCTCCAAAAGGAGATCGCCAGCGTCGGCGCCAAGGTCGTCGTGGTCGAGAAGGTGGGCACCGCTACGTGGTCGAACGTCGACCGGTCACTGGTACCAACCGTCGAAACCGTGCTGAGTACCGACGGGGAGAACGCGCCCGAGGGCGCCCGTTCAATCGACGAGCTACTCGACGCCGATGCGGTCGACATCGTTGACGTCGGCAACGACGTAACTGCTGTCCTGATCTTCACGAGTGGCACTGCGGGTCTGCCCCGCGCCGCGATGCTGACGCACGGCAACGTGTTGACGAACATTGCCCAGAGCCAGGCAACCGGGATCCTTAACAGCGACGACCTGATCTGGAGCGTGCTCCCGCTGTTTCACATCTTTGGCCTCAATGTCGTCATGGCCACCGGGTTGGGCGTCGGAGCGACCGTCATGCTCGTCCAGCGTTTCGATCCACACAGCGCTGCCGAGTCGATCAAGAACCGTGGTGCGACCGTCGTGCCTGGCGCTCCTGCCATGTGGGCAGCCTTCACACACTTCGACGAGTTGCCTGCTGACAGCTTTTCAACCGTTCGTATCGCCCTGTCAGGCGCCTCCAAGCTTCCCGTGCCGGTCTTCACTGCAATGCGTGACCGATTCGGCGTCGAGATCGCCGAGGGATACGGCCTGACCGAAACCTCAGCAACGGTGACCACCTCGCTCGGCGCCCCCATCCGCCCCGGTTCGGTTGGTCGTGCGTTCGACGGTGTCGAAATTCGGCTGGTCAGCGGTGACCACGATGTCCTCGTCGGCGATGTCGGTGAGATCTGGGTGCGCGGCGCGAACGTGTTCCCCGGGTACTTCAACGATCCGATCGCCACTGCTGCGGTAATCACCGAGGACGGATGGCTCAAAACCGGCGACATGGGCATGGCCGACGACGATGGGTACATGTTTATTGTTGACCGGGCGAAAGACCTCGTCATCGTGTCAGGGTTCAACGTCTATCCGGCCGAGGTCGAAGAGGTGCTCGCCATGCATCCTGAGGTCGCCGAAGTCGGCGTCCTTGGCGTGCCGCACCCGCATACCGGCGAGGCCGTGAAGGCATTCGTGGTGCTGACGCCGGGCTCAGATGTTGACGAAGAGACGTTGATCGAATACAGCCTCGACCGGCTCGCTCGATACAAGTGTCCGTCGAAAATCATGTTCGTCGATGAGTTGCCGCGCAACCCCACCGGCAAGCTGATGCGTCGTCGCCTCGACGACGCGCTCTCCGTCTCCTGACCGGCTAACGCTCCGTTTGGGTGGGCGATTGCTGCCTTTGACGAAGTTTCAGTTCGCTCGAACGAGGACGGTGCGTGAGATCTCGCGGTGACGAACCTCACAGAGCGACCTGGAGGACGTCTTGTGAAAACGTGCACAAACGTTCTAGCGTGGTTATTTCATGGCTGGTCAGCGAACTCGACGTCGGATTCCGGAGGCAACTGTCGCCCGTCTTCCTGTGTACCTGCGCATTCTCAGTGACCAGTTCGAAGCCGACGTCACCAAGATTTCGTCTGAAGAACTCGCCGAGCTGGCTGGCGTCAACGCTGCCAAGGTGCGCAAAGACCTGAGTTACCTTGGCAGCTACGGCACTCGCGGTGTGGGCTACGAGGTCGAATTTCTCGTGTATCAGATCCGTCGTGAGCTCGGTCTCACCCACGATTGGCCCGTCGTCATCGTTGGCGCTGGCAATATGGGACAGGCGCTCGCCGGCTACAACGGCTTCGGCGATCGCGGCTTTCCGGTCGGTGGGATCGTCGATATCGACGACGCCAAAGTAGGTGCGGTCGTGGGCGGCGTCCGTGTGCGACACCTGTCAGAACTCATGCAGGTCGTGGCAGCGAGGAACATTTCGATCGGCGTCATCGCCACCCCAGGGCTCGCCGCGCAAGACGCAGCGGATGCGTTGGTCGCTGCCGGTGTCACGAGCATTTTGAATTTTGCTCCGACCGTCATCAATGTGCCGCACGGCATCAGCGTTGGCAAGGTTGACCTCGCTGTCGAGCTGCAGATCCTGGCGTATCACGAACAGCGTCGGATTAACGCGGCAAAAGGTTCTTCATTGGTTTCGGTTCCGGGCGAGTCACGCCGAGGCGCCAGCGCCTAGGGTTATTGAAAGATGTCCATTCTTGTCATCGGTGTCAACCACCGCACCAGCCCTTTGGCTCTGCTGGAACGGTTGACGCTCGCGCCCGACACGTTGGGCAAGGCTGTCGCGGGGCTCTCGCAACGAGACAACATTCGTGAGGCCGTCGTTCTCTCCACGTGCAACCGCACCGAGGTGTACGTCGTCACCGAACTGTTCCATGGTGCGTACGGTGACGTTAGAGATTTCCTGTGTGAAATCAGCGACCTGTCGGTCGACGAACTCACCCCGCACCTGTACAGCCAGCACGATTCTGCCGCGGTCAGCCACCTCTTCGAGGTTGCGGCTGGCCTCGATTCCGCTGTGCTCGGCGAGAGCGAAATTCTCGGTCAGGTGAAGACTGCATGGGAAGCAGCGCAGTTTGAAGGTGCAGCTCGCTCGAGTCTGAACTTGCTCTTCCGCTCGGCGGTCGAAACGGGTAAGCGCGCTCGCAGCGAAACCACGATTAGCCGCGGGACCGCCTCGATCAGCCATGCCGCTGTCGAGATGGCGACCGACGTGGTCGGCGAACTCGCTGGCAAACGAGTTGTTGTCATCGGGGCTGGTTCCATGGGCGAAGGTGTTGCTGTCGCTCTCCACAAAGCCGGTGGCTCCGAGATCCTCGTCGTCAACCGGTCGCCTGAACGCGGCGCCTCACTCGCTGCTCGAGTCAACGGTCGCACCGTCGGGATGGATCAGCTCGCCGACGCCGTCGCGACTGCCGATGTGATCGTGGCAAGCACTGGCTCGGGCGAGCCGATCATCACTGCCGAGCTGGTCCGCAACGCCCGGCTCAACGGTCGACCCGACCAACCGCTACACATCTTCGACATCGCCATGCCACGTGACGTCGAAGTTGGCGTCACCAATCTTGCCGGCGTCACTGTGTTCAACCTCGATGACCTGCGCGACTGGGCCGATCGTGGCTTGGCGCACCGAGCCATCGAAGCCAATCGTGTCCGAGCGATTGTGCTCGAAGAGGTTGATTCGTTCGCTGTCGAATCCACAGCTCGCCAGGCAGCTCCGCTCGTTGCATCGATGCGAGAAGCTGCTGATCGGGTCCGTACGGGTGAATTGGAACGCTTCTCCTCGAAGCTCGATGCACTCGGCGAAAAAGAGCGTCAAGTAGTCGAGTCAATCACCAAGGCCATCGTGGCCAAGTTGCTGCACGAGCCGTCGGTTCGGCTCAAGGCGCAGGCAGGCACCCCGCAGGGCGACCGCAACGCTGCAGCTGTTCGCGATCTTTTCGACCTGACCTGATCTGACTTGAATAGCTCAACTGCCAAACTCGCTCGATGACGACAGCACTTCGTATCGCCACCCGTGGTTCGCGTCAGGCTTGGGCACAGGCAACTGCCGTTGCCGACTCGCTTGCTGCCGCTACCGGTCGTGTAGTCGAACTTGTTGAGATCAACACCCTTGGCGACATCCAGTCCGAGGTCCCGCTGCACAGCATCGGGGGTCAGGGTGTCTTCGTCAAGGAAGTCCAGCGCGCTGTGCTCGACGGTCGTGCCGACATCGCGGCGCACTCCGCGAAAGATCTCACCTCGGGTGCTGCAGATGGGCTGCTGCTCGCTGCATTCACCGAGCGTCGTGATGCTCGCGATGCCCTCGTCGGCTCCACACTCGACGCGCTGCCCGACGGAGCGACCGTTGCGTCAGGCTCGGTTCGGCGTCGCGCTCAGATCGGTCGTGTCCGCCCCGACCTGAAGTTCGCTGAGCTGCGGGGCAACATCGACACGCGGCTTTCCAAGATTCCGGAAGGTGGCGCCATCGTCATGGCGGTGGCCGCCTTGCAGATCCTCGACATGACCGATCGGATCACCGAGATGCTCTCGGTTGATGAGTTTGTCCCAGCAATTGGCCAGGGGTGCGTCGCCATTGAATGCCGATTGGGCGACCTCGCGACAATCGAGGCGCTTGCTGCAATCGATCATGCGCCGACGCGTCACGAAGTTGAAGTCGAGCGGGCGTTTCTCGCCGAACTGGGTTCGGGCTGTTCGCTTCCGGTTGGCGGACATGTCGTCGACGGTGTACTCCACACGTTCCTCGCCAACCTGGCGACGGGCATGTCGATCGGTGACCAGATCATGTTGGCTGGCGATGCGGGTGACATCGAGACAGCTCGCAACGCCGCTCGTTCGGCCCACGACGCGCTGAACTGACTGTGTCGAGTGATGCTGCCACTCTGGGCCCGCTCGCCGGCCGACGTGTTGTGGTTACTCGTGATCGTCCAGGGGAGCTCGGGCGGCTGCTTGCCGAACGTGGCGCTTTCGTCGTTCATGTTCCGCTCATTGAAACGACCGACCCAGACGATGGGGGAGCAGCGCTCGATGCGGCGCTTGGCAACCTTGCTGACTACGACTGGCTGATCGTCACGTCTGCTGTCGGTGCCGAACGTGTCGGCGACGCAGCGAAGCTGCACCCCCAGGTGGCGTTGGCCGCGGTTGGCTCGACCACGGCGAGGATTCTCGCTGATCTGGCTGGTCGACCAATCGATGTGATTCCCGACCGTCAGGTCGCCGCCGAGCTCGCAGCGGCACTGAGCGTGCGACTCCGAGGGGAGCATGTCCGCATCCTGCTGGCACAAGCTGACCGTGCACCCGACACGCTAGCCGGCCTGCTGCGCGCCGGGGGCCACGCTGTCACGGTGGTGACCGCGTACTCGACCCGGCTCCGGGTGCCGGACGCAACGCTGCTCAACGACATTGACGCCCTTGTCCTCGCGAGCGGGTCAGCCGCCACCGGTTGGGTCGCGGCCCTCGGAACTGAGGCCCCTCCCGTTGTCGTCGCGATCGGCCCAACAACTGCACAAGTTGCTCGCGAACTCGGCCTCAAGGTCAGTGCCGTCGCTGCCGAATACTCTCTTGTAGGCCTTGTCGACGCGTTGGAACTTCAATTCGCCTTCGGTCCGGAGTGAAGCGATGTCACGGACGCCGTCAAATACGTGCAAGAATCTTTCGCCGACCTGCGAGCAGTTACTGTGAGCAAGTCAACAACTACATGAGGAGCATCGTGGCTGCACGAAGCCGAGGCCGAACCTGGCTCTCAGCATCAGCAACTGCGCTCGGAGCGGGCTTGATCCTAAGCACGGGCGCTGCAACGGTTTCAGCGCGCCCGATCGTCATTCTCGAACAGGTCGAATCGGCCCCGACCGGCGTCTCGGCGCAGCCGGTCGGCGAGCAACTGGGCTCTCACGCCTCGACATCGGGCGACGGTAAGTACGTGGTCTATCAGGGCGTTCCCGAACAGCCGGTTGCTGGCGAGGGCGAGACCCCCGCGGTGCCGATCGACGAACGAGAGTCGACGATCTACCTCAGCAATCGTGAAGATGGTTCGACCATTGAATTGACGCCGGTGCCCGATGGCCTCCGGTCTGGCAACTCAGTCCGCCCCATCATTTCTGGTGACGGCTGCAGCGTGGTGACAATCACCGAGATGGCGCTCGATCTCTTCCGCGACGACGATGCGGGCATCCGTTGGGACGTCTACCGATCAGTCCTGCCGCATTGCGAGGGCACGGTTGGCAATTGGGAGCTCGTCTCCACTCGCAATGACGGTAGTTCGCTTGCTCGTGACGACGTCCGGCCCGACTTTTCGCCCACCATGTCGCGCTCCGGCACGGCTATCGCCTTCGTGCACCCCGATGAGCGGCTCTTTGACGCTCCTGACGTCAACGCGATCACTCTCATCGACTTGACAGTTCCGGCCAGCGACCCCGGTCGCGCACAGATCGTTGCCGGCACGCCGATTGACCGCCCGAACACCACCTTTGTCCATGTCGGTCTCGATCAGCCCGCCCTGTCAGGCGACGGCCGCTACCTCACATACCGTTCTGACGCATTCTCGGCCGAAGCAGTGCCGGTGTGGGGAACGGGCCAGATAGATGGCGCCCGCGCGACCCAGCAGGTGTTCGTGTGGGACCGCCTCGAATCCGATCCGTTCCGCCAGGTCCAGCTCGTGTCGGCGCTACCGACAGGTGAGCCGACAACCGCAGGAGCGGGTGAGCCCGCCATCTCCCGGACTGGCCAAGTGATCGCTTTTACATCAGGAGATCAAGGCCTCGTGCCGAGTGTCTTTCCGACCTGCACCGACGAGTGCCCGACGCAGATCTTCCGGTTCGACCGCGACGTCGATGCCGACAGTGTGTACGACGAACTGGGCGAGACAGCGCTCGAGATCGTCAGCGCTGAACCGATCACCGACGAGGCCCCGACCCCGGTTGCCGGTCGCGCAGCGTCGTCGCAGCCGACACTGAGCGCCGACGGCCAGTTGCTCGCTTTCGTGTCGAAGGCGCCGAACCTGCAGCTGATTGAAGCACCCGGCAGCGGCGAAGCTCTCGATGGCGACATCCTGGTTGCGAGTACCAGCCGTGTCGGTTTGCGCCGTATCACGGTGTCGACCGACGGCGTCCGTCCGACAATCGGCGCACACTCCCGTCCAGATCTCAGCGATTCCGGTCGGATCACCGTGTTCGACACGTTGGCCGCTGCACAGCTACTCGAAGGAGGCGCAGCGCCTGGCCGTCAGATCGTCGCACTCTCTTCGCCGTCCCGCGTCGCACTCGCTGACGCCGATGTCGGCACAACCGTCGTCGGTCTTGAAAGCGCCGGTTGGTTCGTCTCGCTCGTCAATGAAGGTCCGTCGGCATTCGATCCGGCAACGGTGACGGTTGACGATCGTCGGTTCACTATCGACCCGGACGAGAGTAGCTGCGTGATCGGCACGCTCGTTCCAGCCGGTGCTCGATGCAACGTCAGTTTCACGTTCACGCCGACGTCGGAAGCGGCTGTGTCTGCAACGATCACGATTGCCGAGCAAGGCTTCGAAGCGCTCTCAGTATCGGCGACCGTGTCGGGTTCGGGCGGCGATCCCGCCCTGCAGATCTACCCCGGTGGCGGCGATTTCGGTGAAGTTTCGGTTGGTCAGTCGGCAACCGAATTCCTCTTCGACGTCAGCAACGTCGGCTTCTTGAGCTCGTCGGTTGAACGGGTCGAGATTGTCGGTGCCAACGCCTCGGAGTTCGCGATCACCACGAACAACTGCGCTGACCGCCCGCTGAACCCGCGCGCCAACTGCGCGGTTGGCGTGACGTTCACGCCAAGCGAAGCTGGCCGCCGCACCGTGCTCATCGAAGCTTTCACACCGCAGGGTCAGTCGACGTCGGTCATTTTGGCCGGTGACGGCGTGTTCGAGCCCGAGCTCGTCACGCTTGAGGGCGCAGTCCGAGCAGGCGAAGAGTTCGTTCTCGGCGGCTCCGACTACCCGGCTAACACCGAGTTGGTCGTCGTCTTCGGCGATGGCCCCGCCGACAAGGTCAACGTCACGACCAACGATGGCGGTGGCTTCATCGCCTTTATCCCGGTACAGCCGAACGCATCTGGTGGCGCTCGTCAGGTCGTGGTTCAGTCGCCGCTGGGTGTCGCAGCCGTCGCCCCGATGGAAGTGATCGAAGACGACACGATGTACATCGGTCTGCCGGGCTTCGGCCTGGGCTGATCGGCCGCAACCGGATCGGGGCCCGCGGCGCCAACCCGGTTCAGAGCAACTGGCTTAGGCGTCGTTGGCGGGGCGGATGAGGCCACCGATGTTGATCGCTGTCGTACACGTTGACTTCGACGACTCGGCACCGACAGCATCGCAGCGCACCGAGAAGGTGATGTTGTCTCCGGGCTGCAGGCGGATTGGCGTGATGCTCGGCTCAAACAGCTGACCGCGGATGTTCGACAGCGACCACTGATACGCAGCCTCGCCGTTGATGAGGAGCGTCGCAATACCGGACTCGTTCAATGAGTTTTCGACGCGGATGTCGGTGAGGTCAAACATGTCGCTGTCGGGGATCGTCGACGAGGCGTCGGCGGTCGCGGTCAGCCCGGCTTCGACGGAGAGGCGGATGAACGCTGGCTCGCCGTCTTCTTGAGGCGCGGCCGCCACGCTCGGTTCAGGGTCACCGTCGGATGCTGTGGTGGTGACGGGCGCCTGGCCATTCGGAGTGGGAGCGAGTTCAGCGATGCGAGCGTCGACACGCTCATTGACCGTGTCGCGTAGCTCGGGGCGGACCACGCCGTACCAGGCCGCTGTCGCAGCGGCGACGACGGCCGCAACGGCAAGTGCGCGCATAACCGCTGACCCTGGAACCGTCGGAGGCTGGACAATCGACATCGAACCGATCGCCGGATCGTGCCCTTGTTGTTCGGCTTCGACCTCGAAATCGAGCGTGCGAGTGGCACGACGGAATATGCCGCGCTTTGCTTTCGCCTTGAATCGGACGAGGCTTGCGCTGCCGGGAGCAACACCCACGGCCGGTGGGTCGAACGAGCCGTCGACACGGTGAGTCGGGTCGACGAGACGGAGACGGCAGCTGGCGAGGCCGTTGCCATGGTTCTCGACCATGAACTCGTAGTTGGCTCGATGGCGAGCACGTTGAACTGGCTGCAACGTGACGATGCGGCGATCGTCAAAGGGCTGGATCATTAGCACGATCTCGGCAACGACCGCGTCGTCTGGCTCGCCCTGCGGGATCACGCGCACGTTGATCACACTCGGGCCTGACGAGGTCGTCGGGATGGCCGGTGGCACGACCACGACGTCGATGACATCTTGAGATCCGCCGAAGAGCGTGACATTGCCACGTTCGATCTTGGTCCAGCTGGCGCTGAGGCCCGCTGGAACGATCGTGTATGACTCGGTCGACTCGCCGAGATTGTGGATCGACAGTGGCAGTGTGAGGCGTTCACCAGGCACAGCCACCATGTCGTCGCTGGAGAACCACGTCTGCACTGACACGGCTATTGACGTTACCGGCTGGCGCTTCGCCCTGTCTGGCACCCACGCCCCCCTTCGACGTCAGTCACACCTCGGCACAACCCGAAATGGAGACCATCGCAGCAGGCGGGTGCGTTGAATTGGTCTCCATTTCGGGGATGGGTCTGTTGGGGCAGTTCTCCTAGGCTGGTGGGGTGCCTGTCATCCGTCCTCGTCGACTCCGCCAGACCGCAGCGATGCGTGACCTGTTGTCCGAGACGCATGTCCGGACCGATGATCTCATTGCGCCGCTGTTCGTGCGCGAGGGCATCACTGAGCCGCAGCCGATCCAATCGCTCAAGGGCGTGATGCAGCACACTCGCGATTCGCTTCGCGCCGAAGTAGCCGGACTCGCAGCCCTCGGCGTGAAGTCGGTCATCCTGTTTGGGGTCCCGGCTGTCAAGGATGCTGTCGGTAGCGGCGCCTACGACCCCGACGGCATCGTGCAGTTGGCGCTGGGTGACCTGCGCAGCGAAGTCGGTGACGACATGGTCGTGATGACTGACCTGTGCGTCGACGAGTACACCAGCCACGGCCACTGTGGCATTGTCGACGAGCGCGGCGTGGTCGACAACGACAAGACCCTCGACCTGTACGTCGCTGCAGCGCTGGCCCAGGCCCGAGCCGGTTCGCACGTCGTGGCGCCGAGCGGAATGATGGACGGCCAAGTAGCTGCGATTCGTTCGGGGCTCGATGCGGAGAACTTCACCGATGTCGCGATCCTGGCTTACGCCGCCAAGTACGCCAGTGGGCTGTATGGGCCATTCCGCGACGCTGTTGACGTCGAAATTGCCGACGGCGGAGACCGCAAGGGATACCAGCAGGACTACCGCAATACCCGAGAAGCACAGCGCGAAGTCGACCTCGACATCGCCGAGGGTGCCGACATCGTGATGATCAAGCCGGCGCTGTCGTACCTCGACATCATTGCCGACACCGCAGCACGCGTCGATGTGCCCGTCGCGGCATATCACGTCAGTGGCGAGTACTCAATGATTCATGCCGCTGCCGACAACGGCTGGATCGACGGCGATGCCGTCGCGCTCGAGCAACTCACGGCGATCAAGCGCGCCGGAGCGAACATCATCCTCACCTACTTCACCCGTTGGTTCGCCGAGAACCACCGCTAACGCCGAGCGGTCGCACTCTGCTTGGCACAGTGTGACCAAAGGAACGGACGCCTTCCCATGACCGACCTGACGATTCCCTACTGCGATCCCATCGGTTGCGCGGCCGCGGGCTGTACCGCGACCGTCTGCACGGGCGCTGGCTTGCCATCGAATGCGACAATGTTTGCCCGCTCCAAAGCGGTGATACCCGGCGGCGTCAACTCGTCGATCCGCGCCTTCAACTCCGTCGGCGGTGAGCCGTACGTGGTTGCCCGGGCGAAGGGTGCAACGATCACCGATGTCGAGGGCACCAGCTACTACGACCTCGTGCAGAGCTATGGCGCCGTGATCCTCGGTCACGCTCATCCCGCGATCACCGAAGCGATCACCGCTGCAGTCGTGGACGGCACCTCGTACGGCGCACCGACCCCGCGTGAGATGAAGTTGGCTGAAGCAATCAGCGAGCGTGTGCAGAGCTGCGAGCGGGTCCGCCTCATGAACTCGGGCACCGAAGCAACCAGCACCGCAATTCGCCTCGCCCGTGGTGTAACTGGCCGCGACCGGATCGTCACGTTCGCCGGCAACTTCCACGGCGCCACCGACGCGCTGTTGGTCGCAGGCGGTAGCGGCGTGGCGACACTCGGGCTGCCCGGCACGGCGGGCGTCCCCAACGCGTCGGTCGCCGAGACCATGGTCGTGCCGTACAACGTCGTTCCCAAACTCGACGACCTGGTCGCAGCGGTCATCATCGAACCCGTCGCGGCCAACATGGGTGTCGTCGCACCGGTTGCAGGTTTTCTCGAAGGGCTCCGCGCTGAATGCGATCGCGTCGGCGCTCTGTTGATCTTCGATGAGGTGATCACTGGTTTCCGCCTCGGTACCGGGGGCGCCCAGACGATGTACGGGATCACACCGGACATCACCTGTTTCGGCAAGGTGATTGGTGGTGGCCTGCCGATTGGCAGCATCGGCGGCCGCGCCGACATCATGGAGCATCTGTCCCCACTGGGCCCGGTCTTCCACTCGGGCACGCTCTCCGGCAACCCGCTCGCAACGGCAGCGGGTCTTGCTGCCCTCGATCAGCTCACGCCTGACGTTTACGTCGAACTCCGTGTGCGGGCCCGGCGCCTAGCAGCTGGTCTGCATGACGCCTGTTCTTCAGCGGGCTTTGCGGCATCCTTCCCCGTCGTTGGAACCCTGGTTGGCATGGTTTGTGGCTCTGCAGTCGGCACGGTCGAGAACTTCGACGACGCCAAGCGGACCGATGAAGCTGCTTACTCCCGATTCTTCCAGGCGATGCTCGCCGAAGGCGTGGCCATGGCCCCGGGTGCGTACGAGGCGATCTTCGTAGGTCTCGGGCACACGGACGATGTCCTCGATGCGATTGTTGCAGCGGCCCATCGCGCTGCAACAACTGCGACAGGCAGCTGAGACCAGCAGCAGGTGCCGTTAATCACCGGGCCCGCACCGCTACGTTGGCGGGCGTGAGGCAGCTATTCACTTGGCGATTCGTCGCAGCCGTTGCCGTACTTGCGGGTTTGGCACTCCTCATCAATGCCGTTGTCGTCGATGACGACCAGCTCACTGCGATCGTCGAGTCCGAGGTTCCCGACCGCAGGATTGATTTCATCTCGTCGGTTGTCCTCATGGAGACGTCCGATGACTTTGGGTTCGGTGACGACGGGTTAACCGACGGATTCATCGATTTCGTGCTGCCTCGTCGCAACGTGATGCGCGTCGCGCCCGGAACCCCGGGAATTATCAATTGTGACCTGCGGTCGTCGAACCGCTGCGTTGTGTTCGCCGACCTGCTGGGCGATGCGGTCATCTGGTTTGCGACGCTGCCGAAAGCCGAGCGCGAGACCGTCGAGCTTCCACCGATCCTGGACCTCCAAGATGGATTCGCCCTGTTCGAGAACGGCTGGCAGATCAGATACGCCCCTGTCATCGAGCGGTTTTGTGAAGGTGAGGACATCGTCAGCTTCGGCGATTTCCTGCGTCGCTTCGGCCCTGGCAGTACATCGGTGGTTGAACTGGAATCGCAGTTGGTCACCGAAGTCCGTTGTGCTGGCACCGAGGCGCCCGACGTGACGACCACGACGATCGAGACGTCTATCGACCTGCCGATTGGCGACACGCCGGTGACATCGATCGATCAGGTGACGCCGCTCGACGAAACGGTCAACCCGGTTGACGCCGAACCTGCCATTGAGGAGTAGTTACCCCGGCTCACGCCTGGCGCGGCGCTCTCGCTCAGTTGTAGTCCAGCAGGATTCCGTCGAGCAGCGTGTGCGCCGCGGCGAGGCCCGAGTTGTGAGCGCCCTCGATCTTCGGGCCAGCGAAGGCATCTCCGGCAATGACGATGCGACCGTTGGCGGTGGTCCAACACGGGTCGGGCCAGATCGAGCGTGGTGTGGCGAGTCGCCACTTTTTGAGTGAGTGTTCGAGAATTGAGGCGTCGCCGAGCCATTGCTGAGCAGCTGCGGTGAGCTGATCAATCAGCATGTCGTTGTCGTCGTTCCAGTGAGCTTCACTCCATGCGGGGTTGGCGTGGAACGTGACGCCAGGTTCTGCGCTGACGCCCTTTGCGGCGTTATCGCCGATGAAACTGAAGACCTCGTCGGCGTCTTGGATGCCACCACTGGCCGGAATCGCAGCCGGGCCGTCGAGCCGCACAAGCAGGCCAACAGTCCGGTCGTAGTCGGTACGGAACAGGGCCTCGTCGAGCTCGATGCCGCCGTCGATCAGCAGTGCGAACGCCTGCGGGAGCGGGCAGGTAACGACCACGGCGTCGACGGTGTAGGCCGTGCCGTCATCGATGATCACGGTGATGCCGTTGACATCAGGTTCGTCACGAATAGCGAAGGCCATGGTGGAACACTGCACGTTGAGGTCGGCGGCGAGGTCTTTGGCAAGCGAGTTCATGCCGTTGGTGGCGACGTAACGGGGATGGCCGTCCGAGCCGTCGAAACCATGGTTCCAGACATGGACGAGGCCACGCTTTTCCCAGTCGGTGACCTGTGCGGCGAAGGCCGGGCTGCGGGCGGTGAAAAACTGGGCGCCGTGGTCAAGGGTGGCGCCACCGATGCGACGAGTCGCCAGGCGGCCGCCTGGCGACCGGCCCTTGTCGAACACGATGACGTCAGCGCCGCCGCGGACGAGTTCACGCCCAGCAATCAAACCGGCGAGGCCGGCCCCGATGATTGCAACACGCATCAGGTCAGGACGCCGCAGATTCGGCTGCGGGTGCAACTTCGGTCGTTCGTTCCTTGTGTGCCGCTTCGGCCCGCTTCATGAACTCAAACAGGACCCGGTTGAACGATCCAGCATGTTCAACCATCAGTCCGTGAGCAGCGCCACTGATCACGGCCAGTTCGGCTGTGGGGATCCGCTCAGCCAGCTCTTCGCTGTCGCCACGTGGTGTGAGGATGTCTTGGTTGCCGACGACGACAAGTGTTGGTACGGCGATGTTTGCGAGCTCGTCGGCGTATGTCATATCGACATTCAAGATGGCGTTGACTTGCGCCGCGAATGCGTGCGATGGCCGACCCAGCGCGAGTGGCCCAAGCCAGCCCATTGCGGGGAGTAGCCGGCGGAACGACCGCGGGCCGATGACCCAGCGGGCAGCTTCTTGGCCCATCGATCCGATCCCGTTGCTGAGCGCGGTGTCGCGCCAACTCGACAGCAGGTCTTCGCGCCACGGATGGTGCTGGCCCGCAGTGCACGCGAGCGTGAGCGAGCGAACTCGTTCGGGGTATTTGACCGCGATGATTTGGCTGATGGCGCCACCCATCGATGCGCCGACTACGTGCGCCGTGTCGACGCCCGCATGGTCGAGGACGGTGATCGCATCTTGGGCCATCTGCTCGAGCGAGTACTCGCCGTGCGGCTTGTCGGAGCGCCCGGCGCCACGGTTGTCGAGGGCGATTGCCTGGTACCGAGGGGCCGACGCCAGCCGCTGGAGGTCCCAGCCGTGTTTGTCGGCGCCGAGACCCTGCACGAACAGGATCGGCGGCGCACCTGGCCGACCGGTGACCCGGTAATGGATGCGGACACCATCGGTGGCGCGTACGTAGGTCATCAGTTGCCGCCCAGGCCGCTCAGCGGGAGCCAGTCGAGCGGCGTCCCGGTATTGATGTCGCCCATTTCGGTGAGCAACAGACCGATCTGTTCTCGCACCTCGTGGGCGAGGTCGTATTCGGCGAGAGGGCCTCGGCGACGTCGGCCGCCGCGGATGGCCGGACCGATTTCGATGCGTGCTCGTCGGCTGAACGGTGAACTGGTGGTGGCTGCGGGGAACAGGTCGACGCCTGAGGCCACTGCTGCGCCGATGATTGTGTGGTCGACGGTGCCGACTTCGCGAGGGCGGCTACTCGACGCTGCAGCACTGACGACCAGTTCGCCGGCACGCAGGGCGCCAGCGACCTCGTCAGGGTGGTCGAGGAGACCGCCCAGGCGCTGTGCCAGCGCGCCGAGTGTCGTGTCGTCGGGGCGGCCAACGAATCGAACTGGGCGATCGACGGCTCGACTGATCGCGAAGGCGCTGTAGATGTGCGCCATCGAAAAGCGTCGGGCGTTGACGACGATGAGAGCGCCCTTGCGGGCTGGAAGATGTTGATCGCCGCCGGTCGAGACGGCCCACCGAATTTCGGACAGCATCGTGACGGTGCGGAACAGCCCGGCGTCGCGACCCCAGTCGTCGACATGGCCAGGTGGCTCTTCGGTCACGCGGCGGAATGCTGCCCGGGTGGTGTTGGCGGTGCTTTCTGCCAGGCTGGCGCCGTGCCGGACGGGGAACTGGACGACGCGACCCAAGGGGGAGCTCATGATGTTGCGCCGATCTGTTGGGCGGCGGGGACCCGGGCCGGTCGGCGCACCACGCTTGGCCAGTGATAGAGATGATCGATGACCTCGACTGTCGAGACGTCAGCGGTGATCCCCAGCAGTTCTTCCATGCGCCCGTTGTCGGCGAGGCGGCCGCGGGTGAGCGTCTCGGCGACATGGTCGGGGATCGGAGCGCCCAGCATGTGGCTCAGTCGGCGGGCAAGGAGCCATTGCGACCCGAAGACCGGCACGGGAATGCGACGGCCGCGGCGGATGGCGTGCAAGGCGGTGATCGCGCCCGATGCGACCACGTTGACTGGCTCGGCGAGTTGGTTGCGGGCAGCAGCGACGAGCGCGCGGGCGGCGTCATTGTGCTCGATGACGGCGAACGGCGGGTCGGTAGGGGCGCTGAACGGCACGGCGGGCATGCGGAGTAGGCGACCGAGGGGCGATGGGATGTGCGGGCCGAAGACCGACGCAAGTCGCACGGCGCCGACCGTGACGCCGACCCGATTGGCCACGCTGGCAGCGATCGCCTCGATGTCGGCGAGGGTGTGGCCGTACTCGGAAGTCGGCCTGATGGGAGCGTTCTCTGCGGGGCGGGTCAGTGATCCCTTGCCCCTCCCGTATATCTCGATTCCGCTGCGCACCACGATGCTTTCGAGCGCACGGCATTCGGCTGCGGCGCCGAGAATGGAAGTTGCAGCTTGTTCGGTCAGCACGCCGGCCGCCTTGGGTGATGCTCGAGCATCGGGTTCCCACACGCCGACGTGAACCAGGACGTGCGGGTTGAAGTCGGTGATTGTGTCGACGATTCGGTCGTGGTCGTCCGGCGAAAGGCGATGGTACGTCGTACGCTGTAGCCGTCGACGCGGTGGGTCTGCGTCGATTCCCGCAAGAGAGCCCACCCACGGCTCATCTTCGAGCATTCTGGCAACGAGCGTTCCCAGTTCTCCACCGACCCCGCTCACGAAGACACGTCGCCCTGACATGGTATTTGAATCTACTCGCACACGTCGCCAATTGATTGGCTCAGCAGCCGGGATGTTGGGCGCGTCTGTTCTTGGATTGGGTGCTGCACGTGTGCTGGCGGACCCGATGAGTTTCACCGGTCCAGCGACTGCGCTGGAGCCGGCTCAACGGCTCGGTATCGATGGAGAACTGACCTTTCCAGTCGACCCGACTGGCGGCGATCTGGTGATGCCGAATGGCTACCGGGAAGGTGTACACAAGGGCCTCGACATCGGCAATGGATGTTCGGACGGTCGCGGTCGACTGCTCATCGCGTGCGCCGATGCAGTGGTCAACAGCATGGATCAATCGAGTCGTCCCGGCAAATACATCACGCTCCGCGACGGCTCCGACACCTACTACCGCTACCACCACCTCGATGAGTTCATCGGGGGGATGCAGGTGGGTGATGCGGTCTCCGCTGGCCAGGTGGTCGGGTTGATGGGCACCACCGGCAATACGATCTGGCCGCATGTGCACTTCGAGGTGTGGCGCCAGAGCTTGAACCCAAGCATTGGCCTCCCGGTAGACCCGTTGCCGCTGCTGCAGCGGCCTCCAGGCTTGACAATCGGCCCGCCTCAGTGCAGCGACTGACCGACAAAGTCAGGTAAATATTACGGTTACATGTCGATGTAGGTCGCGTGGTTGTCATATAATGACCTCAAGCGGCTCCGAGTTGCTGCCGAATACCTTTATGCCCCGTCAACGGGTTCTGAACGCCTCATGACCGATCCACATCGCCTTCCTAACGACATCGCTGCTGTCCATTCGCGGCCCGGCCAGATGTCGCGCCGCCGCCTCCTCGCCGCGGGGCTGGGCGCAGCAGTCGGGCTGATGGCCGTCGAGCGTGTCGTGGCTGCGCTGCCAAACGACAGAATCATGGCTGCAGCTGGATCGCTCGAAGCCAAGGATCTCGCCCCGGCTGAGCGGATTCCGCCATCGACCACCACGACGTCCCTGCCTGAGGTGCCCGACGGGCAGATCATGTTCCCCGTCGATGCGCAAGAGAGTTGCTGGGTCTCCGACAACTTCGGTGACTGCCGTGGCGCGCGCTGTTCGCGTTCCCACGAAGGCCTCGACATCTCTGGCTCACGCGGCGCCGACCTCTACGCCGTCGTCACCGGCCGTCTCACGAAGAAGTACGTCGACAGTGGAATGACCTCTGGTGCGGGCCACGGTTGGACTCTTGAAGACGAAGAGAACAACGTCACGTACAAGTATTTTCACATGGCAACGCACACCGATGGCCTGGAAGTCGGCGACATCGTCACCCAGGGCGACGTCATCGGCACGGTTGGCAACACCGGGACGTCAGGCGCCAACGACGACTCGAACTACCACCTGCATTTTGAATACCGTCCGAACAACATCGCACAAGATCCGCTGCCGCTACTTGTGCGACCGGACAATTGTACGTTCTACGTCGGCTAGGGCCAGCTGAGGCCCAGCTGAGGATCAGCCGAACCCGCGGCTGTCTTGCTTCAGGGCCGTGTCGATACTGAGAGCGCTCGCGACGATCAACGTATTGAGTGGCTCGGGCATCCGCTGATGGATTTGCACCACGTAGTTGTCGGCGGTAGTGAACATGGTCTTGGCGAAGCCTTCGAAGGTCTTGGAGATGCGTGCGACCTCGGTGCCTTGGGCGTCTTCGATGCGGAAGTTCCAGGCCCGCCAGTTCTCACCCTTGATCGAGCCGAGCATCTGGCCGTTTGCCTCGAGTCCGAAGTTGATCTTGCCGATTGCCTTCTGCTGCACGATTCTGCCGATCTCGTTGCCAGCGGCGTCTTCGACGATCACGGTTGACTTGATCACCTTGCGTGGCCGGGTCAACTGCAGCAGCACGTGCCCTGCGTTGTCGGTGATCTCAAGCTTGTGTGTCATGAACTGGTCAAGTGAGCTCAGGAGGCGCATTGCCTTCTTGACTGTCGACTGACCGACCTGGTTGACCATCGCGAGTTGCTGGCCGTCCTGACCGAACACGCTGTACTGGTTGTTGAGCTCGATCAACTTGGCCTTCTGGTTGACGACCAGCACAGGCTCGGTGAGGATCGTCCCACCACCGCCTTCGACCTTGCCGGTCAGCCCGGCACCACGAATGCCCTGACCGGTGAGCTGCTCCTGGATCTTGTCGGGCCGGCCTTCATTGCCGACCGTCAGGCCTTTGTCGAGACGGTCGAGACGGTCGAGACCGGGCGACGCGCCTGCTCCGACCGGATCGGTGCTCTGCGTGCCGTCGGTGCTGACGTGTTCGGTCCAGGCCTCGCCATTCCAGTAGCGCAAATCGGCGCGCCCGTTCGGATCGGGATACCAGTTGGCAGGTGTCGTCATATCCAGAACACTAATCCAGGCCGAACTGCTGCTTCGCTGGTTTGTGGCGCTCGGTAGAGCGCCCGGATCAGCGCAGCTTGTGGGCGTTCATGATCACTTCGCGAGCGAAGGGATCGAGCTGGCGGCCGGACAGCCGCTCGGTGACCTGAATTGCCTGCGTGGCTTCTTCGACGAGGCCTGACCATCGGATGTAGCCGCCCATGACGCCGATGATGCGATCGCTGACCTCTTCGGCATGGACGAGCACCCGCATGTTGCGGTTCAGAAGATCGTGCAGTTCGGTATAGAGCGCCTTGAGATAGGCGTCGAGGTTTTCCTGGTTGAACGCCCGGTGGCGGTACGGCAGCTGCAGTTCGTCGTAGTTGTGCAGGTTGCTCGGCGCCGAGATGATCGAGATGACACAACCGAAGCCGTTCTCACGCAGCCAGATGATCTCTTCTTGTCGACGGACTCGACGGTGACTGTCGCCAACGCCTCCGGGCCGCTCGCAAACGGCCAGCTTGTCTTTGAGGATCCATGTGAAGTTGCGCGGGGTAATACCCAGCGCCCACTTCCCTCGCAATCGGGGAGCCATCAGCGGCGGCCCTGGAGCGATGAGTTGGAAGCGTGCGCGGTGTCCATAACGAGGCGTCAGCCTACCTGGTCGATCGGGTCAGTGAGAAAGCCGCAGCCGTTGGCGTGACCGATGCACTCTTCGGCCCCCTTCGATGTCGCACGCAGCGGCCTCACCACGAGCGACCGCCAGCACGCGTTCGATGGCTGCGGCGCTTGGCGGATACCCGCCATGGGTGAGCCACCGCCGGAGTGAGCGTCGCGCCAGCGGCAGGGGCGCGGCGGCGATCGCGACGGCATCGGTCGGGTCGATGGCGTCCGCCAATTCGTCGAGCAGCACGTCGTCGTCGCGTAGGAGGTCAGCTGCCCGCTCGATCAGTACCGAGACGTCACGGTCGAAGATGTCCTCGGCCAGCGGCAGAAGTTCGTGCCGAATTCGGTTGCGCCGGAATCTCGGGTCGCCATTTGACTCATCGTGAACGATCGAGAGGTTGAGTCGGGCACACAGCCCGTGAGTGTCTGCTCGGCGCAGCCGGATAATCGGCTTGGTCGGTCCGTGACGGATACCAGCGAGGCCGGTGGCGCCGCTACCGCGAAACAGTGCGAGCAGCACGGTCTCGGCTTGGTCGTCGGCGGTGTGGCCGGTGAGGGCCGCGGTGCCGATTGCGTTGCGACGGGCCGAGCGGGCGCGGGCCTCGAGGTTCGGCCCGTCGGGCAGCTCAACGCGAATGACCCGGCAGGAGATACCGAGATCGCTCGCGATCGACTGCGCAGCGTCGGCATCGTCAGCCGAGCGCGAGCGGAGACCGTGGTCGACGTGAACAGCGTTGACGATCAGCCCCGCGGCAACAGCGAGGGCGGTCAGAGCGGATGAATCTGGGCCGCCTGAGAGCGCGCAAGTGACAACAGTGCCGGCTGACGGAAAGTTGCAGCGGGCGAGGAGTTCTGGGACCAGCGGGTCGACCGGCAGGAAGCCAGGGTCGACGGGCATTTGGGCGGGTCAGAGGTCGTTCTGGCGACGACGCTTGCCGCCGGGGTACTTCTTCGACGAGACCGCCTTGAGGTACGCGCCAATGAGGCCGACACCCAAAAAGAGTGCGACGCCAGTTAAGGCAACGCCAATCCACCAGTGCCAAACCTCGGCTGCGAGCATCCCGGCAGGTTAGCGAGCGATCGACGTGGACGGCGCATTCCCGCGCGCACTTCTCCAGTCGGGCCCGAGTGGGCGCGGTATGGCCCCTCGACTGATCGCCGACGCAGCGGTTAGGTGACTGCGATGTAGGCGATCACACACAACACGATGGCCCGCAGAGTCCAGGCTGCTGTTCTCGCCCAGTTGGTGCGGACCAGCCGCGTATGGAGTGCGCTGTCGAAGCGAGGTGCGAGTCGGCCGTGCAGGGGCGCCGACACGAGGGCGGTCACGCCGTAGGCGACGCCCATCAGTGCAAGTGCGACCAGTGGGAGCGCCCGGCTGATTCCTGCTGGAGGTGATGCCGCAATCCAGATGCCGGTGACGCCCTCGGCGACCATGAACGGCCCGACGACGTAACTGATTGTGCTGGTGTGGCGCTGTGCGAACCGAAGCCAGAGCTGATTGTCGACACCGTGTTCGATTGTGTCGAAGATCGGATAGTGGACGATCTGGATCGTCCAGATCAGTCCGGTCATGGCCCACGTCGACGCAAGCGCAATCAGCAGGATGAGGGCATCAGTCGATTCCACCCCGCGATCGTGCCGCGGACGGCACGGTCATGGCGTGTTGGGCGTTCAGCCGATGACGCCGTCACCGTCGAAGTCGGTGTCAAAGCATTTCTCGATCCGCGAAAGCAGATCGGCTGGCATCTCGTTTTCCTGGCACTTTTTTTGGATGACCTGCTTGAGTTCGGCGTGGAAGTCGAAAGCGCTCAGGCAATCGGGGCATGCGTCGAGGTGGTGGCGGATCGTGTCGCGCGCCGCGTCAGAGAGTTCGGAGTCGAGGAACACGTCGAGTTCTTTGAGTGTCTGACTGCAATCGGGGGTGTCACATGCGTCCATCAGTTCTCCTGCCCTTCTGTTTTCGAGTCGGTGGGTTCGGGCTGAGGGTCAGCGAGTCCACGTTCGAGTGCATATGTGTGCAACGCCTTCTGCATCGCCTTTCTTCCCCGGTGGAGCCGTGACATCACGGTGCCGATTGGGATGTCGAGCATTTCAGCGATCTCTTTGTACGCGAAACCTTCGACATCGGCGAGGATCACCGGCAACCGGAAGTTGTCTGGAAGCTCTTCGAGCGCCCGCTTGACCTCGTCGTCAGGAAGCATTTCCATGAGGGATTCTTCGGCGGAGCGGCCGATCGAAGCATCCTCGAAGGTGCCGAGGCGCTTATAGAGGTAGAGGTCTTCGATGTCACCAAGATCTGACTCGTCGGGGCGCCGCTGTTTCGCTCGGTACTTGTTGATGTACGTGTTGGTGAGGATGCGGAACAACCAGGCACGCAGGTTCGTTCCATCAGTGAAGGTGTGAAAACTCCTGAAGCCCTTGAGGTACGCCTCTTGCACGAGATCTTCTGCGTCGGCCTTGTTCCGGGTCATGCGCATCGCGGCGGAATACAACTGCGGTGCGTATTGCATTGCCTGATCTGCGAACACTGCCTGGTCAGCCATTGTGGCGGACCCTAGCGGTTCGGGCGCGTCGGGCGCCGGGGTGTGCAGGGGTCTTCAGTCCAGGCAGTCGGCTTCGTGTTCGAGTGCGGTGGCCACATTGTCGACTGCATCGGAGAGCCGTTCCAGCATGCTTGCCAGGGTGGCGAGTTCGTCATGGTCGAAGGACTTCACAATGTTGATCAGTGCCGTCGCGCGTCGGTCGACGGCTTCGGCATGACGGCGGCGGCCCTCTTCGGTGGCGCGCACCATGACGACTCGACCGTCGTGGGGTGAGGGGAATCGCTCGGCGAGTCCGTCGTTGACGATGCGTTGTACGGCGCGGGTGGCGGTTGACGGATCGATGCGAAGGCGGTCAGCTAGGCCCTTCATCGTGCGGTCTCGGCGAGTCAGGAGGTCGAGCGCATCCATCTGGCCCTGTTCGAGTGGATCGTCTTTGCCGAAGTAGTAATCACGTAGGGCTGCGGTGCCTGCGCCGCGGCGGAGTTCGGTCCAGGCCTTGCCGATGCGGAGCGCGTGATCGCGGTCGATGGGGTCGCGGAGATCGACGGGCTTACTCGGGCTGGCGGTGCTCTGTGCTGCCAGGTTGGAAGGCGGTGTTGTCATTTCCCTGTCGACGCTAGTGGCCCCCACTGACCCATCACGTGACGGAAGACACATTTCGTGTCGTTGTGGCTCTCGACCGCACGCGAGACTTCGACGATGCCAGAAACCACTGGGCCTCCACCGTCTGATCCCGTTTCGCCGACGGCACTCGAAGCGCTCCGCCCGTTGGCGACGAGCGAGGTCGCCGTCACTGACACCCTTCGCCATCGCGAGGTCTACACGTCGCGTGGATTGCTCAGCGTGCTCTGGCATGAGCCGAGCGCTCCAGTACCAGCGGCGCTCGTGATGTGTGGCGGTGCAATGGGCGGTCTCCTCGGGCCGGGCCATGGGCTGTACCAGCACTGGGGTGACCGTTGGGCTGAGCGTGGCGTTCGAGTGCTGCGAGTCGGCTACCGCGAACCGAACAACCTTGATCTGTGTGCGCACGATTTGGCGTGTGGCGTTGAGTGGGCGCGCGACGCTGGCGCAGAACGCGTTGTCGTGATGGGGCATTCGTTTGGTGGCGCAGTTGCGATTCGAGCCGCGGTGGTGATGACCGGTTCCGTGGCAGGGGTTGTCACGTTTGCCACGCAGTCGGCGGGGTGCGAAGTGGCAGCGGCGCTGACTGGAAGACCGCTGTTGCTCTTCCACGGTGACCGCGACGAGATTCTGCCGCCGGAGTCGAGCCACATGGTGCAGGCGATTGCCGGACACGGTGACGTGGTCATGCTGCCGGGCGATGGCCATCTGCTCGCGAAGAGCGACGACATCCTGACTGAACGCCTTGACGCGTGGTTGCCCGGGGTTCTTGGGCTCGGCTGACGCGATCGACCCACGGTGGGCGCCGTCAACCTGCAGCGTGTCGTCGGTATCGATAATCGCACCGAGATCACACAGGATATATCGGGCTCGTCCGCCGCCGAGAGCAAGCACGGTTCCCCCATCCGACGCTGAGAAATGCTACTTTCCGTGACGGACGACGACTTTGCGTCCAGTCGAGGGAGACGCATGGGCAATGCAGGAACGAATCGCGCGCGTCGTGTGCGCAACGCAGTTATTGGTGCCGCTTTGGTGCTGGCGTCTGTTGTGGGGGTCGCGCCGAGAAATGTTGGCGCTGCCGATGGGTCGCAAACAACTGCGGAGCCGTTTGTTGATGTGTCCAATGGGTCAGTCGACCTGGCGCGCGCCCAAGTGGGTGCTGGGGCGGCGGGTGGTCCTGAGGCCTCGCGCGGGTTGAGGTTCAACCGGGCGGCGATGCGTTCTGCGCTCGCGGGTGCCCCGAGCGTTTTGGGCCGTGGCGGGTTGTTGGCGATTGATTTGCCGGCGCCTGATGGGTCGATGGTGTCGTTCAATGTGTGGGAGTCAGCGGTGATGGCGCCTGAGTTGGCTGCTGCGTTCCCGGAGATCACGACGTT
>JBNMOS010000003.1:0-65371 GCA_051275435.1 Ilumatobacter sp.
GGTCGACAACGTCGGTGTGGTCGATGAACAGGTCCGCCGCGGAGCAGCTATGAACCGCGGCGACGTGTTCGAAGATGAGCGAGCGCACGAGTTCGCACGCTGCATTGACCGCGCCGCCACTCATCCACGTTTGTCGAGATGCTGACGTCGAGCCAGCGGAACCGACCTGGGTGTCGATTTGGTCGAGTTCAACCCGGTCGATGCCGAGTACTGAGCGAGCAATCTGCGGAGCCAGAGTGACGAATCCCTGCCCGACCTCGGCGGTCGCGAACTTGAGGAAAACTGTCGGTCCGTCGGGGCCACCTTCGATCCGGCACCGCGCTGTCGCATAGTCGTCAAACGATTCGGAGTACATCAGGTTCTTGATCGACACACCCCAACCAATCCCCCTGACGATGTCGCCGGCGTCAGCGGTCCGTCCGGCACCACCGGGCAGCTTCATGGCGTCAACGGACCCGTCAATAAGGGCGTGGCCACCGACGGGCTCGTCGGGGAGCGGCAGCGCATTGGTTTCGCGCAGGCACTCTTCGACCGGCGCGACGTTCAGCACGGGTTGACCGGTGATGAGCAGATCACCAGTCGTCATCGCATTCAGCAGTCGGATATCGAACGACCCCACGCCGCAGGCTGCGGCCAGCTTGTCCATCTGCGACTCGTAGGCAAAGCACGCCTGCACGGCTCCGAAGCCACGCATCGCTCCACATGGCAGGTGATTAGTGCGGACGGCCCAGCCGTCGACGACCGCATTCGCACAGCGATACGGCCCCTGCGCGAGGGTGATCGCGTTGATGAGTACAGCGGACGAGGTGGAGGCGTAGGCGCCGCCGTCGAAGACCATCCTCGACTCGATTTTCACAATCGATCCGTCAGCATTGGCATGGTGGCGCATCCAGATTGTTGCCGGATGCCGATGGACATGGCCGAGGAAACTTTCAGCGCGGCTGTACGCCATGCGCACGGGCCGGCCGAGGCGCAGGGCAAGCAGGCTGCAGTGCACTTGCAGGCTGATGTCTTCGCGAGCACCGAACGCTCCCCCGACGCCACCGAGCACGAGCCGGACGTTGTCTTCTTCGAATCCGAGGCACGCCGCGATCTGCTGGCGATCTTCATGCAGCCACTGTGTTGCGACGTGCATCTCGATGCCCTTGCCGCCGGGATCGGGAATGGCCAAAGCTGCTTCGAGACCGAGGAACGCCTGGTCTTGCATACCGATCTCGTAGGTCCCTTCGACCACGATCGCACCGGTCGCATCCGGGTCACCGTGGACGATTCGCTGGTGGCGAATCACGTTGCCGTCGGGATGGATTGGATCAAACTCGCCGCTGATTGCCAACTCTGGGTCGAGCAACGGTGGGAGGATTTCGTATGTGACTTTGATTGCCTCGAGCGCTCGACGCGCCACTTCTGGATCGTCGGCTGCCAGCGCTGCGACAGGCTCGCCCACGTAGCGGACGACCTCGCTCGCGAAGACGGGTTGGTCTTGTGAAATGAGTCCGTAGGTGAGCCGGCCCGGGACGTCCTCTGCGGTGACGATGGCCTGCACGCCGTCGATTTTCCACGCAGCTGATAAGTCGATGGAGACGATGCGGGCGTGCGGATGAGGCGAGCGCAGGGTTGCGCCAAACAGGCACCCGTCAGCGGAGATATCTGAGGAAAACTCGAAGGTCCCTTGCACCTTCGCAATGCCGTCGGGCCGCGTTGGGGAGGTGCCGAGGGCGCCGTGGCGCGGCCCGGTCGATGTGGGGCGGTCGATGATGCTCATGCGCCGCTCCGATCGGTTCGACGAGCAACGGCAACCTGTTGGACCGCATCGATGATCCGGCCGTAGCCGGTGCATCGGCAGATATTGCCAGCCAACTCTTCGCGGATTTCTGTGTCACCGGGATCGGGCGTGCGTTCGAGGAGGTCGTGCACCGCCATGATCAAGCCCGGTGTGCAGAACCCGCATTGCACTGCTCCAAAGTCGACGAACGCCTGCTGCACATCACTGGGGCTGCCGACCGGCGCAACTCCCTCGATCGTGACGACCTGTTGGCCGACAGCACTCGCGGCCATGACGAGACATGAACACACCAGGTGGCCGTCGACGAGGACGCTGCACGAGCCGCACTCGCCCTGCTCGCACGCACCCTTGGAACCCATCAGGCCCAAGCGGTCGCGCAACACGTCCATCAGGTTCTCACCGAGCCAGGAGTCGCGCACCTGCTGTGCTTCTCCGTTGACATGGAGGGTGAAGATCTCGTTGCTCATGATGTTGCTCCTGCGCGGCGTGCGAGTCGTCGAGCGAGCACGCCAACGGCGTGTCGTCGGTAGTCGGCGGTCGATCGATGATCGGTAATTGGTTGGCTGGCCGCAGACACGAGGCGGCCAAACTCTGCTCTGTCGGCATCAGACGCGAGCAAAGAATCCCAGTCGAGTCGTGCTGCAAGGAACGACTCGGCATCGGGGCATCGAAGGATCGTGGGCCCGACCGAACCGAGTGCAACTGCAACGGTGCGGCGTGTCTGATCGACCACGACACAGGTGCTTGCCACGGCGATCACCATCGCGTTCCTCACCCCAACCTTGGCGTAGCCCTGCCAACCTTCAACGACAGGAACAGTGACCCCGGTGATGATCTCGCCAGGTTTGAGTGCGGTTCGTTTGACGCCGACCATGAAGTCGTTCACGTCGACGTCGCGTGTCGAGCCGGCTGCTGCGAGGTGCACGACCGCGTTCAGGGCTGACAGCACAGGGAGTCCGTCACCAGCGGGCGACGATGTCCCGAGATTGCCGCCCAAGGTCCCTACGTTGCGAATCTGTGGCGAACCGACGGTCCGCGATGCCTCGGCAAGCGCAGGAACGAGCCCTGCAATCGAGGGGTCCATCAGCTCCGTGTACGTCACGCCCGCCCCAATGGTGAGCGTGCCCGAACCGGGGTCGTGTCGCCACGACCTCAGATCGGCGATGCGGTTGACCGAGATCACGGTGGCGCCCGGCCGATGATGTCCGTCGTTGATCCCGACCATGGCATCGGTGCCACCGGCAAGAAGCATTGACTCGGGGTGGGCGGCGAGTGCAGTTGTTGCCTCGTCGACGGTGGTCGGGAAAAGGACCGGCATACAGCAGACTTTACAAACCGTTCAAACCAGATGTTGCGATGGCAGCCGCGGACTTCACCCGGCGTTCACAGGGCAGAGGGCGAACGAAGCAGGCGCGCAGGCGAGGGAGATCGGCTCAGTCGATGACGATCTCATCCAAACCTGGCTCAGGGTCGGGGTACTGCGGATTGATCTCTTCGAGATGGTGGCGCAAAATGCGAGCGATACAGACGTTGCGCGCCCACTTGCGATCGGCGGGAACGACGTACCACGGCGCATCGTCGGTGGATGTTTTCTCGAGGGCGTCGGTGTACGCCTCCATGTAGTCGGGCCAACGTGCCCGGTCCTCGAGATCACCCGCACGGAACTTCCAGTTCTTGTCCGGCCGTTGGAGACGTTCCTCGAAGCGCTCTTTCTGTTCGCCACGCGAGACGTTGAGGAAGATCTTGATGATCGTGGTGCCCTCGTCGGCAAGCATCTGCTCGAAGTTTGCGATGTGGTCGTAGCGCTTCTTCCACACCTTCTCGGTGGCGAAACCCTTGACGCGCACGACGAGGACGTCTTCGTAATGGCTGCGGTTGAAAACTCCGATCTGGCCATCGGCGGGAGCGTGGTGATGGATGCGCCACAGATAATCGTGCGCATGCTCCTCATCGGTCGGCACACCAAACGGGTTCACATCGACGCCCGCCGGATTCAACCCACTGAAGATGCTGCGAATGGTGCTGTCTTTGCCTGCGGCATCCATCGCCTGGAGGACCACGAGTACCGACGACGATCCGTCAGCAAACAGGCGTTTCTGGAGTTCGATCAGCTCGGCCATCTCGTCAGCAAGGTCGAGATACGACTGCTCCTTGTCCCAACCGAACGTCTCGCCGGCGTCGCGCTGATCGAGCCGTGCCGAGCCCTTGCCTCCTTCGACGCGCAGCGCCTGCAGGAGTTCCTTCACTGACGGATCCTTCGTACCCATGTGGCCACTCTTGCATGGCACGTGGGCTACGGCGAACCCCGTCGCGAACCCCGGGAGAACGAGCGGAGAACGAGCGAGAAATGAGCTGGTGCTACTCGGCGATGTACGGGCAGTGGCGGCAGCCGCTATCGCAGCAGTACTTCCGAGACTCCAGGAATGCTGCGGTGAAGACGCTGAAACCGCTCACAGGATCGATGTACGTGGGAATCGACGATGCGATTGCTGCGCCATGCCGAGCCAGGATTTCGGCGCGCCGGGGGTGTGTGAGCGCAACCCGCGATGCTGCCGGGACGTGCCAATGTGGTCTCGCGTCAGGGGGCTCAGAAGTCACTCCCACACATTGTCGCGGACCGGGCCGTCGGATCAAACGTTTCGTTGACGTTGCCCGCAACGGGACAATCTTGTTGCACGGGACAAGTTTCTTGTTTCCGTGTTGAACTTGCGATGCATCTTGCGTCTAAGGTCCGCACACGTGACGCCAGTCACGACTTTTGGACCACACAAAAATTGGGGGAAACCAATGAGGAAACGATCGAATCCAAGTGCCAAGAAATTGGGCACCGCAGCCATCCTGAGCTTCTCGCTCGTCGCCGCAGCATGCGGTGGCGGCAGCAGCGACAGCACGCCAGATGCCACGCCAGATGCCACGGAGGCGCCTGACGCAACGGAGGCACCCGACGCCGAACCGGCCGAAGAGCCCGACGCCTCGGAGGCACCAGCGAACACCGCCGACGCCGCCATTGTGATCGACGAGAGCGACGTCGTTGAAGAAGACTCCGGCCCGGTCGCCGGTGGCACATTGCGCTATGGCCTCGAAGCCGACGTGAATGGCATCAACCCGGCCACGTCGTCACTGTCGTCGCCTGGTCTCATGATGAGTAATGCAGTGTTCGACACTCTCGCTGCGTACACCCCCGAGGGCCAGTGGGTCCCCTACCTCGCAGAGTCGTTCACTCCGAACGACGATTTCTCACAGTGGACAGTCAAGGTTCGCGAAGGCATTAGCTTCCACGATGGCACGCCACTGAACGCTGAGGCGCTGCAGGTCAACTTCGAGACGCAGCGCGCCGATCCGTTGGTCGGCCTCGCCGTCAAGCCGTTCTTCCCGGTAGAAAACGCCACAGAGCTCATCGACGATCTGACCATCCAGTACAATCTGTCAGAGCCGAACGCCCAGTTCCCCGGCACCGTGAGTGGCCAGCTCGGCATGATCGCATCACCGACCTGGCTTGCTGCTGCACTCGTTGATCCGAACCTCAACCAGGCCCCCGTCGGCACTGGCCCGTTCGCTTTCGACAGCCGGTCCCAAGACTCGACCACCAAGTTTGTCCGCAATGACGACTGGTGGGGTGGCGAGGTGTACCTCGACGCCATCGAGTTCATCCCGGTGACCGACCCCGACACTCGTAACGACCTGTTGCTCAACGGTGAACTCGACGCACTGCAGACCACAAACGCCGCGTCAGTCGGCGACTTGCAAGACGAAGACGGCATCCAGAACATCATCGATGAGAACGGTGAAGAATCATTCGGCATGATCAACACGGCCGTTCCGCCGTTCGACGACATCCGGGCCCGCGAAGCACTTGCTCAGGCGACGCCACTGAAGAACTATCGTGACCTCATTGGCCTCGGTATCAGTCGTGGGGCCGATCAGTCCTTCGTGCCCGAAAGCAAGTACTACAACCCCGACGTCGTGCAACAGGGCGACAACCCCGAGCGCGCCCTCGAACTGGTTGCCGAGTACTGCGCCGAGAAGGGCAGCGAGATCAACGCGACCCTCGGTGAGACCACCACCTGCACCGATGGCAAGATCAACGTCGAACTGCAGTGGAGTGGCCCGGCTGTGGTCCAGACTCGTATCGCCGAAATTCTCGACCAAGGTTGGAAGAACGCCGGCTTCAACGTCACATTCGACGAACTGCCCCAAGATGAGCACATCCTGCAGACCGCCATTGGCCAGTACAACGTGGTCACCTGGCGCCAGTTCGGTGCAACCGATCCGTCATCAGACAACGTCTGGTTGATGTGCCGCACCATCGGTGGCATTTCGCTCAACTGGCCGAAGTACTGCGACGAGTCACGTGACGCACTTCTCCTCGAGGCCCAGGCCAGCGAAGACGAAGCGACCCGCGTCGCGCTCTACCAGGAGCTGCAGCAGAAGATCAATGATGATTTCATTTACATCTTCTTCACCCACACCACTTGGGACAATGCCTTCGCCGAGAACGTCCGCGGTGTGTGTGATCGTCTGGCGCCCGACGGCGAGCCCACCCAGTGCGCCACCAGCGGCCGCACTTGGTTCAGCTCGGTGTACTTCGCCGCATGATCCTCGGGTACTGACGTCCTGTTCCACTCACGAGAAAGACACTGAGAAACCGATTCCATGAGATATTGGCTTCAACGGCTAGGAGTAGCGGTCGCGCTACTCCTCGCCGTCAGTGCGCTGACATTCGGCGCCATGAACCTGTTGGGCGATCCGCTCTTCAACATTTTGGGGCCGACTTCGGCCAGCACCCTGCCTGAAGACCTCGAGATCATCGAGGCCGCGAAGGCCGAGTACAACCTCGACGACCCGCTTCCCGTGCGTTACGTGAAGTGGGGATCGGCGTTCGTCACCGGCGACTTCGGCGTGCAGTTCAGCGTCGACGGTCAGCCACCCGTGAGTGATCTCATTAAGGAACGACTGCCCCGCACGGTGATGCTGCTCATCATCGCTCAGACCATGGCGGTCCTGATCGCCATCCCCTGGGCGCTGTTTGCAGCATCCCGTGCGGACAAGGTGGTCGACAAGGTGTCGACCGTTACGTCGTTCCTCTTCATCGCCATCCCGAACTTCGGTTTGGCGGTCATCCTCAAATACCTGTTCTCGTTGAAGTTCTCGATCTTCCCACTGATCTTCAACGCCGCAGATCCATTTTGGACACGGGTCTGGCAACTCATTTTGCCGGCGATGGCCCTGGCCCTGCCGGTGGCTTCGGTGTACCAGCGGCTGCTGCGGACCGACCTGATCACCACCTTGCAGGAGGACTACATCCTTACTGCACGTTCAAAAGGCGTCTCCAAGCGCAACGTGCTGTTCAAGCACGCATTGCGTCCGTCGCTGTTTTCGTTCATCACGATCTTCGGCATCAACACGGGCGCTCTGCTCGGTGGTTCCCTGATCGTCGAACAGATTTTCATCATTCCCGGCTTGGGGAGCGCGATCGTCGAAGCAATTCTGCGTGAAGACTTCCCAGTCGTCTTGGCAATCGTCATGATCGTCACGTCGGCGTTCGTCGTGATCAACATCCTGGTTGACCTGCTCTATTCGTTGATTGACCCGAGAGTGAGGGCGGCATGAGCGACGGCAACATTCACGGCGCCGAGATGGCAGTCGACGCCGCTGGCCTGGCGGCTACCGGTGGCGCCGATCCGAACGGCGTGTCAACCAGCGACGCAACCGCCCAGGCCAACGCCGACGGAGCGGCTTCCAAGCGACGCCTCGGCCTTGGCTTCTGGATCGCGGCCGTTTGGCTGTTCATCGTGTTCTTTGCGGCGCTCTTTGCTCCGTGGCTCCCATTCAAGGATCCAGACAACAACTTCATCGTCAGCGGTGAACGGCCCCCGTATGCGCCATCCGGCACGCACCTCTTCGGCACCGATCAGGACGCCCGTGACCTTCTGTCCCGGACCGTCTTCGGGGCTCGAGTGTCACTGACCGTTGGCCTCGTCGCCATCGGGATGGGCATGCTGTTCGGTGGCTTCATGGGAATCATGGCCGGCTACTTCCGTGGCTGGTGGGACCGTGTCATCTCGTTTGTCTTCATCATCTTCCTGTCGTTCCCGGCCCTGGTTCTGGCCATCTTGATCACCGCGCTTCTCGAACGCAGCCTGCGGACGATCTCCATCACGCTCGGCATCTTGTCGATCGCCCCCGTCGGTCGTATCGCTCGCGCTACCACGATTTCGTTCGCTGACCGAGAGTTCGTGCTCGCTGCCCGAACGCTCGGAGCCAAGAACGGCCGGATCATTATCAGGGAACTCCTCCCGAACGTCCTCATTCCAATGTCGGCGCTCGCGCTGCTTGGTATGGCGGTTGCAGTCGTCGCCGAAGGCGGCCTGGCCTTCCTTGGCCTGTCCGTTGAGAAGGGCCCGACCTGGGGCAAGGTCATTTTGACTGGCGCCGGTTCTCGTGACCTCCAAAAGGCCCCGTGGATAGCAATTATTCCGATCATCGTGCTGTTCCTGACCGTGCTGGCACTGAACTTCGCCGGCGACCGCATCCGGTCCTACTTCGACGTCCGGGAGACCGCACTGTGAACAAGAACGACCACCTCCAGACAGACCTACGAGTCGAATCAGGAGCACCACTCCTCGACCTCGTCGACCTCAAGACACACTTCAAGACCGAACGCGGTCTCGTCCGCGCTGTCGATGGCGTCACGCTGTCACTCAAGCGCGGCGAGTCGCTCGGCGTCGTCGGGGAGTCCGGCTCCGGCAAGACCGTCCTCTCACGTTCAATCATGGGGCTACTGCCTTCCACGGCGGTCAAGCACGGGTCGGTCAAGTTCGCTGGTCAAGACATCCTCGGATTCTCCGCTAAGCAGATGCGCCATCTGTGGGGCGCCGAAATGTCGATGGTGTTTCAGAACCCGTTGAACTCGCTGAACCCGCTGATGAAAATCGGCAAGCAGATCACCGAACCCCTCAAGCTCCACTTGGGGATGGACAAAGCCACGGCCACGGCCACGGCACTCCAGTTGTTGCGCGACGTCCGTATTCCCGAGCCCGAGCGCCGACTCAACCAGCTCCCGCACGAACTGTCTGGCGGCATGCGTCAGCGTGTGATGATCGCCATTGCGCTCGCGTGCGGGCCCACCCTGCTGTTCGCTGACGAGCCGACCACCGCACTCGATGTCACCGTCCAGGCGCAGATCCTCGACCTGATCGGCGAGCAGCGGCGTGACCGCAACATGTCGGTCATCCTGGTCACCCACGACCTCGGCGTCGTGGCGGGCCATACCGACCAAATTGCGGTCATGTACGGCGGCAAGCTGGTCGAGCATGCGCCTACCAAAACACTCTTCGCCAACATGAAGATGCCGTACACCAAGTCATTAATGCGCAGTATCCCGAAGCTCAGCGACCCAAGCCACACCCGGCTGGCAACGATTCCCGGCCGCCCGCCGGACCTCGTCAACCCGCCATTGGGGTGCAACTTCGCACCACGCTGCTTGTATGCGCTGCCGAAGTGCCATGTCGAAGAGCCACCGCTCACCCCGACTGCTGACCCGAAGCACGTGTTTGCGTGCTGGTACCCCGTTGGTTCCCCCGAATTCGAGAAGCGAGACGCTGAATTGCAAGCAAACGGTTACATGCCTGAAGACTTTTCGGCGGTGTCCTGATGGCAGGCACCGGCAAAGCACACCTGCGCGATGGTGACAAGGTCCTCAGTATCGAGGACCTTGTTGTCGAGTTCAAGGTCGGTCGTGGCAATACGGTCAAGGCCGTTTCCGGCATCAGTTTCGACGTCTTGCGCGGCGAAACGCTCGGCATCGTCGGCGAATCTGGCTGTGGCAAAAGCACCACTGGTCGCGCCATCATGCAGATCCCGCCGCCGACCAGCGGCTCGATCGTCTTCGAAGGCGCGGAGCTCACCGAGATGAGCAGCAACGCCGTACGCGAAGCCCGTACTCGCGTGCAGATGATCTTCCAGGACCCTGTGTCCTCGCTCAACCCGCGCCGTTCGGTCCGTGACAGCGTCCTTGAGCCGCTCGAGATCTGGAAGCGCGGCACGAAGGAAGAGCGCAACAAGCTCGTCGACGAAATCCTCGAATCTGTGGGTATCGACCCGGCACGTGCTGCCGAGAGCAAGCCACACCAATTCTCTGGCGGTCAGTGTCAACGCATCTCCGTGGCCCGGGCCCTCGTGCTCGACCCCACGCTGATCATCTGTGACGAGCCCGTCTCGGCGCTCGACGTGTCGGTCCAGGCACAGGTTCTCAACCTGTTGGAAGACCTGAAAGAGAAGTTCGGCCTCACCCTGGTGTTCATCGCTCACGACCTCGCCGTCGTGAAGAACATCAGTGACCGAGTCGCTGTGATGTACCTCGGCAAACTGTGCGAAGTCGCCTCGAGCGACGATCTCTACGCCCGCCCGGCGCATCCGTACACGAACGTGCTGCTCGATTCGATCCCCGAACCCGACCCCGAGGCCGACCATTCCGTCGGCAAGATCGTCGGCGAGCCACCCTCGCCGGTCTCTCCCCCGTCGGGCTGCCGATTCCACCCGCGTTGCGCCTATGCGACCGACATCTGCACCACCGAAGAGCCACAGCTGCGGTCAATGGGCAGCGGCCACTTCGTGGCGTGTCATCATCCGGTCGAAACTCCCGTCGAGATCAGCTGAAACTGCCGTCGGGATCTGTTTCCGGCTGCTAGCTTCCTGCCGTGTCCCCGCCCGCTCACCAGCTCGTTCGCGAGCGACTCATCGACATCGGTGCCACGCTGTCGTGGTACCGCCACGGGGTCGGCGACCCGACCACATGGTTGAACGTTGTTGGCCGCGGTGTGACATCGACAGGCGAAATGGTCCGAGCAACACGTACTCCTGACGGTCCTGGCACGCTCCGTATCGGGTGGGGTGATTCGCCAGTTACTGACGTCGACGGAGTCCCCGGAATTTCGCTGGCGGCGTACGGCCCCGGCGCGGCGTGGATGCTCGGTCAGGCCCCTCGGATGCTTGGGGTCGACGACCAGATCGATCACGGGCTCGAAGGTGACCATCACCCGGTTGTGGCCAAGGCTGCCCGCCACGGGCGCTCAGTCCGCATGGGCGCCAGCGGCGATCTGTATCACTCCCTGCTGCCGACCATCCTCGAACAGCGCATCACGATTGGCGAGGCGCACAACCAGTGGCGACAGCTGTGCTTCAACCTGAGTGAGCTCGCCCCGGGGCCGTTCACACGGCTGCTGCTGCCACCCGAACCCGGCGTGCTCGCACGGCAACCCAGCTGGTGGTTTCACCCGCTCGGCATCGAACGCAAGCGAGCCGAGGCGTTGCAACGTGTTGCCAAACACGCCGCCAAATATTGGGACTGGGCCGAGCTGGCACCGACCGAGGCGCGAGCCAAGCTGCATCTGATCGACGGAGTCGGCCAGTGGACGATCGGCAACGTTCTCGGGCCCGCGATGGGTGACCCCGACGCTGTTGCTGTGGGCGACTATCACCTCAAGAACATGGTCGGCACCGCACTCGCCGGTGAGGCCCGTGCAACCGACGAAAGAATGCTCGAACTGCTGGAGCCGTACGTGGGCCAGCGTGGTCGGGTTGTCCGCCTGCTGCTAAAGAACGGTGCGACAGCGCCGAAGTTTGGCCCGAAGAAGCGCATCCTGCCGATGCATGCCTGGTGACCAATGCGTGACGCCGAAATGAATACGGTAACAAGCGAGCGCTCAAGCGGGGGTCGGCTGGCCAACCTGCTGAACGAGTTCTCGGCGCCCCGCGCGACCTCGATTCGTGAGGACTTTGCCGACAAGTCATTCCGTCGAGCGATTGTCGTCGGGCTCATTGCCTATCTGGTCACACGACTCTGCATTATCGCCGGCGCGGGCGTGCGCGCTGCACAACGAGTCGTCGACGTCCGCAAAGACATCGAGAACGGCATCTTCGACGAGATCGAGCCGTCCGCAGGGTCGACAATCAGCAATGTGCTCACGTCGTGGGACGGTCGCTGGTATCTCGAGATCATCAGGTTCGGCTACCCGAAGTCGATCCCTGCCGATATCACCTACAACCAACTCGAAGCTCGGGCAGCGTTCTTCCCGGTGTACCCGTGGTTGGTGCGAGTGGTCGACTTCGTTTTGCCGGGTGGCGACACGCTGGCAGCACTGTTCACGAACTTCGTATTGGGTGCCATCTCGGTGGTCTTGGTCGGGCTCCTGGCCCGGCGCTTGTTCAACAATGCCGTCGCCGCCCGTTCGATGACCCTCTACGCAGTGTTCCCCGGCAGCTTCGTGCTGTCGTTTGCATACGCCGAGGCAACATTCATCGTCCTTGCAGCGCTGTGCCTGCTCTTCTTGATCGAAGAACGCTGGGTACTTGCAGGCATCGCCGCGGCAATCGGGACCGGCACCAGACCGAACGGCGTGGCGCTCATTGCGGCGTGTGTCGTCGCGGCAGCCCTGGCAATCTGGCGGCGGCGCGACTGGATGTCGCTCGTCCCAGTTTTCTTGTCGCCCCTCGGGTTCATTGGCTTCCAGCTCTACGTCGACGCCCAGGCTGGCGAACGTGGGGCGTGGTTCCGCGTGCAGCGCGAGGCCTGGTCCGAGGGGACGAGCTTCGGGGCAACGGCGGTCGCGAACACCTTCGGCTTCGTCACCAGCCCGCTGAGTTCGCCTGCCGATGCGCTCACTGCGCTGTGCTTATTGGCGCTTGTCGGAATGCTCTACACGCTGTGGAAATGCCATCTCCCACTCCCCCTCGTTGCGTTCTGCGCCGTCATCATTGCGCTGATGCTGATTCCTGAAACCGTCACGGCCCGACCTCGGTTCCTGTTTACCGCATTCCCGTTGTTCATCGCCGTTGGTGCCTGGTGGCCCGCGCCAGTTGCTGACCGTGATCACGACCGGGCGAGCTGGGACCGAGCAGGTTGGGACATGGTTCTGGTGGCCGGTGGGGCCGGCATTGCCACGTTGACCGGCTTGTACGGCGTGTTCGGAGCGATTCCGTGACGGTCGAGACGGTTCGCAAGTGGCTGCCTCGGCGGCTGCCGAGAGCGAATCGTCGCACCGAAGTCTGGATACTCGCCCTGTTGGCGTACCTACCAGCACTCTGCAGCTCGCCTGGTCGTATGCCAGCAGACACCAAGCTGTATCTGTACACCGACCCGGGCGGTCTCCTCGGACGTGCAGCATCGACCTTCGAGCCTGACCAGTTCGCAGGATGGGTACCACACCAGCAAATCACCTACCTCTGGCCCAGTGGGCCGTGGTTCTGGATCTTCGACGTGCTGTCGGCGCCAGATTGGATTGCCCATCGCCTGTGGATCGGCACCATCATGTTCGCGGCTGGTACCGGGGCGCGGCAGTGCGCCCGGCTTCTGGGCCACACGGGCGGGCCCGTCCTCGTGGCAGCTGCGGTGTACCAGTTGTCTCCCCTCCTCCTGCCGTATATCTCGCGAACATCACTGCTGTTGTTGCCGTGGGCAGGGCTCGGCTGGATCGTTGCGGCAACCATTCGGGGGGCACGAGTTGATGGGCGTGCTGCATCGCTGACCACTCGATGGCGCGAGCCGGCGGTGATTGCCCTCATCGTTGCAACCGTCGGCTCGGGGAACGCAACAGCTCTGGCGATGATCATTCCTGCCCCGGGCATATGGCTGGTGTGCGTTGCAGTCCACCGTGCCGCACCGCTCCGCATCCTGGCCGCAACGACAGGGCGGGTGGTGGTGGCCTGCGTCGCAGTGTCGCTCTGGTGGATGGCCATGCTCGTCGTTCAATCACGATTCGGCGCACCAGTGTTGCTCTACTCCGAGACGCTTGAAGACGTCAGTCGGAATTCCACTGGCTCCGAGGTCCTGCGGGGTTTCGGATACTGGTTGTTTTACGGCCGAGACGCGTTCGCCGCCACGACCACGTCATCGCTCGGCTACCTGACGAGAACCAGCGGAATTATCGTCAGCTTTGCCATGGCAGTCATTGGGCTTGCGGGGATTGCGTTCGGGCGAGGCGAACACCGCCGATTCGCCGGGCTGTTGGCGTTTATCGGCATGGTTCTCGCCGTCGGCGTCCATCCCTTCGACGATTCCTCTCCGTTGGTTCGGTTGCTCACCGGAGGCGACGACACCGGGCTCGCCTTGGCCTTCCGCAGCAGTACTCGTGCCGTACCTGTCATGGCCCTCGGTATAGCGCTCGGCGCTGCGGCCCTCGCCGAACGGGTACCTGCTCGTCCGATTCGAATGCAGCTGCCGTCGTTCCTGACCTGCAGACGCCTCGCTTCATGCCTCGTGGTCATGGTGGCCATCGCCAACATGCCACCAATGTGGAAGGCACAACTTGTCGATCCGGCTATCGACCGCGATGCGGACCTGCCGACTGCCTGGCTCGATGCCACTGCCTATATCAATGTCGGGCAATCCGGAACACGAGTATTGCAACTACCCGGTGCAGAGTTCGGTGCGTTCGACTGGGGTTACACGGTCGACCAGCCGCTGGTAGCAGCAACAGAACGGGCGCTCATCACACGTGATCTTCTGCCGCTCGGATCGGCCGGCGCAATGGACTTGCTGTACGCATTCGACGATCGCATTCAGCTGGGGGTGCTCGAGCCCGGCTCGGTCGCCCCGATCGCTCGGCTCTTGGCCGTTGGCACCATCTGGCTTGCTGGAGATAGCGATTCGTTGCGTTTCCGGACGCCCTCGGCCGAAGTGCTTGGGCCGACGATGTCCGACGCACCAGACATCGATGCAACAGCGACGTTTGGTTCGCGGGCTGCGGACCGTTTGCCAGCGAAGACCGCACTCGATCCGTTTGGGCGGCCACTGGTTGACGCCGACGCGATCGCAATGCAGCCGGCGCACAACGCGTCGGTCTCGTTGTACGACATCGATAGGGCGTCGACGGTCACCAGAGTCAAGACCGGCGAGGTGATCATTTCTGGTTCCGGCGACGGCGTGATCGATGCGGCCGCCGCCGGGGTAATTGATGGTACGGAATTGGTTCGGTACGGCACCTCCGTTGACACGGTCGAGACGACCGACCGCGTGATCATCACCGATTCAAACCGTGACCGGGCCCACCACTGGCGTTCTTCGCAGGATGTGACAGGACATACCGAGCCGGGCGGCTCGTCCACCGATGTCCTCGATCCCACCGCGGCAGATCAACGACTCGACCCGCTCGGTACAGCAGCCGAGATCGATGCGCAGACCATTTCGGTTCAACGTGGCCCGGTCACGGCTATGGCGACGGCATACGGCGAACCCTTCGCGTATCGGCCCGAGGACCGACCGGTGATGGCCATCGACGGCAACCCCGCAACGGCGTGGTCGGTCGGAGATCACGGCGACCCCGTCGGCGCCGTGCTCCGGCTGAGCAGCGACGAACCGATCAGCGAGCTGGTGCTCCACCAGATCGTTCCAGCGCCAGGTGGGAGGCAGATATTGTCGGTCGGCATCGACACCGGTGACGCAACACAGAGCGTCGAGCTGACGATGTCGTCGATAGACGGGAGCGGACAGCGCGTCGTTCTCGACTCGGCCCCGAATCGGTCCATCGACATCGTTATCACCTCGGTCACCGCTGGAGATTCGGCTCGATCGGCCTCTCGGTCCGGCGTCGGCTTCATCGAGGTCGACACGGGGCTCGCACCGACGACGGAGTTCATCCGACCACCAGTTGAAACACTCCAGCGGCTGACTTCTGAGCACGCATCGCTGGACGTCGTGCTGACTCGAGAACGCGTCAATGCGACGTCGACCTGGCGAAGCGACCCAGAGCCGGTGCTTCGTCGACTGCTGCCCTTGTCGGCAAAGGCAAGCTTTGACGTTGAGGCGACCGTTCGGCTGGACCAGCGGTCTGACGATGCCCAACTGGCAGAGCTACTCGGCGACGAAGGAGCCATTGCCGACCGCAGACTGCCCGGCATTGCCCATCGCGGCAGCGCCGCCGTCGACGGCGACCTCTCGACGGCGTGGCTGACACCTCTCGACGGCGCGCTCGGCGCCACGCTGACCGTGACGTCCGCGAATGAATCCATCACGGAGCTTGAGCTCGTACAGCCGACCGGAGCCTGGTCGACCATCTCCGAACTAGTCGTGTCCGGCCCGGATAGCGCTGCTGTCGTAGCTGTGCCGGCGCCCGATGCAAGGGGGCGTTCGCTCGTGTCGGTGCCAGAGGACGTCGTCGTCGCTGATGCTCCATTTTCTCTGATGATCTCTGAGATCATGCCGCTGCTCCGAATCGAGCGTCGCTACGGCGACGAGGTCACGATGCCTGCTGGCATCTCCGAACTCACCGGAACGACCGGCGTCGATACGCCCCGGCTGGCGCCCGACCGACCGATCCGCCGATCATGCGAGGCGCCGCTGCTTACCGTTGACGGAGCATTGCTGCCCCTCAAATTTGATACAACTGCTGCAACCCTTATCAAGGGGCAAGCAGTGACGGCGACCACGTGCAATGGCTCGCTGGCATTGGGCACCGGCGAGCACACCATTGTCGACCGGGCTGCAGGCTCCGGTTTCACCGTTGATCGTGTCGTGCTGTCATCGATCGACGGTGCGCCCGCTGAGGTCTCGCCCGCCGACCCGCCGTCAACCGTTGTCGTCACCGGGTCGGACACCCGTCAGCGATCCGTTGAGGTCGACTGTCCGCAAGGGTGCTGGTTGGTCTTCGGGATGGGACACAACGCCGCGTGGTCAGCTTCGAGCCCATCGGGGGACCTGGGCGAACCCGAGGTGGTCGACGGCGGCTTCAATGGTTGGTGGATCGAGCCGACCAATGGGCCGGAGGCCATCAACATCACCTGGACCGCACAACGCCTGGTGACCATCGGCCTCGCTGCGTCTCTTGCTGCGGTCCTCGCCTGCGCCGGGGTGCTTCTTGCTGCACGCCGGCGGCGACCGACGGGTGCTGCGGCCGCCGAAACTCAGGGCGCTGCCGAGACGCCAGTTCGAATCGGGGAAGACCCGACGGTCGCGTCCATCGTGAAGCTCGGCCTCATTGCGTCGAGTGTTGCGCTGCTCGTGGGTCCACTAGGTGGTGCGGTCGTTCTCGGCGTGGGCGCTGGCCAACTCGCAGTGTATCGGCGGGGCCGACCAGTCCGGATCATGGCGATGTCGGGCCTCGGAATGGCTGCATACGTGGCGGTCGCTGTCGCTGTAATCGAGCGGCGGAAGGCACCCTTCCCGAACGCCGGTTGGACCAACTCGTTCGAACACCTGAACGACCTTGCGCTCACAGCCGTGGCACTCGTTGCTGCATCGACCATGCTCAACCCGATGAGAAATCAGACGTGACGCCGTCCCCGCAACGACTGCCGTACTCCGCCGCGCTCGACGGGCTTCGTGCTGTCGCAGTCATCGCCGTGGTCTGCTACCACCTCGACATCACCTGGATGCGCGGCGGTTTCCTCGGCGTCGATCTCTTCTTCGTGATCTCCGGGTTCCTGATCACCCGACTCCTGCTCGGCGAGCACGAGGACACCGGGCGGATCGCCCTCGGAGACTTCTGGATCCGCCGCTTTCGACGCCTCGTTCCACCGCTGATCATCGTCGTCGCCACCAGCGTGGTGGCCACGAGGCTGTGGGGCATCCCCCAACAGTGGGACTCGATGCGTGGTGACGCCGTGGCTTCGCTGGGCTACGTGGCCAACTGGCGCTTCATCTTGAACGATGTCAGCTACTTCGAGACGTTGCTCGGGCCGAGTCCGCTGGGCCACATCTGGTCCCTGGCCGTCGAAGAACAGTGGTACGTCATCTGGCCGCTGGTCATGGCAGCCTTGGCGCCATTCGCCGCCCGGCAACACCGGTTCGGCACGACGAGTGCCGGCCTGATCGTTGCCGCCTCGATGTCGGCGCTCTGGATGGCTGTGCTGTACGACCCATCCGACCTGAGCCGGGTCTACTACGGCACCGACACCCGTGCCCAGCAACTCTTGGTCGGTGCTGCGTTGGGCTGGCTGACCGTCGCCGCTCCGGCCCGATTCACCGCAGCTTCGCTCCACCGGTACCGCGGCGCATTTACCCTGATCCTGCTGGGATTCGTTGCCGCGACGGTAGTCGTCAACGACGAAGCACCGTGGCTCTACCGCGGTGGCCTGCTCGCGCTGTCCATCGGGGCAGCGGCGCTGGTTGCGGCCGCAAGTCTGCCAGACAGCGATGGTCCACTCGGCTGGCTCGCCGCTCGACCGCTCGTAGCGATCGGACGCCGCTCGTACAGCCTCTACCTCTGGCATTGGCCCGTGATCGTGTTCGTCGGCCCACCAATGGGCCTCGAATTGCCGACCGTCTCGCTGGCAGTGCTCCAGATCGGCGTGTCTGTGGTGCTCACCGAGGTGACCTACCGCTGGATCGAGACGCCGACTCGTCATTCGCGCCAGCGCCCCGCCGGGACACTCGCCGTCTGGACCGCAGCTGCGCTGGCCACCGTGGCCATTGCCTCGACGACGCTCGTGACCAATCTCACGGCGCTCCCCGACATCGAGGTACTTCGTCCGTCGTTCGTTCCGGCGCCGCCACCAGCATCAACGACATCACCAGCACCACTCCCGACAACGGTTGTTCGTGCCGGTGACGCTCCGCCGACGACAGACGAAGTCGACATCGACCCGACACCGACCTCCACAATGCCTCCGGCACCGGCACCGAGGCTGATGCTGGTCGGCGACTCCACAGCCGCCGTGCTCGCCCTGGCCCGCCCGACAGGTTTCCCTGCCGGCTGGGAAGCCACCAAGTACGCTCGCTTCGGCTGCGGCATCACCGACGGCGTGCCCATCGACGTCGATGCCGACGACCCAATCCAGCTGTACAACACTTCGGGTTGCGCTGAGTGGTTCGACGACTGGAGCGAGTTGTCGCAGCAGTTCCAGCCGTCGATCTCGGTGGTGATGATCGGTGCGTGGGAACTCTTCGACCACCTCATCGACGGTCGACGAATCTCGTTTCCGAGCGACGAGTGGAAGAGCCACGTCGACGCCGCGATCAGAAGAGGGGTAGAGGCCGCCTCGTCCGGCGGCGAGCGGGTCGTCCTGCTGCGGTTGCCGTGCATGGACCAACCGGCGGCCGCTCTGCTGGACGCTCAAGCCCGGAGTGACCGGGAACGAGTCGAAGCGTTCAACGCTGTACTCGAGGCGGTCGCCGACGATCTGGAAACGGTCAGCACGCTGCCGCTCGACGATCTACTGTGTCCCGGCGGCGAGCCAATCGGTGAGGTCGACGGGTCGGTGATTCGTTACGACGGGGTCCACTTGACCGAGGCTGGCACGACCCTCGTGTGGAGTTGGCTCGAGGCACAGCTCGAGGCCTTGCTGCTGTCAGCGATCTGACGTCGATGTCGTCGATCCCGGCACCAACTCGTAGAGGAACTGGTAGCCGAACATCTGCGGCCGGATTCTGACGAGGCCTCGGTCCACGGCACGGACAACGCCGAGCTTCCCGGACACCTTGGGTTGATCAGCAGCCGTGTTCGAGCCGTCGTGTGGCTGGCCACTCCCCCGGTCGGCCACCTCGAGCGGCAGACCGGTCGCATCCCGTCGCGCAACCGTGAGTCCAGAGCGAGCGATGAGTTGCTCGAAGCTGCGGCGCGTGAAGAAGCGCACGTGCGTCGAATCCAGAATCCCACGACGGTCGTAATCGAACAGCCCGAGACCGACACGGGTCCGGGGATACCAGTGCCCGAAGTTCGGGACCGAAGCCAACATCGATCCATCCGTTCCAATCCGGTGCCGTGCAGCGCTCAGCAGCGCGGCAGGATCGCGGACGTGCTCGATCACATCAGCACACAGCACGACGTCGTACTGCTCAGCAATCCCCTCGGGGAGACCGGTATCGAGATCGTGTTGGATGAACACGTCGAGCCGCTCCTCCACGCCGGGTGCCCGTTCGACGTCGACCCCGGTCACATGGTGGCCCAGTGTCCGCAGGCGCTGCCCAAGCGAACCGTCCGAACAGCCCAGGTCGAGCACACGCGACGGCGGCCGGTGCGACATCCAGCTCAGCAGGCGCCCGTGTGAGGAATCGACACTGGCCTTGATCTCGTACGGCTGAGAGGCAAACGTCAGGTCGCCTGAACCAAAGCCCATCTTGTGCATGCGGTATCGGGTGACCAGCTTCGTGATATCCCAGGCATATTTGATGCCGTTGACATGGCAGATCTCATCGCCGTAGTAGGTCGGGATGGGCAACTCGGCGATCCGGGCGCCTGATTCGACCAACTGCACGATGATCTCGGTGTCGAAGTCGAACCCGTCTGAGTTGTCGGCGAACGGGATGTTCGCCAGCGCAGCGACCGAGTACGCGCGGTACCCGCTGTGCCACTCGGTGAAGTCAGTCCCGGCCATCGCATTCTGGTACGTGGTCAGGATCCGGTTGCCGTAGTACTTGTAGCGCGGCATGCCGCCATCGAGGGCCTGACCCGGCTCCATCATGCGCGACCCGAATACCGCGTCCGCCTCGCCTCGCAGGATCGGTTGAACGATCTCGGGAAGAAACTCCGGTGCGTACTGCCCGTCGCCATGCAGCATCACGACGATGTCGAGACCCGACTCGATCGCCCACCGATAGCCGGCCTTCTGGTTGCCGCCGTAGCCGAGATTCACGGGACGCCGCGTGATTGCGAGAGGCAGCGTTGCGGCGTTGGCGCTTCCACTGTCGCCGTAGGTGACACCGACTTCGTACGTCTTGTCCAGGCTGGCGTCGTCTGAGACGTGTACCGCCGTGATCTGGTCGATGAAGTCCGCAGGGATCCGATCGAGCGTCTGCGCCAAGTGCTGTTCGGCGTTGTAGGCAACCACCAGCACGCCGATCTTCATGCTGGCGAGCCTACCGAGGTCACTGCCCGCCATCGTCGCTACCGAGGGCGGCACTCAGCGCCTCGCACACCCGAACTCCGTCGTCGCGCTCGCTGGTCGTGGCGGTGGTGGTGTCGATGGCGGTGGTGGTGTCATTGGTAACTTGGGCGGGGCTGCGGCCGAGGAGTTCGCCGAACACGGCGACACGCCCGTCGAGGTACACCTCGTACCGGCCGACGAACGGATCTGCGAAGGTCTCCCACTCCAACGCCTCGCCCGTCCGCAACGGCAGATCCGGACCACGAGTCACTCCGTCGGCGCTTGCGGCGACGACCACCATTGATTCTCGCGCGCTGTTCACCTCGACGCTGACGGCGATCGGTGTCGCCCCGGGTGCCAGCGTCACCAGCGGGAGGGCGGGGGCTGCATCACGGGGAAGGGTGATCGTCCCGCTGGACCGGCCTGCTTGCACCGACAGCTCCGCCAGCCGCCAGTGGGTCAGGGACCCGTCGATTGAGTTGACGCCGTCACTGAAGTAGAGGCCGTCGCACGCCCCCACGATCGCGATGTCGCCGATGCGGCTCTCGGTCGGCAGCGCGTCCACGCGGCTGACGTCGGCCAGGCGGCCATCGCCGAACCAGTCGTCCGCACGCTGTTGGTTCTCGATGTAGCTGGCCACCGAGTCGGGGTGCAGCGACGGACTCAGCGCCCGCTGGTAGCTGAATCCCAAGGCGAGGTTGGCCGTCGTGCCGAGACCGACCAGCACCAATCCGGTCACCGCAGCGCCGAGGAACCACTGGGAGTCGGCTCTGATTTCGAGCCAATGAACCGCGACAGGCAGCCCGATCAGGGCAGCGATGACGAGCAGCGGGAGGAAGTCGCTCTGGTAACGGTTCGCGAGATAGCCGATCGCCAGAACCGGAACGGTGCCCAGCGCGCAGCCGGCGAGGAGGGGCCACAGCGCTCGGACACTCGGGTTTGTCCGTCGCAGGGTCGCTGTCGCTCCGACGGCTCCCAGAACGAGCAGCAGGGGCATGGTGGTGGGAACACCGGCGGTGAGGTCGATCAGGTCGAAGAACGGTGACCCGATCGTCGTCGATGGCCGGACCGGGTGGATGTAGGGGAACGCCTGGTCCAATCCGATCAGATCAGGCCGCAGGTAGGTGAAGATGTTGGTCGGCATGAAATCGACGTTGAACAGGGTGCCGCCGTTCGCTGCCAGCATCTCCCGGCGTCGCTCGTTCAGCAGCGTGAAACCCTGCTGATCAAAGGGCACACCGAGGAGCCTGCGGAACTTGATCCAGTTGACCCCGCTGTAGGCAACCACGGGCATCACAACCACGCCGATGTAGATGATGCGATCCCAGGAGCGCGGCGACGACGTGTCGCCACCGCCGCGTTCCCGACGGCGCCGAACTGCAGCAATGAGCGGCAGAGCGAGTTCCCTGCCGGCAACGATGCCAATCGCAGCGAGTGCCCCACCGCCCACCGATGGTCGAGTCAGGAGTGCGAGCATTGCGAGCACCGAGGCGCTGACCAGATGGCGGTGAGTTCGATGGGTGAGATGACCATCCATCAAGTCATCGGGGACATCCGGGACTTCATCGGAGGTCGTGGCCGCGGCCCTTGCAGGGTTTGCGTCCAGCCAGGCCAGCAGTGAGCAGAGGCTCGCCAGCGTCAGCGCCATCCCCCAGAAGATCGCTTCGTGATACACCCACGTTCGCGACGAGGCATAGAGCAAGCTGCTCCCACCGAGGATCGCGAAGAAGGTGACCGCAACCGAGACCGCTTCGAACCTCGACACCGTAAGTGTCTCATCGGCAGCGACACCGTCGCGGTCTGCCAGGACCCGACACCTGATTCGCCATCCAAGGCCGAGAAGTGCTCCGGTGGCGACGACCAGCGCAAGCAGCATCGAGGCGGCAGCCAACCGACCATCGAGGTGTCGCGTGGCTGCCACGACCGGCAATCTCAGCACTGCCGGAATCGGGCCGAAGTACATGAAGTGCTGGTCGCCGCGGCCGAAGGACTCGATGCCGAGCACCCGTTGGTCCATGGCGAACGTGCCGTCCAGGAGCGACCGTGCCTGTGCGTCGTACAGGTCGCTCTGGCGCCCCCATCGGAAGAGGTTCCAGGTTCCTTCGCTCAGCATCCAGACATGGATGAGGAGCGAGAACGCTGCGCCGACGAGTGCACTGCGAGTCCATCGGCTGCGCACAGCGTGTGCATGGGGAACGAGTTCGCCCGGCTCGTTCCTCATCGCGCCGATGATACTGGCTACTATTTGGCGTCTTGCCCACTTGCCGTAGCGATGCCCTGACGATCTGGCGATTCTGGACACTGGTCGGCGCCGCGGCCGTGGTCGGCCTCATTGCCCGCGTCTACTACGTCCTCCGTGTCGTCCGTGGGCGGATCGCGTTGTCCGGCGACGCAGAGACCTACCACCTCCTCGGTGATCGGCTGGCTGCCGGTCGTGGATACGTCAGGCCACGGGAATCACTCTGGCTCGGACTCGACATTCCGACTGCGGAGTTTCCCCCGGCATATCCGCTGTTGCTCGGAGCGCTCGACTTCGTCGGTGTGGATTCGGTCACCGGCCAACGGCTGTTCGGCACCTTGGTCGGAGTGGTCACGATCATCGTCATCGGTCTGCTCGGCTCGGCGGTGGCCGGACGGACCGTCGGAGTGGTCGCGGCCTTCATTGCCGCGCTGTACCCACAGCTCATCACTTTCGACGGAACACTGATGAGCGAGGGTCTCTTCGCAGCGCTGGTCGCACTCACGCTCCTGGGTGTCGTTCGAGCAATGGATCCAGCCGAGGCGGCCCCGACTAAGTGGTGGGTCCTGGCGAGTGTGTCGACGGGTATCGGCATCTTGACGCGCACCGAGGCTTTGCTCCTACTGCCACTCGTGCTGATCCCCGGAACATTCCTCGCTGCTGATCGAGCCGGCGGTCTCGCGGCCTGGACCCGAAGAGTATTGCTCGTCTGCGCGGGCAGCGCTATCACGTTGAGCTTGTGGACCATTCGCAACGCCCGGGCGCTCGGTCGCTTCCAACCCTTCACCAACAACAGTGGTACCGCACTCTCTGGTTCGAACTGCGATGCCGTCTACGAAGGCACCCAGATCGGAGGATGGCGGTTCGACTGCGTACCGCATTACGAGTCGTCAGTCACCGCTGAGTCGGACTTCGCCGATGAGGCTCGCCAAGCGGGAGTGCAATACATCACTGCCCACCTAAGTGACCTGCCGCGCGTGATGGCCGCCCGGCTCGCACGAACATTCGGTCTGTGGGACATTCGAACGAGCCTGTTCTACGAGAGTTTCGAAGGACGAGCCTACGACTGGCTCTGGGCCGGTTGGGTCGCCTGGCTGCTCATTGCAGGTCTGGCCGCAATCGGCGTGGTCACTCTGCGTTCGCGAGATGTTCGAATCTGGCCCCTGCTGATGCCGCTGGTGGTTGTCGCTTTCATGTCGGCGATCACGTACGGGAACCAGCGGTTCAGGGTGGCCGCGGAGCCGGGGATCGTCGTGCTCGCAGCTGTGGGGCTCGTGCGGTGCACACGCCACATCGCCACGACCACCGCAACTCGTCAGCGACAACTCCCGGACGGGTCGTCGTAGCGCTCGTCGGTCCGCCATTCCGTCAGCCACCACGTGGCCGGATCGGCGACAGGCGCCGCCGCCAGTTCGTTGACGAGTTCACTCAGCGCGAGGCCGAATCGCGCCGCACCGTCGCTGCAGTAATGGCTGACATCTACCTTACGGACTAACAGGTCACCTTCCAGGGTCTCGATTCGTCGTACCGGCAGGCCATCGGGAGCCACGATCGGGTCGGGATCGATGTAGAACGCTCGATCGTGACGATTCGGTAGGTCGGCGAATATCACGTTGATCGCCCGATCGACCGGTTCGCGATCGACTCCGGCGGTCAACGACGGCGCCAGCCCGATGAATCCGAGAGCCGCATTATCTGCTGTCAACAGTTCGACGGCGGTGTCCAGCCGCTGCTCGTACTCGACCTGCTCGTGTGAGGACAGCCATTCGACGTCGAACCGGGCCCACATCGACACGATCAGGTCCGGCTCGTGCTCTGCAACGAGCGAGCGCAGGGAGTCCTCCCACTCACCGCTCGTGATCGTGAATCCGAGCTGGGCTGCTCCGACGACATCGACGTGCATGGCACCGAGTGCTGCCTCGATCCCTGGCTGCGCGTCGTACATGTAGGAGTCCCCGACCAGCAGGACCCGGAGCGGCTCCGCTTCGGTCGGCACCCGCAGAGATGGCAGCACCGCGGGAGTCGTGACGAGCAGGGCCGGCACCGAATCTCCGTCGACACTAATACTCGTTGTCGTTGTCGCTCTTGCCGCAGATGTCGATGTCGCCTGCTCGAGCGAAGCGCTGTCCGGAGCCGGCTCAGACGTCGAGGGGAGAATCGACGTCGGGGCGAGCGACGCAGGAGCGGGCGGAGGAGGCGCACTGCTGAACGACTCCGAGGACGAGGCCCGAGTCGACGCAAAGAGCGCTGCACCGATCAGGGCCGCGGCGAGCGGAAATACGATGAGTGCGTGTACCTTGCCGGCGAAGCGGCGTCGTGTGGGTACTTCGATCAGACGGTACGAGATCTCGGTCAGCAACAGTGAAACCGCCAGCCGCGTGGCCAGCAACGCCGTGCCATCCAGTCCGGTTCGTTCGGCATCGAGGATCACGATGACCGGCCAGTGCCAGAGATACAGCCCGTAAGAGATGACGCCGAGACGCCGCAACGGAGGGGACTCGAGAACCTGGACGACACGCCCGGTCGTGCGGAACGTCAGGACAGCAATGATCATTGAGACCGCAACGGCATGGGCAAGGTACCCGCCAAGGTAAAACCAGGTGTCGGTCTCGCCGTTGATGGCGACCCAGGCGACTGCCAACGCCGTTCCTGCGGCGCCAGCGGCCCACGGCCCGACCCGAGATCGAGTCGCTTCGATCAACCACCGATCCTGGCGGTGGATCAGTATCGCCAGAGCAGCACCCACGAGGATCGAGCCAGATCGGCTGCCTGAACCGAAGTACGCCCGCGACACGTCGCTTCGCGACAGGACTGCCAACCAGATCGTCGATGCTCCGACAAGTGCAGCCGTGACGGCGAGGAGCCCGTTGGCCTTGCGGCCGCAGCGGAGCGCGACAGCGACGACCAACGGCCACACCACGTAGAACTGTTGCTCGATCGCGAGACTCCAGACATGTTCGAGTGGGGATGGCGCAACGAACTGGTCCCAATACCCGGCATCACGCGCAATGAACCACCAGTTGGCGACGAACAACAAGCTGGCGATGCCCGCACCGCGGAGGTCGTCGAGTTCGACGGGCGATGCGACGAAAGCGGCGTACACGCAAAGGACCGCCAACAAGGCGTACAACGCTGGAAAGAGACGCCACGCTCGCCGAGACCAGAACGCAGCGAACGATACCGTTCCAGACGTCTCGTGCTCCGCCAGGAGCAGCCGGGTGATGAGGTATCCCGACAGTGTGAAGAACATGTCGACGCCGAGGAAGCCGCCTTGCAAGTGGCCAAGGTGGAACGCCACCACGGCAGCGACAGCGACCCCTCTGAGTCCGTCCAGTGCGGGCCGGTACTCCAGGTGGCCGCGTGGGGAGCCGTCGTCCGCAGACCGCGCCTCGACGAGCGTGGATCCTGTTTCAGACACGCCGAAGACGATGGCCGAGCGACGAATACTTCACGATGCACCACACTGCTCGGACGCCATCGCGCCAGCCGATTTTCTTGCCGTCTTCGTAAGTCCGTCCGGCGTAGGCGATGCCGACTTCGTAGATCGGCACCCCCATACGTGCCAACTTGGCGGTCACCTCGGGTTCGAAGCCGAACCGGTCCTCTTCGATATCGATCGCCTGGATCACGTCACGGCGGAACGCCTTGTAGCACGTCTCCATGTCGGTGAGGTTCAGATCGGTGACCATGTTCGACATCACGGTGAGGAGCCGATTTCCAATGCTGTGCCAGAAGTACAACACCCGATGCGGTTCACTCGACACGAACCGTGACCCGTAAACAGCACCTGCGCGCCCAGAGATCAACGGCTCGAGCAGTTTTGGATATTCGGCCGGGTCGTATTCCAGGTCGGCGTCTTGGATGATGACGAACTCGCTCGTCGCCGCGGCGAAGCCGGTCCGCAACGCCGCTCCCTTGCCCTGATTGACATCGTGCAACATGACTTGCACACGGGGGTCGGTGATCCCGTCGTACAGCGCTCGGGTGCCATCGGTCGAGCCGTCGTCGACCAAGATGACCTCGGCCACGAACGGCGAAGCCAGCACACGGTCCACGAGGGAGCGTACTGTGTTTCGCTCGTTGTAGCAGGGCACCACCACGGTGAGACAGCGCTCGATCTGCACTGCTGTAGTCATGATGTTGACAGACTACTTTGGAGTTATGGGTATTCGCGTCTCTGCTGCGACCCGAACGTGGGTCCACGATCACGCTGATCGGGTCTCAGCAGGTTTGCTCGCGATCGCGACTCTCGTCCCGATGTTGTTCACGTCGAGCGGGAAGGTGAGTGCCGACACGAAGTCATATCTCACACTCGATCCGGGTCGGCTGCTGTCCAGCGCACGATTCATGTGGGACCCCTCCGTTGGTGCAGGAACAGTCCCTCATCAAAACATCGGGTACCTCTTTCCGCTCGGGCCGTACTACTGGATGCTCGATGCAGTCGGAGTGCCAGGCTGGGCCGCGCAACGGTTGCTGTGGGCCCTTGTAGTTTTTGCTGCTGCCTTCGGCACGTTCCGCCTTCTGCGCTGGCTTGGCTGGACCGTCGCCGGGTCGCTGATCGCTGCCGTCGGCTACGGCTTCAGCCCTTATCTGTTGAGCTACTTGGCTCGGCTGTCTGCCATCCTGTTCCCCTGGGCTGGGCTTCCCTGGCTCATTTTGTTGGCGGCGCGTGCCGCTCGGGATCGATCCTGGTTCCGGGCAGCGCAGTTCGCCTTGGTCGTGGCGCTGGTCGGCAGCGTGAACGCCACCTCCTTGCTCTTCGTCGGTCTTGGCCCAGTGATTTGGTTGGTTGCCGACGCAGCCAGTCGCCGCGTTGCAACTCGGTCAGTGCTCGCCGCCGCCGGACGAATTGGTGTGCTCTGCGCAGCGATATCGGCCTGGTGGATCGCAGGGCTTCGAGTCCAGGGAACGTACGGGCTCCCGATTCTGGACTTCACTGAGAGCTACCAGACTGTGGCCTCGGCAAGCGCCCCTCAGGAAATCCTGCGCGGGCTCGGCTACTGGTTTTTCTATGGCGGTGATCGACTCGACCCGTGGGTTGGACCAGCATTCCCATACTTCAACAGCCCCGTTGTGATGTTCGTGAGCTTCGGTTTGGCCGGTGTGTCGATCCTCGGGCTCTTCGCCCCGTTCCGCGGGCGCGCTGCAATGATGATTCTCCTCCTTGTCGGGCTGGTGCTCAGCGTCGGCGCAGCGCCCCTCGGGAACTCGACCTGGTACGGCGTGTTATTCGAACGTTTCGCAACGAATTCGACAGCCGGGGCTGCACTGCGTTCCACGCCGCGGGCCGCCCCACTTTTACTGCTCGCGCTGGCATGCGGGCTCGGTGCAGGCGTTGAAGCCGCGCATCGGTGGCTTGCGGCTCGGCCCGCCATCATCCTGCAGCGCACCGCACCGATGCTCCCGGCGTTCGCCGTCTGCGCCGTCTTCGTCAACCTCCTGCCCTGGTTCACGGGCAGCGCTGCCTCGGCGTCCTTGCTTCGCCCGGAGACCCTGCCCGCTGCAACAATCGATCTTGCTGCGTATCTGAACTCAAGTGACTCCGCCGGTTCCGGCGAAGACAGCCCCGGCGGGCGGATTTTTGCAATTCCCGGCGCTGACTTTGCCGACTATCGATGGGGTGGCACGGTCGACCCGGTCCTGCCCGGCCTCACCGACCGGTCGGTGCTCTATCGAGAATTAATTCCTCAGGGAAGCTCTGGCACCGCCGACCTCCTCAATGCCTTCGACCGCCGACTCGCCGAGGGCTGGTTCGAACCAGCGACCCTTGAGCCAATTGCAATGCTGCTCGACGTCGAGACCATTGTCGTCCGCAACGACCTTCAACACGAGAGATATCGGCTGGCGCGGCCGGGGCCGCTCTGGAGCGATGTGACATCAGTGCTTGGGCTTCCTGACCACGCTGGCCCGCTCACCACTGACGTCACCCGAATCCAGCTCATCGACGAAATCACACTCGCTCGCGAGGACGCAAACGACAAGTACCCAATCACCGCCGCATTCGAGCTGGACGAGGCGAACAAACTCTCAGGCCTGTCGGTGCGTAGCGCCTCGGGCCTCATGATCTTGGCAGGCAACGGGGACGGCATCGTCGACGTCGCTGCAGCCGGCCTGATCGACCCTGACCGGCCGATCGTGTATGCGGCAAGCCTGGACAATGAGGTGCTCACAGCCGCAGTGAGCCCCTGGTGGGTTGTCACCGACACGAATCGGAAGCAGGGCCACCGATGGTCGTCGATCGGATCGAATCTTGGTGGGCTGGAAGCCGCTGATGTACTGACGTTCGACGATGACCCCAACGACAGCCGGCTCGATCTGTTTCCGGACGGCACGGCGGAACTGGCTGACCAGACCGTTGCCGTCCATTTGGCCAACGTGGCGAATGTGGCGGCCAGTTCGTACGGCGGCCGCATTATCTACACCGCGGAGGATGCGCCCGGTTTCGCCATCGATGGAGACCCCTCGACGGCCTGGCGCGCCGGTATCGCCGAGAACAGCGTTGGCGTCCGCTGGGTTGTCGACTTCGTTGCGCCAGAGGACCTCGACCTGCTTCGACTGCTGCAACCCCAGGTTGGGGCCAACGATCGAGTCATCACGCGTATCAATGTCCGCACCGATACGGGAGCGTCGGAGTTCGAACTGAATGAGTCATCACGGACTGGCAGCGGACAGGTCCTCGACCTTTCAGCTGCTGGCGTAGGCGGGCTGACCAGGCAACTTGAGATTGAGGTGCTCTCCGACAACCTCGGCGACCTGGCCTCCTACGTTGGCCGGCCCGGCGTCGGATTTGCCGAAGTGAGTCCCGTCCGACCGGACGGTTCCGTCGTCGTTGACGACCGAACGGTTCGATTGCCCGTCGCTGCAGCGCTCGGTATCGCCGCCCGTGACCCGCTCACCTACGTGCTGACGCGACAGCGCATCGACCCATCGACGCCCAACCGGCAGGCTCCCGAGCCGGTCATCGACCGACTTTTCGACCTGCCACTCGATCGTTCGTTCGTTCTGACCGGCCAGGCACGGCTCTCAGCAACAGCAAACGACGACGTACTTACTTCGGCACTCATCGATTCCGAGGCCGGTCAGCGCGCGACAGCCACGGCTTCGGTGCGCCTTTCAGGCAGTGCGGCGAGCCGCGGCGATGCCGCAGTTGACGGCGACGTGACCACTGCGTGGCAGACGCCGTTCGACGGCAGCCTCGGCGCAACCTTGACCATTACACAACAGACGCCCGTTGCAGCCGACGAGTTGACGATCACGTGGCGGAGCGATGGTAAACACGCCGTCCCCCAGTCACTCACGGTCACCGATGGAGCGACCAGCTTCGAGGTCACAGTACCAATGGCCACTTCGGAGTCCGGCCTGTCGACGGTGACCATTCCCGTTCCAACCTTCACCGCTTCGAACACCACCATCACACTCAATGCCGTGTCAGGAGAGACCGTGCCCGAGTACTACTCGGGTGTTGAGCGGATGCTCCCCGTCGGGATTGCCGAGGTTTCGTTCGGCCCCACCACCTCGGCGTCGCCCTTGCGGACGGCGCGGATGCTGAGCACCGGGTGTCGCTCCGACTTGATCTCACTGAACGGCGAACCGCTCACTGTCGAGGTGGCTGGTGAGGTCGACGGGGTGCTGGACGTCACCTTGTGCCCCAGCGCAGTCAACGCCAGCGGCGCGACGTTGGGCCTGACCGCTGGACAGCACCGTCTCGTCGCGACAGACGGCAGTTTGAGCGGATTCGATTTTGATCGTCTCGTACTCGACACAACACAGCGCGCCGCATCGCCCTCATCGGATGCGATTGTCAGCATCACCCGGGCTACAGCGACGGCCATCGACGCCGTCGTGACGGCCACCGACGGCACGACGGTGCTGATGCTGCCCCAGAGTCACAACCTCGGCTGGACGGCGTCAGTTGACGGCGTCGACCTCGGCACTCCGCGCCTCGTGGATGGCTATGCGAACGGCTGGCTGCTGCAGGCAGGGCCTGCTGACCGTTCGCTCGAACTCCGCTGGACGCCGCAGCGATCCATCAACGTCGGACTGGGAACCTCGGCCATCGCCGCGCTCGCCATCTTGGTATTGATCGCGGTGGGCTGGATCAGACGCAATCGCGGACCGTTGGATCGAGTTGCCGCCGATGGAGACTGGCCGCGAGCGGCGCCGACACTGACACCTACAGCGCTGGCTGCTATTGCTGTTACGACAGCGGTGGGCTTTGTACTGGTCGGGGGACCACTTGCTGCGTTGACGTCGGCCGCGGTGTCGCTGATCGTGCTCGTTGCCCGCCGGGGCCGGCTGGCCCGAATCGTGGCAGCCGCGGTTGTGTGCGTCGGGTGGGCTGGCGTTAGCGGCCTGGTTATTGCCCTGGAGTGGCGCTACGACTACGCCAACGGACCAGATTGGCCACTCCACTTTACCTGGGCTGGACCCGTCACCTGGATGGTGGTCGCCGCCGTCAGCACCCAAGTACTTCTTTCCGTGTGGACACCCGCTTATGTCGCGTTGCAGGACCCGACATCAGAATGGCCGACACCCGGCGAGTCGCCGACCGCCTCACCCGGCGCTCACCCTGGGTAACCTGAGGGACTCATGCGCACCTTGATCATCGTGCCGACGCACAACGAGGCGGCGAACATCTCTACCGTGCTCGACGAGATCCAGCGACACGTGCCGGACACTGACATCATGGTGGTCGACGACGCGTCGACTGACGACACCCGACTGCTCGTGCACAAACGGATTGCTGCCGGCGAGCGCATTGAAATTGTCGAGCGGAACGAGAAACGGGGTCTTGGCGACGCCTACCTCCATGCCTTTCGATTGGCGCTCGCCGCCGGCTACGACGCCGTTGTCGAAATCGATGCCGACATGTCACACGACCCCGCCGTGCTGCCGACGATGCTTGCGGTGGCCGAGCGCGGCATCAATCTTGTCATCGGTTCGCGCTATGTGCCGGGCGGATCAGTGATCGGGTGGCCGCAACGGCGCACCTGGCTCTCGCGCTGGGGCAACCGATACGCCGCCATCATGCTCGGCCTGGCAATCAACGACGCCACCGCGGGATTCCGGGTGTATCGCGCAGACACGCTGCGGGCGATCAACCTCGAGGGCATCCAGGCGGGCGGTTACGGGTTTCAGGTGGAGATGACCTACCGCACCGTCCGCAAGGGACTGAGCGTGGTCGAGATTCCCATTCAATTCCGCGATCGCGTGGCAGGAACATCGAAGATGCACAGCGGCATCGTGTTGGAAGCCTTCAAGCTGGTCACCTACTGGGGCCTGGCAGACCTGTTCAGTTTGCGCCGTCGCCGCCGGGCCTATCGCGCAGCAGCCGAGGCCACTTCGGCACAGAGCACGTCCAACTGACGAGCGGCGACGGCCGTCCACGACAACCCTGCAGCGTGGTCGGTTGCAGCACGCGCCATCGCATGCCGCCGATCATGCTGTCCGAGGAGATCGGCAATAGCTGCACCGAGATCAGCGATATCGGCAACGAGTAGGCCGGTAACGCCGTCGACGGCTGCGCCACGATGCCCAGCAATGTCGGTGGCGACACACGGTGTTGCGCATGCAGCCGCCTCGGTCAGCGACATGCCCCAGCCCTCTGCGTATGAGGCGCTGACGACGAGCCATGCCGACCGGTAGGCCTGCACAAGTCCATCGTCGCTGACACGTCCACTCAGCGTGACCCAGTCCTGTGCGTGATGCTCCTCGATCCAGGCCTCAATCAGCGGTCGGTCTGGGCCGTCGCCGATGAGCTGGACCTTCAGGTCCGGTACTTGGCACCGTGCCGCGGTCAGCGCGGCAAGTGCGAGGCGTTGCCGCTTGACCGGTGCCAGACGTCCGACGATCACGACTGTGGGGTGGGTACTCCGCACGCTCTCGTCTGGCGTGTATCGCTCATGAACGCCCGGAGGGATGACGGCCAGCCGTGCTCGATCGATACCGATTCGCTCGATTTCGTCAGCAGATGACTCCGACAAGGTGGCAAATGCGCTCCTCCTGTAGAACATCGGTGCGAATCGAGTCTCGAGGAAGCGCCCGGCAGCGTCGAACGGCCTGGGCAGCACGTCTGCCCACATGTCGCGATGCACGTGATGCATCCAAACCACTCGCCGTTGCGGCGCCCAGAGCGGGCCGAACCAGGGCACCCCATTCCAGATCTCGATCGTCGCCGTGCTCGATGAGCGTCGCCGCGCCAGGCGACGCCACATCTGGTGTGCGATCACCCGAGCAAAGACGTCATATCGCCCTCCTCGCTGCACAACGACGTAGCCGTTTCGCTCAAAAGTTTGGGTGCAATAGGTCGACGTCCGATGCACGACGACGATGCCGACGGCAGCCCACCGGCTGAAGATCTCGTCAGCATGGAGTTCGGATCCACCCGCCTCGGCGTCGTCGAGATCGCGCCAGGCAAAACTCTCGACGCGGTCGATACCGAGGGCTCGGAGTCGGTCGGCGTTGGCCTGTAGCTCTGTCTGACGAGCTGCCGTCGCGTCAGGAACGATCACGTGTCGAGTTTGCGCCAGACGAAGTCGGGGGCGAATCGGAGCAGACCAAAAACACCCCGCAACTTTGCCGGTGCCCAGACGATGGCCTTCTTCTTGCGCAATCCACTCACCGTGGCAGCAGCAACGTCCGCTGCATCGACTGTGAAGGGTGCATCGTCCATCCCTTCGGTCATCGACGTGCGCACCATGCCGGGTCGCACGGTCATCACCCGAGCACCAGATCCATGCAGGGCATGGCCAAGCCCGGTGGTGAATGCATCGAGGCCAGCCTTGGTCGAGCCGTACACGAAGTTAGATGCCCGCGTCCGGACGCCGGCGACGCTCGACAACGACACCAGCACGCCGTGCCCCTGTCTACGCAGGTGATCAGCAACGGCCAGCCCGGAGCTGACGGCGCCCGCGTAGTTGACGTCGACCAGCTTGGCGGCTGCGACGGGATCGTCAGCGGCGTCGACGCCCAGTTGGCCGAAGGCCTGAACGACGATGTCGAGGTCACCGTGATCGGATGCAACGCCAGCAATCCAGTCAGCATGTCCGGCATGATCGGTCGCATCGAAGTGGCGTGCCGTGACCGATGCACCGCTCAGTTGAGCTTGGAGGCCAGCGACGTCTGCCGCGTCAACGTTGCGACATCCGAGCACAACAGTGCGCAGCGACGCTGAGTCGAGAGCAACAATGATCGCGCGTGCAATATCGCTGCTTCCACCGAGGGCGACAATCGTTTGAGGTTGGTGAATGGCATTGTTCATGAAAGGTCCTGTCGAGAGATTCAGAGAAGGTCGAGTCGGCGCGCCTGGTCGCTCGCCCACCGACCGTCAGGGTCGACGCTCCGGCGGATTGCTTTCCAAGCATCGAGGCGCGGGTAGCCGGCACGAATGATTTCGGGGGTGGTGTGTGCATCCTTCGCCAAGTAGTGGCGGCCACCGGCATCCACGACAAGCCGATCGAGTTCAGCAAGGAAGGGACCGAGCCCGCGCACACCTGCAGCGAGGTCAAATGTGAGCGTCCAGCCGGGCTTGGGAAAGCTCAATAAGCCACCACTCTCGGCACCGAATCGCTTGAGCACTGAGATGACACTGGCATTGCCGTTAGCCACGACGCGATCAACGATCTCGCGCAGCGTGTCGACAGCCTCAAAGGGCACGACGAACTGGTACTGCAAGAATCCGTGCGCGCCGTACAACCGATTCCAGTCACCAACCCCATCGAGCGGATGGAAGAAGCTCGTGAGCGTCGGGGTGCCGAGGTGGTGCGTAGGGGCCTTACGGAACCACAACTCGTTGAAGGAGCGCACCGCAAGCCGGTTCATGACGTTCGGAACGGGCGGTACCGGCATTGGTGATCCGGGAGCGAAGCGGAGCGGGTCGCGCAACGCTTTCGGGGCATGTTCGGCGAGGTCATCGAGCGTCGCGTGGTCACCTTGCTCGAGAATCGCCCGGCCCACCCGTGGCCCCTTCGTAGCGAGGTCGACCCATGCAACTGAGTAGCGGTGGTCGGCGTCGCCGTCGCTCATCACGTCAATCAGCCTGCCAAGGTCGGGCAAGCGCTGCGTCTTGACCAGACATCGATTCGTCTCGATTCGCAACAGGGAGAACGTCGCCCGAGTGACCACGCCGGTCAAGCCCATCCCACCGATTGTCGCCCAAAACAGCTCAGGGTCTGTGGATGGGCGAATCGTCCGTTCGGACCCATCAGCCAGAACAATATCCAGAGCTGCCACGTGGTGACCGAAAGTGAGGTCGGTGTGGTGCCCCTTGCCGTGGACATCGCTGGCGATGGCGCCGCCAACGGTGACAAATCGGGTGCCTGGAGTAACCGGCACGAAGAATCCGTGTGGAACGATTCGACGGAGCAACTCATCGAAACTGACGCCGGCATCCACCGTTGCGGTACCGGCATCGGTGTCGATCCACACTGGATTTACAGACGGTTGCAGACGAATAACCGTTCCACCACCGTTCTGTGCAGGGTCGCCGTAGGCGCGACCGAGGCCACGAGCGATAGCGCCTCGCTGGCCAAAGGGCGTTCCAGCTAGTACCTCGGCGAGTTCTTCGCTACGCAACGATTCGACCGTACCCGACGTAGCGGAGGTCCTGCCCCAGCCGGTGAGAATCTGGCGAACGCCCATCAGTGAGTCAGTACGGCCAAGCGGGAACTGTGCGGCCGAGCTTGATGAGAATCTTGCCGAGTCCAGCGGAAAGCAATACCTTGAGCATGACGTTCTTTGCGAACCAAGGCAACTGTGCGAGCTGTCGAGCAGCGTTCGTCATCCGCGAGCCAGCACCACCGGTGAGGTCTGCTCGATAGATCGTCATTGAACGGCTGCGGCCGATATAACGAAATTTTGAACCGACGACGAGCTCGCGCAAAATGGCCATCGTGACGCCGATCGATGAGAACGAATCATGAATCAACAGTGTCCCGCCGTCAGCGACACGCCCGCCCCACGACGCAATGTCGGCGCGTGCTGGGGCGTACCGGTGAGCACCGTCAACATAGAGCAGACCAATGTCGCCGGTAACTTCTTCGTGCGCTTCGTTGGAAAACATTCGGAGATGGCGGACACGCTCCTTCACTCCTGCATCAGCGAGGTTCTGGTTGAAGATCGCATGATCGCTGTCGGCTTCATCCGCGTACCCGTCGATCTCTTGAGGCCCCCGGTCGTTGCCGGCGTGCGGGTCGATCGCAATCACCTCGATTGATGGCGCAGCTGCCAACGCCAGAACAATGGTTGATCTGCCTTGGAATGACCCGATTTCAACGATTTGACTGTCGTTCGGACAGCGAACAGCTCTGTCGTACAGCGTCAAGGCCTGTCCGGGCGTCATCCAACCCTGCACGTTGGCAACCTGGGCCAACACCGCATCAATCGCTGGGCGTTCAATTAGTGGCATGTCCGATGAGTCCTCCATGTGGTCACCCAGCGTAGACCGCAACCCCGTAGATGATGATCCAGCAGAGCCCAAGGATCTGCAGGACACGATCTTTTGCAAACACTTCTTCCGGGGCACCGCCCCCACCCTGTTCAAGCACGAGGAGATAACGGAAGAGCGCCGTCAACAACGGCACGATCGAGAGCTCGTAAAACGGGAAGTCGAACGATGAACCCGACGCAGCTGCACCGGCCTCACTGGTCTCGAACGCCCACACGCAGTAGCTGAGAAGCGCTGCACCGCAGCTCACCGACAACAGAATGCGGAGGTAGCCAACCGAGTACGAATCAAGTGTTACCCGAGTGCCGGAGCCCTTGCCCATCTCGTTGAGTTCGGCGTAGCGCTTACCGACAACGATGAACAGCGAGCCAAAGGTGATGCACAGAACAAACCAACGTGACATCGGCACGTCAACAGCGACTGCGCCAGCTGCCGCCCGCAAAACGAAGCCGGATGCCACGGCGACGAGGTCGATGACCGGGATCCGCTTGAGCCCGAAGTTGTAGGCGATATTGACAGCCAAGTAGACGCCGACGATCGCCACGGTCTGCCAGCGTCCGGTGAGACCAGCGACCCCGAGCGCGCCGGCGGAGAGAGCAACGCACGCCACCCGCGCCACATTGAGCGGGACCTCGCCGGAAGCGATTGGGCGGAGCTGCTTCTTCGGATGCTTCCGATCGGCTTCGACATCAATGAGATCATTGAGAAAGTAAACGCCCGCTGACGCAAGGCAAAACGACACGAATGCGATCAGCGTCAACCCAAATGGTCGCCCCTGATTAAGTACACCGGCGGCTCCGGGCGCGGCGAAGACCAGAACATTCTTCAGCCATTGTTTGGGGCGCGCTGTGCCGATTATGCCCGAGATCACGGCACGACGGTAGCGGCCAGAGGCACATCTCCCCGATGATCCCCCACAGTCCGACTATCAAGCGTCGAGCATCGACCGGCAACGCGTTGATTGTCTATCGCTTGGCGACGGGAAGCCATGCGGGCGAACCCGATCCCACGTAGTTGGCCTCGTCCGAGTCGAGTAGTAGCTCGCGGTCGCCGGTCGAATCGCCATATGCCGTGAGGTGTACGTTTGCTCGACCACCGTGATGCTCGTCAAGCCACTCGCTGAGCCGGCGGACCTTCTCGGGCCCGCGACAGTTCGGCCCAAGCAAGTTGCCAGTGAATGTGTCGCCATCGCTCTCGAGCCGAACCGCCAGCACATCATGCGCTCCAAGCAGCGCAGCGAGCGGTCGGAGGTAAATCTCAAAGCTGGCCGACACCAAAACGATCTGGTCGCCAGCCGCTGCATGGCGACTCAGCGCTGCCCACTTGTCAGGGCGCAGGCCTGTAGCGAACACGTCGGCGGCGAACACATCGGCGAGTTGCTGCACTTCGTCGACGTTGCGGCCCGCGAATGCCGCATGGGCACCGAGGGCCTTCAGGCGATCTCGATCTCTGCGAACGACCGCAGGGATGGTCTGGCGAGCTCCGAGTACAAGCTGCGTAGCAACCGGTCGGATACCTGCAACCCTGCGGATGAACGGGACGACGCAGTCGCGTCGCGTCAGCGTTCCGTCGACGTCGAACGCAGCAATCCGGAGCATGGTCAACGCCTCACGATCGACGTGCGGGGATGGCCTCGAGTGCGTCCCAGAACGCTGGCCAGCTCTTGGACACGACCGACGGATCGTTGATCTCGATGCCGTCCACGACGAGGCCGAGTACACCGAAGGCCATCCCGAGCCGGTGGTCATGGTGCGTGTCGAGGACAGCGCCGTGCAGCATGTCGGTTGGAACAATCAGGAGCCCGTCGTCCTCGACGATCACCTGCGCTCCCGTCTTGTTCAGTTCCGCTGCCAGGTCGCCAAGACGATCGCTCTCCTTCGCGCGGATGAAGCCGACACCCGTGATTCTGGTCGGCGTAACGGCCTGGGTGGCAACGACTGCCATCGTCGGCACGAGATCAGAGAAGTCCGCCATATCGATGTCGACACCGCGCAGTGGCGTGTCGCGACGCCGCATGACAACCATGTCGCTGGCACTCACGGTCGCCGTGCAGCCCATCGAAACGAGGACGTCGATGAACTTCGCATCACCCTGTAGCGCATCGCGGCCGAGACCCTTGATGCTGACTGCACCACCTGCGACGGCGGCAGCAGCGAGCGGGTAGCTGGCCGACGAGGCGTCGGGCTCGACCGTGTAGTCGGTCCCGAAGTAGCAGCCGGCGCCGACGTGAATGGTGCGCTCCGAGACATCGACATCGTCGACACCGAATGCCGACATGACCGACCGGGTGATTTCGACGTACGGCCGCGAGACCAGTTCTGTCGACAGCCCGAGGCGCATCCCGCGCCGAATGTACGGTGCGATCATCATCAGCGCCGACACGTACTGACTCGACACGTTGCCCGGCATCATGACAGCGTCGGCACCGCCGAGCGGGCCTGACACGGTGACCGGCAGGTGGCCCCATTCCTCACCGGGCTCGATGCGGGCGCCAAGCGCAGCAAGAGAGTTGTGGAGCGGCGCCATGGGGCGTGCCCGTAACGGTGGCGCGCCGTCGATCACGTAGGGCCCGCCGCCCAATGCCGCGAACGCAGTGATAAAGCGGGAGGTGGTTCCAGCAAGACGGGTCTGGAGGTTGATTGGACCGTCGGGAAGCACACCGCCATTACCGGTGATCGTTCCGACGAGTCGCTGATCGCGTTCGGTGACGTCGATGACCACGCCAAGTCGTTCCAGGCAATCGAGCATGGCTGAGGTGTCGTCGCCAGGAGCGATACCAACAATTTCGCTCTCGCCCTCGGCAAGCGCAGCGCAGATCAGCGCGCGGTTAGCGATGCTTTTTGACGGCGGCACGACAACATCGGCGATCACTGGACCGTCGGCACGACGAACCATCAGCCGGTCGGGAAGGTCGAGTGTCATGACAAGGCCTGCACCGACGGCCTGAACCCACGGGCGATGAGGCCGCCCCGGAAGATCTCGGATTTGGTGCTGTCGATCAGTACGACGGCGACGCCGCGGTTGCTCTCGGCCACATGAACCACCTCGAAGTTGGCGATGTTGACGCTGAGTTCGGCAGCGAGAGTGAACAGCTCGGCTGCGGAACCGGCACGGTCAGGAATCGGAACTCGCACTTCCGAGAGATCTTCGGGATGGACCACGCGAGTCGGCAGGTTCGTTCGGGCGTCGCGTGCTGCTTGCAACGTGGACCGCAGCTTTTCGTGATCGTCGGTGGCGATGAGCTCGCGCATATTGGTGAGTCCGGCGATCAGTTCGCCTAACGCTGACGTGATTGCAGTTTTGTTCTCGGCACAGATGTCGATCCAAATGCCCGGCTGGCCGCTCGCCACACGAGTCATGTCACGAAAGCCACCGGCAGCGAGTCGCAGCAATGCGGCATGTTCTTCGGAACGTGTGCTGGCAAGGCCCATCAGCGTGGCCGCCGTGAGGTGCGGCACGTGGCTGACAACTGCAACAAGCTGATCGTGCTGCTCGGGGCTCAGCGCGACAACGTCGGCACCGAACGACGAGATTATTGCGTTGACCTGGGCAAACGTGGCGTCGTCACTTCCCTCGAGGGGGGTAAGAACCCAGACAGCGCTGTTGAAAAGATCGGCTTGCGCCGCATCAATACCATCGAATTCGCTGCCCGCCATCGGATGCCCACCAATGAATCGGGAGTGGTCGACCGATCGACACACTGGTGTCTTCACGCTGCCGACATCAGTAACCGTGCCCGTGGTTTCGGCGAGCGCTCGCTTGACTTCGTCGGTCGTTACCCGGACCGGCACAGCGACGAAGGTGATCTCAGCGCCTTCGTCGAGGCCTGACGCGTCGATGATTCCTCGATCGAGTGCTGTTGCCACCGTTGGTTCGCGAGTGTCGTCGCCCGACACCCTCCATCCGGCGCCCTTGAGTGCGAGAGCAATCGAGCCGCCGATCAAACCGAGTCCAATCACATTGGCCCGTCGCTGTACCGGGCTCGCTGTCATGAGGGGGGATCGTACTGCGAGGTTGAATCCGCAGCCGGTCGAGTTGTTGCGGCGATCGTCTCGATCATCTCGCGACGCTCGGCTGCGGTCAGTTCCCGCCAGTCACCCGGCTTCAGCGATGTGTCGTTCAGCGGCCCGATGCGGGTGCGAACGAGACGCGTGACCGGGTGGCCGACCGCCTCGCACATCCGACGAACCTGCCGGTTCCGACCCTCGTGGATCGTCAGCCGAAGCGTTCCTGGTTCGGGCTGCGACACCCGGGCTGGCGCCGTGACACCATCTTCGAGTTCGACGCCGTCGCGCAAGGCGCGGATGCCTCCTGGCGAGACAGCTCCACCGTCGACCTGTGCGAGGTATTCCTTTTCGACCCCATGCGAAGGGTGAGCAATCCGATTGGCAAGGTCGCCGTCGTTGGTCAGCAGCAAGAGCCCTTCGGTATCGGCGTCGAGCCGGCCCACCGAAAAGACCCGCGGCTCTGCCGGCACGAGCTCGACAACCGTCGGTCGACCGTGCGTGTCTTTACTCGTCGTAACGACGCCCCGCGGCTTGTTGAGGAGGTAGTAGACGAGGCCGGGCCGCACACCAATCGGTGCGCCATCAACTTCGACGGTGTCGTTGTCGGGGTCGACTCGACGACCGAGAATCGCGACTTCACCGTTGACGGTGACGCGCTCTTCCGCAATGAGCTCCTCGCAGACACGGCGACTTCCCCAACCAGTCGACGCCAGCACCTTCTGGAGCCGGATCCCCTGGTGGAGGTGAGAGTTTTTTTCGGCGAGCTGTTCCCAAAGGGGTGGCTCAAACCCAGCGTCGTCACTCACTTTGCATCGGCTCCTTCGTGCGCGTCTTCGAGAGCATCGTCGGGTTGTGCATCGTGCTCTGTGTCGTCGGGTTGTGCATCGTCGGCGTGCCGCACGGCAGTCGGAGCGACCTCGATCTGCGGAGTGACGCGCAATCCGTGTTCGAGGAGTTCGATCACGTCGGCGCCGGGAATGAACTCGGCAATAGCAGGCAAATTGTCGAGCGAATCGAGACCGAGCTTCTCGAGGAAGACGTCCGTCGTTCCGAACAGCATTGCTTGGCCGGGCCCGTCATCTCGCCCGATCTCTTCGATATAGCCACGTGCCGCCAACGTGCGAATGACGCCGTCCGGGTCAACACCGCGGATGGCGCCGACTTGGGCACGCGAAATCGGCTGCTTGTACGCAACGATTGCGAGTGTTTCCAGAGCAGCGCCAGAGAGCCGCGCGCGTTGGTCATGGAGCAAGAAGCGCTCAACGTACGGCGTCAGATCCGCCGCTGTCTGATATCGGAATCCCCCAGCGACTCGGGCCAGTTCGAACCCGTTCTCAGCATCTCGGTAGGTCGCCGCGAGTTCTTCGCACCACTGATCGACCAGTGTGACCGGCTGCTCAATGAGCTGAGCCAGCATTTCCGGAGGCACCGGGTCGTGGGCAACGAGAACGATGGCTTCGATCGCCCGTTTGAACGCTGCGATCTGGTCCTCGACCGGGACGAGAATCTCGTCGGACGGGCTGCTGTCAGCTTCGCTCGTCGAGTCGCTGTCGGCACTGCTGCTGTCGGCAGTCGGGGGCACTGGGGCGCCAAGGTCTGGTGGGGGAAGTTCGGTCATGTCAGCCCTCGTAGGCATCGATCAGGATGGAGTTGGAATCGAAGTCGTCGCCCATCGACCAGACGACGTCGATGTCGCCGAACCGTTCGGATTGATTGAGTTCGATGGCACCTTGCTTGAACAATTCGAGGAGCGCCAGAAACCGGACGATGACGTCGATCCGGTCGGCGAACTGCGCGGTGAGCTGACGGAACGAGATGCGACCAGCACGCGGCAGTTCGTCGATCAACTCCGACACTGCATCGGCCACCGTGATTTTGATCGGGTCGACGTGGAACAGGTCGACGATCGGCTTCGGCCGCGGCGTGAGTGCTTTGATCGCCGCGTTTTGGAACCGCTTGAGGCTGGTGCCTTCGAGCATGTCGGGAACGACATCAGCAAAGCGTTCGTCGGGGCCGATGACGCGCGGAAAGGTTTTGTCGGCTTCTTCGGCGAGCCGATCGAACACCGATGCGACGTCTTTGAACGTCTTTGCTTCGAGTAGACGGGCGAGCAACATGTCGCGCTCTTCCCACAGTGCGAACTCGTCATCGAGGTCGCCGTCGCTCATGTTTGGCAGCAGGCGGCGGGCCTTCAAGTCGACGAGCGTCGCGGCGATCAGTAGAAAGCTGGTCGCCACATCGAGGTCGAGGACCTGCATTCGGTCGAGTTCGCTGAGAAAGGCGTCGACGATCGTCGAGAGATTGATCTCGTAGATGTCGACCTGCTCTTTGAGAATCAGCTGCAACAGCAGATCGAACGGCCCCTCATAGACCGGTGTAGCAACGTCAACCATCCGAACAAACGATACAGAAGGCACAGGGCGACCAGCGGTATCGTCTCGGACGTGACCGACAACGCTCCGACCACCGTTCCGACAACGCGGACAAAACCACGAGTGCTGTCATGTATCCAGCCCACCGGCGATCTGCACCTCGGCAACTACCTGGGAGCATTGCGCAATTGGGTTAACGGTCAACACAGTGCCGATGCGTTCCACGGAGTGGTCGACCTCCATGCCCTCACCGTCACCGACACACCTGGTCAAGTGGGTGCTGCGACCCTGCGTACCGCTGCGATGCTGTTCGCCATCGGCCTCGACCCCGACGTGGCGACCGTCTTCGCCCAGAGCCATGTGCCTGAACACAATCAGCTCGGCTGGGTCATGGAGTGCACTGTCAGCTACGGCGAGCTCTCGAGGATGACCCAGTTCAAAGACAAGTCGGCCAAGCGCGAGCAGGACTTCATCAGCGGTGGGCTGTTCACCTACCCCGCGTTGCAGGCCGCTGACATCCTCCTCTACGACACCAATCACGTCCCGGTCGGCGAGGATCAGCGACAGCACATCGAGATCACCCGCGACGCTGCAATTCGCTTCAACCACCGCTTCGGCGACACCTTCGTGATTCCTGAGGCTGTCACCCCGAAGGCGGGTGCCCGTGTGATGAGCCTGCAAGACCCAGGGTCGAAGATGTCGAAGTCCGACGACTCCGATGCCGGCTGCGTGTACCTGATCGATGATGCCAAGGCCGTAATGAAGAAGTTCAAGCGGGCGGTTACCGACTCCGACACGGGCGCCGACGCTGTGCGATTCGACCGCGAGAACAAGCCGGGCGTCAGCAACCTGCTCGAGATCCACGCCGCTGTCACCGATCGGACGCCCGAGGAAGTTGCCGACGAGTACGAGCAGTACGGCGCCTTGAAGGTCGCCACCGCCGAAGCGGTTCTCGCTGTTCTCGACCCGATTCGGCTCCGATACGCCGAACTCATGGAAGACCGTGGCGAGCTCGCTCGGCTACTGCAGGTCGGCGCGGGCCGAGCGCGTGAAGTGGCAGCAGCGACCGTCGAGCGCGCCTACGCCAACATCGGCATGTTGCCTGCGTGAACATGTGCCACGCCTGAACGAAGTCGACCGACGGGTCATCGCTCTCGCAATCCCTGCCCTCGGAACTCTTGCTGCTGAGCCGCTGTATCGACTCGTCGACACCGCAGTCGTTGGCCGACTCGGCACGGCTCAGCTCGGTGGCCTGGCTATTGCGATCTCCGTGCTCTCGCTCGTGATTGCGAGCAGCAACTTCATTACCTACGGCACCACCGAGCGGGTCGCTCGCCGACTGGGTGCCGGGAATCCTGCAGACGCAGCGAATGTCGGCGTGCAGGCACTGTGGCTGGCCGGCACCGTCGGCGTGCTGGCCGTGCCATTGTTGATTGGATTCGCCCATCCTTTGACCGCTGCGCTCGGCGCCGACGGCGAGGTCGCTGGCTTCGCCGTGGAGTACCTCCGGATCGCGGCCCTCAGCGTGCCGTTCGTCGTGGTCTCGCTGGCGGCCCAGGGCGTGCAACGCGGATCGTCCGACTACCGCACCCCGCTCGTGATCCTCGTCTGTTCGAACATCGTCAACGTGGTGGTTGAGTTGGTCCTCGTGTTCAGGTTCGACATGGGCATTGCTGGTGCTGCGTGGTCGACAGTGGTTGCCCAAATTGGCGCCGGTGTGGTCTTTCTCGTGGTGATCCGCCGACGCCTTATCGATGCCACGCAGTGGACACCCAACTGGGCCGAGATGACACCGCTCCTGACCGCTGGGCGCCACCTGCTACTCCGCGTCGCCTCGATTCTCGGGGTGTTCACTGGGGCAACGGCGATTGCTGCCCGCATCGATGCCCCGACACTGGCCGCCCACCAGATCGTCGTGACCATGTTCCTCTTCCTTGCCCTCGTACTCGACGGCCTCGCTGTACCGGCGCAGACACTCATTGCCGAAGAGCTGGGACGGGACGCCGGTGCCGCTGGAACTACTGCCGCACTCGACTTAGCCAGACGGGTCATTCGCTTATCGCTGTTCGTTGCAGTTGGGCTCACCGTGCTGGTCGCGGCCTCCGCACCGCTGGTCGCCCGCGCGTTCAGTAACGACGATGCCGTCATTAGCCGAGCGACGAGCGGCCTGTTCCTGCTTGCCGCGCTGCTGCTCCCCGCGGCGGTGGCGTTCGCCTGCGACGGGATCCTCATCGGCGCTGGCGACTATCGCTTCATTGGCCGTGCTGCCTTCATGTTCCTGCTCGCCGTGCTGCCGATTGCCGTACTCGTCCTCGCAACGAGGTCGCTCGGCATCGTTGGCATCTGGCTCGGCCTGTTCGGCTGGGTGTGCCTCCGCGCCGGGGTGAACCGCCAGCGGGTCGAACGACTTTTACAACCGGCTGCCGCGTAGCTTTCGGGAGCGGTGCTCAGGCGTGGTCGGAGCGGTTCAGGCTCTTGATTGCCGGACCATAGCCAGCAATCAGTTCGACCGTTGCGGGCTCTGAGCCGACGTTGGCCGCCATTTCAGCGCCGATTGCTTCATGGTCGTGGTAGGCGGCAAACCGCTTGCCACGTGGGCCAATGAGCGTGCCAGCGACTCGCCCAAACGTGCCAAGGCGGCACTCAATCTTGCCGACGTCGTGCAGCAGCGCGCCCGCGATTTCGGGCACGGTTGCACCGGGTCGATCCTCAACGAAGCGTTGAGCGACCGCGATGCTGTGGCGGCGATCTTGATTACTGAGCAGAACCCAGAGTGATCGCTCCCCCGTGGTCAGGTGATCATCGGCCCAGATCTCGTTGTCAACGGATGGCGGGTTTCCGGGCAACGACGTGACGAAGCGAGCAAGCAAGTGCCACCACTCAATCGGGTTCAGCAACATCGACGACATCAGTGCAGTGTGGCCCGAGGATGGCTCGACCGGTACACGTCCCACAGACGTTCCTGGCTGACCCGCGTGTATACCTGCGTGGTCGAGATTGATGCATGGCCGAGCATCTCTTGGACCACGCGCAGGTCCGCTCCGTGATCGAGTAGGTGGGTCGCGCAGGAATGGCGCAAGACGTGTGGCGAGAGCTGGTCGGTGATGCCGGCCCGTTCGCCGTACTTCTTCACGATCAGCCACGCAGCTTGTCGAGTCAGTCGGCCACCGCGGGTGTTGAGGAAGACCGCCTCTGCGTCACCCCGACGTTTCCACTGCGTCGGGACGAGACGGGCTCGACCAAAGGTTGAAAACCACTCGTCGAAGGCCCGCGCCGCACTCCCACCAAACGGCACGATCCGTTCCTTGGCACCTTTGCCGTAGAGCCGGACCAATCGATCGTCGAGGTTGATGTCACCAATCGACAGCCCGACCGCCTCGGAGATCCGGGCACCGGTGGCATAGAGCAATTCGAGCAGCGCTCGATCGCGATGGTCGGCTGGATCGGTACCGATCACTGCGTCGAGCAGGCTGGTGACTTGGGATTCATCCAGTGGCTTCGGAATGCCGGACGGCACGCGCACACCTTCGAGGTCTGCGGCCGGATCGTCTGGGCGCTCCCCCTCGATGGCCAAATAGCGGTGCAGCATGCGGATTGCTGCAAGCTGTCGTGCAATCGATGACGTCGCTGCTTCAGACGCACGACGTCCGGCGACGAACTCGACGAGTTCGCCGTGCCCCACATCGAGCACGGTTCGTTCGCGGCTGCGTAACCACGTCCAATACGCGGTGAGATCGCGGCGATAGGCCGCCAGTGTGTTCGGTGAGCGGCCCTTCTCAGCAACCATCCACGACAGGAACTCCTCGACTACGAGCGGCAGTTCGACGCGCGCCATGGCGACTTACGAAGCGTCGGCGGAACGGAGCCGTCGTTCAGCGAGCAACAGACCCGTGACTGTTTTGGCGTCGCGAATCTCACCGGAGTCGATCATGGCGAGTGCGTCGATCAGCGGCACATGGAGGATTTCCATATACGCCTCTTCGGGGCCCTGACGATTGGTTGCCGTGGGGGCGCAGTCGGTGGCGAGATAGATGGTCATCACCGAGTCGGTCATGCCCGGCGAGGGATAGATCTCGACGAGTAGCTCAAGGTTGCCGGCGATCAGGCCGGCCTCCTCGATGAGTTCTCGACGGGCGACCTCGGCGGTGTCTTCGCCGGCGATGTCACGCATCCCGGCCGGGATCTCGATGACCACGGCGTCGTAGGGCGGGCGGTACTGCTTGACGAGCACAATTGATGGATTGCCCTCGGGATCGAACACCAGTGGAACGACGCCGACGGCACCCGGGGAGCGCACGATGTCACGAGTGAATGTTGCACCGTCTGGTGCAACGAACTCGGCAACAGCAACGTGCCAGACGTAGCCCTGGTGAATCAGGGACTCGCCGACCCGTTTGAATTCAGACATTGCTCAAGTTAACGAGGGTTCGGGCGATGCTGGGACGACCGGTGACTCGTCGGCCGACGTGGCAGCGCGGCGCTCGAGTGCCGCAGCAATCAGTTCGCGGAACAGCGGATGCGGCCGGTCGGGACGGCTCTTGAACTCGGGGTGGGCCTGCGTCGCAACCCAAAACGGGTGGCCTGGTAGCTCGATGAACTCGACAAGGCGACTGTCTGGCGAGGTTCCCGAGCACCAGAGGCCGTGCTCTTCGAGTTGGCTGCGGTACTGCTCGTTGAACTCGTAGCGATGACGGTGGCGTTCAGAAACGACCGGCTCGCCATACGCCGCTGCCACCTGCGACCCGGCAGCGAGGACGGCATAGTACGCACCGAGGCGCATGGTGCCGCCCTTGTCTTCGATGCCGCGCTGGTCGAGCATCAGATCGATGACGGGGTGCTGGGTAGTCGGATCGAACTCGGTCGAGTTGGCATCGGCTAGCCCCACGACATTTCGCGCGTAGTCGATGGTCATCGCCTGGAGGCCGAGGCAGATGCCGAGACACGGCACCTGCTCTTCGCGTGCGTATTTTGCGGCGGCGATCTTGCCTTCGACACCGCGGTGGCCGAAGCCACCGGGAATGACAATGCCGTCAAGGTGGCTCAGTTGGCCAGCAGCGAGAAGACCTTCGACATTCTCCGACTGGATCCATTCGATGTCGACGTCAGCGCCGTGGTGAAAGCCAGCGTGCTTCAAGCTTTCGACGACCGACAGGTAGGCGTCGGGAAGCTGGATGTACTTGCCAATCAACCCAATCCGGACCGGCTTGACGGCGGCTTCGACCTTCTTCACGAACTGCTGCCAGTAGGTGAGGTCGACTTCGCCTTCGATCCGCAGCACGTCGCACACAAAGTCGTCGAGGCCCTCGTCGTGGAGGATCAGCGGGAGTTCGTAGATGTTGTTGGCGTCGGCAGCATTAATGACGGCACGCAGTTCGACGTCGCACATGGCCGAAACCTTGCGCTTCAGGTCGTCACTCAACGGCTCTTCGCTGCGGCACACGATGACATCTGGCTGGATGCCGCGGCTGCGTAGCTCGGTGACCGAGTGCTGGGTCGGCTTGGTTTTCTGCTCGCCAGCTGGGCCGATGAAGGGCACCAAGGTCACATGGATGTAGCAGACGTTGTCGCGACCGACCATGTTGCGGAACTGACGGATTGCTTCAAGGAACGGAAGGATCTCGATGTCGCCGACGGTGCCGCCAACCTCGGTGATGACGACGTCGACATCATTGCGCGCCACACGCTCGACACGACGTTTGATCTCGTCGGTGATATGCGGAATGACCTGCACGGTCTTGCCGAGGTAGTCGCCGCGTCGTTCAGCAGCCAGCACTGACTGGTAGATGGAGCCAGTGGTGGCATTCGAGTTGCGCGACAGGTTCTCGTCGATGAAGCGTTCGTAGTGACCGAGGTCGAGGTCGGTCTCGCCCCCGTCATCGGTGACAAAGACCTCGCCGTGCTCGAACGGGTTCATTGTTCCCGGGTCAATGTTGATGTACGGGTCGAGCTTCTGGAGTGTGACGCGCAGACCTCGATGCTTCAACAGCCGACCGAGTGACGATGCGGTCAGGCCCTTGCCAAGAGAGCTGGCAACGCCTCCTGTCACGAAAATGTGCTTGGGCATTTCAGACCTCCGTCAGAGAACAACACGACGGGATATCACCGTACCGCGCTTTGCGCCACCGCGGGGCGCTCACGCGTTGAAATCTCATGTCAGTAGTTCTCGAGCGTGCTCGAGGGCGGAATCAGTCGACTTGCCAGACAGCATCCGGGCGATCTCGTCGACACGTTCATCGCCTTCGAGGCGCTTGGCAGATGCAAAGGTCGCTCCCTTCTTGACTTTCTTCGACACCGAGATCTGCGATTCCGCCGCAGCGGCGACCTGAGCGAGGTGGGTGACCACGAGGACCTGGTGGTGCCGACCGAGCCGGGCGAGTGCATCGCCCACAGCTTGGGCAGCCTCTCCCCCGATACCAGCATCGACTTCGTCGAAGACCAACGTGTCGTGGCCCGAGGTGCCAGACGACGCCGCTGATGCTTCGGACAGCACGAGCCGGAGCGCCAGCATCGCTCGTGCGAGCTCGCCGCCTGATGCCACGCGGTTGAGCGGGAGCACCGGTGAGCCGGGGTTAGCAGCGAGTAGGAACTGGACTCGATCGCCTGGATCGTCGTCAGCGTGCTCACCGACTTCGACGGCGATCGCCGCGTTCGGCATCGCCAGCGTCCGTAAACGCTTCTGCACAGCTGCGGCCAGCTTTGGCGCCGCCGCTCGGCGGGAACTGCCGACAGCCCTGGCTGCGGTGCGTTCTTCAATGAGCGCCGACTGTCGTTCGACGTCGAGCGCCGCAGCGCGTTCGTCGAATCGCTCCAGTTCACGGAGACGGTCTTCGGACTCGGCGTGGAAGACCATGACGGCGCTGAGACCGTCGCCGTACTTGCGTTGCAGATCCTTCAGCATGTGACGCCGCTCGCGAAGTTCGGTGAGTCGTTCCGGCGACTCGTCGATCGCGTCGGCGACATCACGCAGTTCGGCGATCAGGTCGTCGACTTCTGCAAGCACGTCGCGGAGCCGAGCGACGTGGCTGAGGTATGGCTGGCGCCCGTCGATCGCAGCCAGTGCATTACCCAGCGAATCGCGAGCACCATCTTCGTCAGCAAGTAATCCATACGCCGTCGTGCCGCCAGCGCGATGTGCCGACGCGTCGGCGAGCACGGATTCTTCGGCGTCGAGCACCGTGTCTTCGCCCGCGTCGACAATGTTTGCCGCGTCGAGTTCGGCGACCTGGTAGCGGAGGAGGTCAATCTCGCGTGCGCGGGCGCGTTCGTCACCGCCCAACGCAGCGAGGCCAGCGTCGATCTCGGTGAGGCGTGCCCTGGCCTCGCGTAGCGGAGCAAGGTCGACATTGCCGAAAGCGTCGAGCGCTGCGCGTTGCGTGGCAGTCGACAGCAGGTGCTGGTGGGCGTGCTGCCCATGAAGATCGACCGCATCGGCAGCAGCATCGGCAAGCAGCGTCACGGTGGCCAGTCGGCCATTGACGTAGGCACGCGACCGCCCAACAGCTGGGACCACGCGGCTCAAGATCGTTTCGGTGCCATCAGCAGCCACGAAACGCCCGTCGACGCGGGCTTCCTCAGCGCCGTAGCGCACAATCGATGTATCGGCTCGACCACCAACGAGAAGTTCGATCGCATCGACCAGCATGGTCTTGCCGGCACCAGTTTCGCCCGTGAGCGCGGTCAGACCAGTGCCAAGCATTAGTTCGAGGCGTTCGATGACGCCGAGGTTCTCAATGTGGAGTTCCGTCAACACGAGACCCAGTATCGCAACCGGGTGTCACAGAGTTGCGGATCACATCGAACTTTTGTTCGATTACTTCAATAACCCCAGCTAGCGGTCAGCGAGTCCGAACTTGGCCTTCAGGATCTGGTGGTAGCGATACGTACCAAACCGCACGAAGTTTGCAGTGACGTCAGACGGGATGCACGTGACGACGTCGCCTTCGTCGAGCCGCGCTGTCGGCTGGCCGTCGATGGCCAGTTCGGCGCGTCGGTGGCCCGAGACCTCGATCTCGACGATCTCGGACGGGTCGAGCACCAGCGACCGATCGAACAACATGTGCGGCGACACGGGTGTCAGCAGAACCGCCCGGTGACGGGGCGACACGATCGGGCCGCGCGCAGACAGCGAATACGCCGTCGAACCGGTCGGGGTCGCAACGATCAGGCCGTCTGCCGCGTAGTGCGTGAACGGCTCACCATCGATGCGTGCGAGCAGTCGTACCGTGTGGCCCGGCTCACTCTTTTCGACAACCGCCTCATTGAGCGCACGGCCTGCACGCACACCGTTGACAGAGACATCGAGCATCATTCGATCGTCGATGCTCCATTCCCCAGTTTCCGGACCGGCAAAGAACTTGGCGAGCGCATCGGCGAGGTTGTCGGGCTCCACTTCGGTCAGATATCCGAGTGAACCCAGGTTGGCGCCGAGTAGCGGCGTAGCTGCCCCATCGAGCAGGCCGACGCTGCGCAGCATCGTGCCGTCGCCGCCGAGGCTCAGCACAAGGTCGGCCTCGGCAATGGGTCGATCGCTCTGGTGCTCGGAAACGTCGAGTGCAACGGCGTCTTGGACTGGCATCCAAAAGTCGTGCCCCTGCTCCAAACACCACGCTGCAGCGGCCTTGGCATGGGACCGCGCTGTGTCACGTTCGTGATGTGCGACGAGCGCGACGCCACTCACTGCGGGCTCGCGGCGACATCGGTGATATCGGCGATGTCAGTAGAGGGAGCAGTGACCCACACCAGGAACTCCACGTTGCCATCAGCGCCGGTTATCGGCGAAACGGCCCAGTCGATGATCGCGCAGCCCGACGCCACGAAGGCATCGGCAACCTCACCCTTCACACGTTCGTGAATAGCCGGGTCGGTGATGATGCCGCGACCTTTTCCGACCTCTGACCGGCCGGCTTCGAACTGCGGTTTGACAAGCATCACCATGGGGGCATCAGGTTGGCACACCGACACCAGTGCGGGAATGACCAGCGTGAGTGAAATGAACGAAAGGTCACCAACGACGATGTCGACAGGCCCGCCGATGTGGTCGGCGTTGATGTGGCGAACATTGGTCCGCTCCATGTTGACGACACGGTCATCGGCCCGGAGGCGCTCGTGGAGTTGGCCATGCCCGACGTCGAGTGCAACGACCTGACGCGCACCGCGCTGCAAGAGACAATCGGTAAAGCCGCCGGTCGAGGCGCCTGCATCGAGTGCGCGCAGGCCTGACACGTCAAGGTCGAAGTGTTCGAGCGCGCCTTCGAGCTTCTCTGCGCCGCGACCGACGAATCGTGCTGGCGGCCCTTCGATAATGACGGCGTCACCTGGTGCGACCTGTCGAGATCCCTTGTCAGCAATCGATCCGTTCACCAAGACGCGGTTGGCCGCGATCATGTTCTGCGCTTCGGTTCGACTGGACGTGAGTTCACGACGGACCAGCTCGGCATCCAGCCGACGACGGGGCGCCATGAGGTCAGGTCAGGCCGAGCGGGCGGAGCGCTTCGTGGCGACCTTGCGAACACCCGAAGACCCGACCGCCGCCGACTTCTTGGCTGCGGCCTTCTTCTTGGCAGGGGCCTTCTTGGCAGGGGCCTTCTTGGCTGCGGCCTTCTTCTTGGCTGCGGCCTTCTTCTTGGCAGGGGCCTTCTTGGCAGGGGCCTTCTTAGCTGCGGCCTTCTTGGCAGGAGCCTTCTTCTTGTCGTTGGCCCCGACGCGGTCAGCAAGCTGCTCGGCGAGTTCTTCGAATCGATCTTCCAACTCGTCGAAACGTTCTGACATCCAGCCGACCTGCTTCGCGACTTCGCGCTGCACGGTCTCGGTGACCTTTTCAGTGGTCTGCTTACCGCGCTCAATGAGTTGCGTGATCGCCTTCTCGGCCTCACCCTTCTGGAGGTCGCCCGCCTTGACGAGCTTCTGCACGATTTTTTCGGCTTGCTTGCGTGACGGCTCGGTGAATTGCATACCGGCGTCAATCAGCTTCTGAATTGGTGAAGTTGCCATACTCCCAGAGTACTCGCCAGGTGCTTCTCCTCGCCAGGCCTTCCGACCCGACTCTGTGTGGCATCTGGCTCGGCGTGGCGCTCAGGTGAGGAGGAGCGCCGCCAAGGCAGCGAGGTCTGGGAGGTCGAAGTCGATGACCAGATCGTCGAGACCCGTCAGGTCGTCGTCCGAGCCATTCACCCCAGACCGAACCAGCGCGAACTGACAACCGATTCGTGCAGCCATCAGGCCGTCGGTCTCAGGCCGATCCCCGACCATCAACGCAGTCGCCGGATCGAAGGGCGCGTCACCAGTCGAGAGATGCTGGGCGATTGCTTGAGCCATCGGAGCGTGGGGCTTGCCTGCGATCGTCGGAACCGCGTCGCCAGCCGTGGCCACCGCCGCCAGAATCGAACCGCCACCAGGTTCGAGGCCGCGCGGTGTGGGGTACGTACTGTCTGAATTGGTACCAATCAGCCGGGCGCCCTGGTGGATCGCAGCCGCCGCAGCAGCGAGCCGTTGATAATCGAAATCGCGGTGCAACCCGACCAACACGGCATCGAAGCCGCCGCTGCGTCCATCGACGGTGCCGTCATTGACAACAGCAATTGCTCCGCTCGCTTCGACCGCCTCGACGATCCCCGGCCCGCCGGTCACCAGAACACGCTCGCCCGGCTCCACGAGGAGCGCTGCTGCAATCGACGAACTAATCACGTCACCGACAGCCGGAATACCAATTGCTTGCAGCGCGGCCTCGTGCTCGGCAATCACCGCCGCTGAGTTGTTCGTGACAAAGACGACGCGGCGGCCACCAGCGCGGAGGGCGGCGATGGCTTCGACGGAACCGGGAATTGGTTCGTGGGCCAACCAGACCACTCCGTCGAGGTCGCACAGCACGGTCTCGATCCGCTGGATGGAAACAGGCTCAATTCGCATCTCGGCATCGTGGCAGATCACTGGCATGCTGGAGGGGTGCCACGCTTCACTCCGTTCCCCGCACTGCGCTACGCCGATCGCCAGATCGACGACCTAATCGCTCCGCCGTACGACGTTCTTTCACCCGCTGATGTCGACGACTTGAACAGTCGTCACGAGTTCAACATCACCCACGTCGATGTCCCGCGCGAGTCCGACGGTGCCGGCCGTTATGACCAAGCTGGCCTGGTACTGCGCGAGTGGATCGATGCCGGAGTCCTCGAATTCGACGATTCCCCGACGTTCACGATCTACCGGATGCGTTTTACTGATGCCACGGGTGCGGCCCGCGACATCGCTGGAGTGCTCGGTGGCCTTGAAGTCGTTGACGAAGGTGCGGGTGGCGTTCTGCCGCACGAACGTGTAACGCCGAAGGCTTCGACTGACCGGCTCGACCTGACACGTGCGACCGGGGCCAACATGTCGCCGGTATGGGGTCTCTCGCTTGCCGATGGCCTGACCGAACTGCTCGCCGAGCCCGGCGAATTACTGTCGTCCGTGACCGTCGAAGGTGTCGAACACATCATTGAGCGCGTTGCCGACGCCGACCGCGTTGCGGCGATTGCTGCCAAGGTCGGCTCGGATGATGTACTCATCGCCGACGGCCACCACCGCTACGGCATCAGCCGGACGTTCCGTGACGAAGTACGTGGCCAAGGCCTCGCCGGATCGCCTGCTGAAGAGACGCTGGCATTCGTCAGCGAGCTGGTCGCCGACCAGCTCAGCGTCGAGGCCATCCACCGCCTCTACTCCGACATCTCGTACGACGATCTGGTCACCGCACTCGACACGGCATTCGATCGCAGCGATGCGGGCACGCCGTCAGCGGCAACGTTGGCTGAGATGAACGAACGGGGCGCCCTGTGTCTCATTGGACCAGATGGCAACGGCCAGTGGTTGACGCCGAAGGACGGCGCCTTCGATGGTGTTCGTTCACTTGATGGCGCCTGGCTGGAGCACGTCCTTGCCGACACGCCGCACAGCGTCACGTATCAGCACGGCGTCGATCATGTCGTCGAAGCAGCGACCGGCGGCCGAGCAACGGCAGCGGTGCTGATCCGTCCGGTGAGCGTTGCCGAAATCGAGCGGACCGCTCGCGAAGGGCTGCTGATGCCCCCGAAGTCGACCTTCTTCACGCCGAAGCTGCGCACGGGCCTTGTGGTCCGCAGCGTCAGCTGACTCAGCTGACTCAGCGTTATCGTCGTTGCCGTTCATCAGGCTGTCAGCGTTTCCGCAGCCTGCGCGAACATCGATCGCACGGTCTTGGCACGCCGGGCGGGGACGACACGTTCAGCAATCAGTTCGGTCCGGCTCTGCGTGGCCCCACCCGACCGGAAGAACCGACGCTCGACGCGGCCGATGACGGCCACGTCAGCCCCGCTGACGAGTGTGGCAAGGACGGCGCTACTCGGTTCGTGTAGTGCCACGGGGACCGACGCGTTGACGGCGCGCCCCTCACGCTCGATCGATGTCGAGACATCGAACTGCGCCACATCGGTCCCGGCGGGCAGCGCGCGGACAACTGCGTCGTTGATGATCGTGCCGTGAACGACGGCGAGATTGATATTCATGGTTTCCTCCACATGCGTTCGGTTCTGCAGTGGGGAGAGTCGGTACGGGCAATCCTAGAGACGGCCTGTCACAGAGTAATTCTGGGTCTGCATTGATCCCGAAGCGCGACCTCGTGAGCTGGCAACGGAGCCGCCCGAGTAACGCAAAGGGTCTTTGGCCTCTTCACTGCCAGGTATCAGAGGAGCAAGGTGAGTTGCGTGGCAATCATGAACGGACAACACCGGGGGCCAAAACCGACGTAGGCGATGAGATTGGAGATCGTATGCGACACGCTCGAAGAAAATCCGCTGGCGGCGCTCGCTCTCGCCCTGATGGCCGCCAACCCGGTCGTACGTTTGCCGCTTCGCACGGCTCTGTCCTGATAGTCGGTGGTTGGGCCGGGCTCGGTGTAGCCCACGCTCTTGTTCGCTCGTCGAACGACCCTGCGAGCGGCCTGACAGTCCTCTACAGCGCGGGTGCGTCGGTTCTGTCGGTCTGCGCAGTCGGCACTGGTGTCGTCGGCCTCAATTCCGCAGCGATGTCACCCTCGCGGAGCGTCTTCCACAGTGGTCCAGCAATCAGGGTGGCGTTGTGGTTACTGGTGATGGCCATCGCCGCGGCGACATTGTTGATTCGGATCGATCCGTTCGATGGCATCGCCACCTACGGCAAACCGTTAAGCGACCTACTCGTCGACCTTGGCGCCATCGTCGCGTTGTTGATCTGTCTGAGCGGCGGCGTCGTCGCGCTCTGGAACGCATCGCAGGCGCGCCGTGACGAGCACTCGTGGAACGGACAAAGAAAATGAGGTGCGTCGGGCAACCTGGAGACCCAAGCGCTGCACTGAAGAGTTCTGAGGCCCATCTGTGTCCATGACCAGTCTGAAACTCTGAAGCTCCTCGAGAAGTCAAGTGGCAACTTCGGTGCTTGTGTGGCGGTGTTGATATGCGTGGATTCGTTTCAGGGATTGCTGTCGGCGATGTGTGGTGCCGTCCGTCGTGGCATTGTCGGCCCAGACAGCTCCTGGACACGAGCGGCATGCGTGCCCGTGCGACAACACTTCTGGAGATTCTCTGGTTGGGCCGAACTGGGGCGACCGGGGCGAGTCGAGTGACTGCCTGCACTCCCCACGTGACGATCGCGCGGACCCAGCCAGGTCCAGCGGATGAGGATCTTCGCGGTGTCAACGAGATGGGTTGAATGGGTCGAACGTCCATGGACATACCCGGCAAGCGGTGCGACCATTCAAGTAGGAACATTTGGACCGAGGAGGCGCCATGGATGTGTTGGCCGAGATCTTGGGAATCGTGGTGCAGCTGTCGTTCTTCGGGGTGATCGTGTGGGCGATCGTCCGCTTGCTGGGGCACCGCCGCGACGCTGGTGAGGAGGTCGAAGTCGATCGCGCCACGTCGGTCCGCCGCTTGTTCGTCTACGGGCTCATGCTCGTGACGCTGATTCTCGGAGCGGTCGGCACCACAATGATCGGTCGCACGCTCCTGACCTCCGGCTGGTCCGATGAGGAGCGCACGGCACTCGCCCTCGGGCTTGCGTTCATGCTCGTGGCCGGACCCGCGTACGCGTTCCTCTTGCGGTTCGCCCGCAGTCGCCTACGCGACGAGGACGGTGAGCGGACCTCCTTTGCGTGGGCCGCCTATCTCAACACCGCACTCGCCTCGTCACTGATCGTGACGACCGTGACGGTCCACAATTTCCTCGCGGGAGTATTCGGCGTCGACAATTTCGAGTGGCGAAGCATCGCACCGGTGATCGTGTGGGCGGCGGTGTGGGCAATTCACTGGTTCTGGCTGCGGCCCGCCTATGGCCTCCCTGGCGACCTGCATCTGGCGGTCGGGAGCTCGACCGGCCTGATCACGACGATGATCGGTCTCGGCGGTGTGGCCTACGTCGCCGGCGACAAGATCTACGCCTCGGTCGTCGAGCGCCTGCCGGCCGGCCACGAGTCGCCAGAACTCGCGACATGGCTCATCGCGACCGGGGTCGGCGCGGTCGTGTGGGCATGGCATTGGCTGGGGTGCTACCGGCGGGCCAAGCGGACGTCTCTCTGGCACGTGTACGTGTTGCTGATCGGCACGCTGGCCGGCCTCGCCGCTGCCATCTCGTCCAGCGCCACGCTCGCCTACTGGACCGGCGTCTGGTACGTCGGCAATCCGAAACTGGACCTGCCCAGCGAGCACTTCGAGCACGTCCCGGCGGCCGTCGCGTTTCTCGTGGCTGGGACGGCCACCTGGCAGTACCACCGAACCGTCCTGCGAACCGGAGGCTCCCTCGACCGGTCCGAACCGGCCAGGGCATACGACTATCTGATGGCGGCCTCCGGTCTCGTGGCGACCGTCGTCGGTGCCACGCTCGCGCTTGTCGCACTGTTCGAGTCGATCGCAGCCCGGATCACCGGGGATCCGTCCGACGTCACGAATCGCGTGATCCTGACCGTCATTCTCGGCGTGATCGGCCTGCCGTTGTGGTGGACGTTCTGGTCGCGGATCCGTGGACACCGCGAAGCCGACCCGGCCGCCGAGATCGGCTCGCTGACCCGTCGGCTGTATCTCATCGTCCTGTTCGGTGTCGGCGGCCTCACCGCGCTGATCAGCCTGATCGTGGTGCTGTTCGTCGGAATCGACGATCTGCTCGACGGCACGATCGGTGGCGAGACACTCGGCTCGGCCCGGGTCGGGCTCGCACTCCTCGCGACCGTCACAGGTGTCGCCTGGTACCACCTCGGCGCGTTCCGATCGGACCGGGCCATCGCCGAGCAACTCGCCCCTGCACCAGCGCCGCTGCCGCCACCCGCGACTCACATCGTGCTGATCGCTCCGGCTGACGGTGAACTCGCCGAGGCGCTGGCAGCCGCGACCGGAGCGGTCGTTGAGACGTGGGTGCGCGAGGACGACATGCCGATGCCCGACATCGACCTCGACGAACTCGTCGCCCGCATTCTGGAGTACGCCGGTCACGAGGTAGCGGTCGTCGTGGGCCCGACGAGTGCTGACGTCATCCCCTACGTCGACTGAGTCGTCCTAACCGGACCACACTGGGTCGGCACCAAGAGGAGAGAGACGCCGTACGTGATGCAGGCTGATGCCCGATTGGCGTGGCGCGAAGGCCAGGGTTCTTCGATCGCGACCCACACGCGCGCGTTCTCGAGCGCATCCGTGCCAAATTCATGATTGGTGGTGACCACTTGCGACGGCGTTGATCTGCGCGCTTTGCGCGAATGGTGTTGCGCTCGGAACGGTCGGCGAGGGTGCGGGACGATGATCAGGTATCGGCAGCGACGGTGAGCCGCTCAATGGGTTGACCGGTGACCTCGGCAATGAGCTCAAAGTCCTTGTCGAGATGCAAGACGGTGAGCCCGGCAGATTCAGCGGTTGCAGCGATGAGGAGGTCGGGGATTGACGGGGCGCGATGTTGGCCAAGGTCCGCAAGTGCGAGTTGGATTGCCACAGCGCGGTCCTCGATCCTCAGGGTGAGGTACTCGACGGGCATTGATGCAAGTGGCGGTCTGGTCGCGCTGTGTCGAAGTTCGTTCGCCGACCTCGCAGAGAAGCCGATCTCGAGTCGGGTGAGTGTGCTGATGCGGACGAGCCCGCGCTGGATTCGGGTAGCCCAGGTGGCTGCGTCAGGGCTGGCGGCGAGCCGTACCAACGCGGACTTGTCGATCAGCCAGGTGGTCACCGCCAGGCAGCGTCCATGACCGTGTCATCGCCGAGGTCGGAGAACGTGTCAGCGAACGCTGCAAGATCGTCCGTGGTGACGTCGAGGATCGCTTCGCTTCGCTCGCGTGCAAGAGTCCGTCGCAGATACTCAGTACGAGACAGGCCGGCACTGTGCGCTTTGGCGTCGATCGCGGCCAACACGTCGTCGGGCACATCACGGATCAGAATGTCGCTCATCGGTCACTCCTTCATGTTGTTGGTATCGCATGATATCACTCCCGAGTCCGACTGCAGCCTGAGGCCACCAGCGACGAGAGCGTTCTTGAGCGCACTCCCGATCACGTACGTGCCGTACTGCGGCGGCCGTGCGGATCGATTGCGTCGTGGATATGCGTGTCTGTAGTCGGCGAACGACCCGGTCAGGAAGTGGCACGATGGACACCGCCAGGTCACCTCCAGCAGGATCACTGCGAATGTGCGACGCTTCTACAACGACAACGAGGAGGATTCATGATCAGGCGAATGGTGAGAGCCGTCAGCAGGATGCTTCGTTCGAAGAATCCGCCAACGCAAATGACCGACGAGATGATTCGGCGTGAGACCGCTCGGGCAACGAGCGACCTCGCCAACAAGCAAGGCATGTTTTAGGTCAGACGTGACCGGTCGGCGAGGGCCAGCGGACGCCTCACCGGAGATGTCCCACGTCGGCGACCTGAGACACCCAGCGCCAGCGTCCGCGATGCGTTGCGGGATTTAGGCGATTGTCTTGTTGGCGTACTTTCGTTGAGCGGCTTGCTTGGTGACACCGAGCATCGCACCGATCTCCGACCACGGTCGCTGTGCGCTCCGGGCGGCGTGAACGGCTGCGTCGAGTTCGTCTTCGACATGGCGCCGCCGATCGACGAGATCGGCGATCTGAGGCAAGGCGTCGGTATCGACCTCACGAAGGTCTTTCGCGTCGACGTTGTCGGCCCCGCGCTCGAGGTTGGATGCTCGTTCGTCTCGTGGGGGACTCATTGCTTCTCCATTCCTTTCAAGAACTTCTTTCGGGCCTGCATAGCGTGGATCACCGCAGTGCCGTCGTCGTCGGTCTCGAAGGCTTGCCGGCGATGTCGAAGGGCGTGGAGCATGTCGTCGTCGGAGACACCGTGCTTGCGGGCGCTCGCCTCGAGGTCCACTCCCAGGGCGCATCAACGAACACAACGACCGTCAACACATGTTGACGAACCCGCCCAGAACGGTCACGAGGGAGCCAATTCACCCCACTCGTGAACCGGGCAATGAGGATCGCCCTCAACGAGGGCTCACCTGGTCCGCACGTTCTTGAGCGTGCAGCCGCCACAAAAAGTGCCGTTGGCGAGCGGCCAGTAGCTACTCAGGGAGACGTGATTATGCGCCGTCGGATCAGCCAGTCGACCTCCCAATTTTCGCAGCAGTGCAGCGCAGATCTGTGGGTGCCGTCGGCGACGGCGGGGTGCGCTACCGGGTCGCTCGGAACAGGGCCGCTCAAGAGGCCGGATACCGCCGAACTCTCGTCGGACCGGCGATCTGGAATCGGCTAGGTTGCGGGGCCCAAGGTCACCTGAGGAAGGGATCACCTCGTGCACGACGAGTACGCAGACCTCGACGCGGTCGATCAGGCCAAGTTGGTGAGGTCTGGCAGTGTCACCCCGCTCGAGCTCGTAGAGGCGGCGATCGCCCGCATCGAAACACTGAACCCTGTGCTCAATGCCGTGATCACACCGCTCTACGACAAGGCGCTTGAGCAGGCAAAGTCTCCGGCACTGCCCGATGGTCCGTTCCGCGGCGTCCCAATGGTGCTGAAGGACTTCGTCTGCCATTCCGCGGGCGACCCCTTTTACGAGGGGATGAACTACCTGAAGAAGCTGAACTGGACCGAGGCCGACGACACCTACCTGGCGGCCAAGTTCCGTACAGCCGGGTTCATCACCGTCGCCAAGACCAACACCTGTGAACTGGGCATGACCGTCGACACCCAGCCCGAAGCGTTCGGTGCCACCCGGAACCCGTGGAATACCGACCACACTCCGTTCGGATCCAGCGGCGGTTCGGCCGCAGCCGTTGCGTCGCGCATGGTTCCGATCGGTCACGCGAACGACGGGGGCGGGTCGATTCGGTTGCCCGCCAGTGCGTGCGGACTTGTCGGACTTAAACCCACCAACGCCCGCGTGAGCCTCGGTCCCGAGTTCGGAGACCTGCTGGGCGGCCTCGCTGTCGAACACGTCCTCGCACGGTCGGTTCGTGACTCCGCGGCGGTCCTCGACGCCATCTCGGGGCCCATGCCAGGCGACCCCGCTCCCATGGACTGGGTTCATGGGCAGTTCGCCGAAGCTGCCGGCCGTTATCCCGAGCAGCCGCTGCGAATCGGTCTGATGGACTCCCATGCCGGGACGACCGTGCACCCCGACTGCGTCGAAGCGGTTCAGGTGGCTGCGACGACGCTCGAAGGACTCGGTCACCACGTCGATCCTTCATTTCCCGCCGCCGTCGAGAGCGCCGAGTTCGGCACCCACTTCAGCAGGCAGATGTGCGCCAGTGTTGCCTGGCTACTGGACCATTACTGGCCGCGGCACACCGGCGTCCCGATCACCGAACAAGATGTGGAGCCCCTGACCTGGATAATGGGCCAGGTCGGCCGCAAGATGAACGGCGGTGACTACCTCGCCGGGCGCGAGGCACAGCAACGGTTCAGCCGAGACATCGCACAGTGGTTCGACGACGGCAACTTCGACCTGCTGTTGACCCCGACAACGCCCATGCGGGCCCCCGACGTGGGCACCGTTGCGCCCTTCGACGCCGCCTACTTCACATTCCCGTTCAACTGCAGCGGTCAGCCTGCGATCTCTCTCCCTCTGCATCAAAGCAGCGACGGGCTCCCCGTTGGAGTGCAACTCGTCGCCCGACACGGTCGAGAAGACCTCCTGCTCTCGATCGCAGCGCAGCTCGAACAACACTGTGGATGGACAACCCGAAAGCCGCCTCTGAGCGCATAGCAGACAGCGAGCACCTGCGCCGAACTCGTCACCAGCGAGCGGCGCTCAATTCAGTAACGCACTGACCGCACGGTTCTTTGGTGCGTCGAGGGTGGAGTGGTCGGCGCGTTCTGCGAGGTCTTCCAGGCAGTTTGTGCTACCGGTCGGGGGCGTCCTGGACGATGACGTCGCGGATCTCGGTGATGATGTCGTTGATGAGTGCCGCGATCCGGTCTGGAGTCAGTTCGGTCGGGTCGGGGGTTGGGAGCGCGGCGAATGCGTCGTCTCCGCCGATGACGTCTGCGAGATACAGCCGGGCCTCCCGATGGGCCCACAGCAAATCCGGGGCGAGCGCCTCAGTGACGCCCGCAAGGTCGTTGATGCGTTCGAAGGATTGGAGTTCGTGAAGGATCATGATGAGGCCGATGATCTGGCTGATCTGCAGCCTTTCGCGCTGAGCGTCGATCATCGGGCCAAAGTCCTGTTCCACGACCTCCAACGCATCGTCATAACGCCCGAGTCCTGCAAGTGACCTGACCGCCGGCAACAGCATATTGATTCTGGGCGTTTGAGGGAGTACTGGTGAATTGAGACATTGCATTGCTGCCGGGAGTGCTTCGTCGAATCGGCCGGCGAGCGACAACCACGTCGCCAAGATGCTCACCGAGGTCTCGTCGGCGATTCGCGAAATGGTTCGCCCGATGGCCACCAGCTGCGTGGCTGTGCCCGACGCAGCGACGTCTCCGTCGAAACCCAGGGCAGTGACACGCACCATCAACGACATCCACTCGTGGTATCTAGATTCGCCTTCGATCTGCCCTTCGCTCAGGCGATCCGCATCGGCGATTGCTGCCGGGGTATCCCCAGTGGACGCCAGGAACAGTCCGCGATAGAGCAGCGACGCCCAGGCGCCGAGGTCGAGGGTCCGGCCGGTCTCGATGAGTTCGTCCGCGATGGCCGCAGCTGCGAACAGCTGCTCGTACGCCTTGTTTTCGTCCCCGGCAAGTTGTCGGATGTGGCCCGAGGTCGCCAACCAAGAGCTGAGGACAACTGGCTCACTGGCAGGGGGTTCTGGTACCCGGTCGAGCCACGACACGCCCAAGCCTCCGGTGCTGGGCCAATAGGTTTGACCGCCGATGTAGAGGCTCAGGAGCGCCTCGCGTTTGCCGGATTGTTCCGCCCATTCCATCGCAGCGTCGGCATTGGCGATCTCAGCGAACTTCTGTTCCTCTAAGTCCCACGTCTCACCTTCCCCAGTTGACAACACGCGCTCAGCGCCCGACAGATCAACCATCCAAGCCAAGTGCCGGTCGCGGGTGGCAGCGAGTTGGTCAGTGTTCAACAGCCGATCCAGTGCATACAGCCGGACAGTTTCGAGCAGGCGATACCGGCCCGAGTCAACCGATGGCACGACCAACGACTGCTTGACAAGTGAGTCCAACACATTGAGCACCGACGACTCAGCGTTGGTGGTAACTGCTTCGATCCCCGCGAGCGGGAACGTACCGGCGAACACTGCCAACTGATTCAACACACCTTGCTCGTCGTCGTTGAGGAGCCCGTAGCTCCAGTCCATCATTGCTTGCAAGGTTTGTTGGCGTTGTCGGCGTCTGCTGCGTCCACCGCTGAGGAGTGAGAAACGATCGTCGAGGCGTTCGGCGAGTTCGTCGATCGATAGCGAGGTCAGTCGTGCGGCTGCGAGTTCGATCGCCAATGGGATGTCGTCGAGCTGGGCGCAGATCTCTTCGATCTGGACGTGGTGGTTGTCGAGGCCGCTGACCCCGGCTGCGCTCGCACGCGCGAGAAAGAGTTCGACGGCCGCGTCGTGCAGGTTCGGGATACGCCACGCCCACTCACCATCAACATTGAGTGCCTCGCGCGACGTTGCCAGGACGGTTACCGATGGTGCTGACGAGAGTACGTCAGTGGCGAAGTCGGCAACGTCGTCGATGAGGTGCTCACAGTTGTCAACAACCAGCAGGGTGGCTGCTCCGGCCGTCGCGTCGTCGAGCACGGCCACTGGCCCGTCAGCGTCAGCATCAAGCTGTTGAACGAGTCCGAGTGCACCGATAGCGCGGCTGCCGACTTGCCCGCCGTCGCGTTCGGTTGTGAGATCGACAAACCACACACCGCCCGGGAACCGATCTGCCATCGCCGCGGCAACTTCGACGGCGAGACGTGTTTTGCCGCACCCGCCGACACCGGTGATCGTCACCAACCGGTGATGATCGACCAACGAACGCAGCTCGTCGACCTCGGCTTGGCGTCCAATGAATTCGGTCGGCATCACTGGGAGGTTGTGGCGGGCCTTCTTGAGAGTTCGAAGCGGCGGATACACCCCATCATCGAGTTGCCACAAGCGGACCGGCTCAGCCAGGTCACGCAACTGGTGCACCCCCAAATCGGCGCCAGCAGGGTCACTCATCAACTGGCGGGCAATATCGGACACCAGCACCTGACCGCCGTGGCCGACGCCGTTGATACGTGCCGCCTTGTTCACTGGCGGACCGAAGAAATCGCCGTCACGCTCCGATGCCGTACCGGCATGCACCGAAACCCTCACCTCCAACGCACCCGTCGAACCCCACTCGCCACCAGCCAACGCATCAACCACATGCAACGCGCCAGCGACGGCTCCATCGGCGTCGTCGAACGCGGCGATCATCCCGTCACCGGTGTGCTTGAACACCCGCCCACCAGCCGCCTCAACCGCCCCATGAACCAAACCGTCATGGACCTCGAGAGCCTCACGCATCGCGTCGCCATGCGTCTCCCACAACGCCGTAGAGCCCACAACATCGGTCATCACGAACACCGCCGGCCTCACACCAGCACCCCCAAGTACATCCAGCGAAGCTAACAGTCGACCCAAACGCTGTCGCCTGACCACTCCATAACGGCCCAAGTGCAGTGCTCGATATTCACGACGAGCGAGGGCAGGGAAGTCCTCGGCGAAGCTGTTGGGCGCTCGGACATCATCGACTTGAATTGATTGATTGCTTCGGCCCGATCATGCGCGGCCGACTCATGCGCAGTTTCAAGGGAGCGGATTGCTTCGACGGGGCCGTCGCCTGACTTCGAGAACGCTGTGGCTCGACCGGACAGCACAGAGCGGGCGGCAGCTTCGGCAGAGAGGTAGTCGTCCTTGCCATCGAGATAGCCATCGAGCTTCTCGGGCCGGTTCACCTCGACAACCTTCACGCCCGCTGATGCGAGGTGGCGGGCAAAGCCTGGTGGCCGACCCAGTCGTGGGGAATGTGCTCGGGTGAGCGAACGGAATGTGACCGTGTCGAGTACGGCGCCGACGTTGGTGTCAGCGTCAGAGATGTTCACCGGATCACCACACCGGGAGTCTCCTCCACCCCGTCCGAACGGGTCCGGTCTCATCTTCTCTGTGACACCCCAAATGTATTGTTGTGTGTATGGCGGTGGGGGTGATCAATCGGGTTGACGGGGGCGGCCCAATGGTTGCTGTCAACGACTCAACCCGATCTCTGCGACGGACACGGTCGGTGCAGCTCGACCACGTTTGGCGGGCGCTCGAAACCGGTGCCTGGGTCACGGCC
>JBNMOS010000004.1:0-64078 GCA_051275435.1 Ilumatobacter sp.
GACGTTGCGGATCCATCGCAGCACTCATGTCGCGAACGATACCGGCACCCACCAGCCTGAACCCGCGTGTTCAGATCAGGCGAAGTAACCATTCAGATCGGCGACGATGTCGACGTCGCCTGCGAGATTGAACAGATCAACATTGCCGTTGGCCCCGAGCTTGGCAACCACCATGTTCTGCACGGTCTGACCCGCAACGAAGTTGAGGTTCGCTGTCTCTGGCCGCTCCACGCCGGTCGGATACACCGAGATGAAGCTGGGCGATGTCGGCGCGACCGCTGTGACGTTGAGCACGACAGCCGTCGCGTTCGTTGGTACACCGCCGCGGCCTGCGACCTGCAACGAGACATGCTTGCCGCTGCCGACTCGAGCCACCGACGAACCAATTCCCTCGCGGGTGTCGAGGAGGCGCGCCGGCGTCACCGGCTTCTGCTGGAAACCCGACTTCGAGTAATAAGCAACGACGTCGGCGGTGATGTCGAGTTCACCGTGGCTTGCGAACAATATGATCTTGCCTCCAGCACCGACCTTGCACATCACAAGGTTCCGGATGACCATGCCGGGTTCGTAGTTGACGCTTGAGACTTCCGCCCGGTCATCGCCGACGGCGTGCACCGTCACATACCCGTGGACGGTGTGCACCTTGAATCGCCTATTGGCACTCTTTCGTCAACTTGGCGTCGCCTGGTCGGCAGCTCGAGCCCACACGCAGGGAAAACGCAAAATGCCGCCCCTCAGGGCGACATTTTGTCGTAATGATCTTGTCGATCTCTTGACCGACCCCCTGCACAACAGCAGAGGCGATGTGTCACTCCTCGACGTTGGAGGGAGCACCCTTGCGGGCGCCGTAGCGCTTGTTGAAGCGCTCCACGCGGCCACCGGAGTCGACAAGCTTCTGCTTGCCGGTGAAGAACGGGTGGCACTCGTTACAAAGCTCGAGGCTCAGTTCGTCGGCGCCAGTCGACTTCGTCGTGAAGACGTTCCCGCAGGAGCACTTCACTGTGGTGTCGGTGTAATTGGGATGAATGTCAATCTGCATCGTTGTGTCCTTTGTTGATCTTCTGGTGCCGGCTGAAGAGCCTTCGTCGGCGACAGATCGGGTGGAGAGAGTGTAACCACGCGCGATTCCGTTTTGTTTCGACGCCAGAGGCGCCGGAATCACATTCCGGGTTGTTTGCCGATTTCGTTCAGGAACTCGGCGTTGGTCCGGAACGTCTTGAGACGGTCGATGAGCAGCTCGAGGCCAGGGGCCCCGCTGCCACCGTCGGCGAGGCCGCTGAGGACTCGACGGAGCTTCCAGACCATTTGGAGCTGCTTGCGATCGAAGAGCAGTTCCTCGTGACGGGTCGACGACGCATCGACGTCGATGGCCGGATAGATCCGCCGCTCTGCGATCTTGCGATCGAGGCGGAGCTCCATATTGCCGGTGCCCTTGAACTCTTCGAAGATCGCTTCGTCCATGCGGCTGTTCGTGTCGACCAGCGCAGTGGCGAGGATGGTGAGCGAGCCGCCCTCTTCGATGTTGCGGGCCGAACCGAAGAACTTCTTCGGCGGGTACAGCGCGCCGGCGTCGATACCGCCGGAGAGGATCTTGCCGCTCGAGGGAGCGGCCAAGTTGTACGCACGGCTGAGGCGGGTGATTCCGTCGAGAATAATCACGACATCTTCGCCCTGCTCAACCAGGCGACGCGCCTTGGCAATTGCCATCTCGGCCACATGCGCATGCTCGTCGCTCGGGCGATCGAAGGTCGACGAAATGACTTCGCCGTTGACGCTGCGCTTCATGTCCGTGACTTCTTCGGGACGCTCGTCGATGAGCAGCACAATCAGCTTGCACTCGGGGTTGTTGAGCTCGATCGACTGGGCAATCGTCTTCATCACCGTGGTCTTGCCAGCCTTCGGAGGCGACACGATAATGCCGCGTTGGCCCTTACCAATCGGCGACAGCAGGTCGATGATGCGAGCCGTCATGTTCGCCGGGTCGGCCGGGTTCTCGAGGCGCAATTGCGAGTCGGGGAACAGCGCAGTGAGATCTTCGAATCGAGGGCGCTTCTTCGCTGCTTCGGGGTCGCCGCCATTGACGGTCGTTACCTCGATCAGCTGCGGGTTTTTTTCGTTCCGCTGCGCTGCGCGCATCTTGCCGACAACGAGGTCGCCACGACGGAGACCGAATTGCATGGCCACCTTGACGGTGATGTAGGCATCCTGCTTGCTCGGGAGGTACCCGTTGAGGCGGAGGAAGCCATAGCCCTGGTCGTGCATGTCGAGGTAACCGGTGACTTCGGTTGGCTCGTTGCCCTGGGGCTGGCCATCAGAATCGGTTTCAACAAAGTCGACGTCTTCACCCTGGGGACCATCGAAGCCGCGGTTGGCGCCGCCCTTGCGACGACGACGCCGGCGCTTGTTGCTGCCCTCGCCTCCCTCGTCGTTGCGGTTCTGAGCGCCCGGGTTGCGGTTGCCTTGCTGGCCGCCGCCCTGGTTGCCACCACCCTGGTTGCCACCACCCTGGTTGCCGCCGCCCTGGTTGCCGCCGCTGTTGCGATTGCGGTTTACACCCTCACCACTGCGGCTGTCGCCGTCGGCGCGGTTGCCCTCGTTATTCCGGTTGCGGTTGCGTTCGCCGGGGTCACCGTTGTTGCGATTGCGGTTGCGGTCAGTGTTCGATTTGTCGTCGCCTGACGTGGTCTCGGCGTCGACTTCGCTGGTCGTCGTGTTGACGCCATCAGCAAGCAGCTCAATTTCCCAGTCGGCGAGCGGATCGCCGTCGGGGCCGAGCACGACACCGTCGTCAGCAGCGGCAGCGGACTTGTCGTTCTGCTTCGAAGAGAACTTCGGAGCGGACGTCTTCGAATCCGAGCTCCGCTCAAACGACTTCCGCGTCGCTGCGGGTTCATCGTCGAGTGCGAGTTCGCGCTGCTCGGCAGCCTTGGGGGCCGGAGCAGGTGCCGGCGCGCTAGACGGGCCGGTGGTCTCGAGAATCTTGTCGATGATCTCTGACTTTTTCAGCCGTGAAGGGGCCTTGACGCCGAGCGCCTTAGCCATTTCCAGAAGGGTGTCTTTGTCCTTGGATTCCAGGACGGACTGTTCGAGTGCGGCAGCGGCCACGTTGTTCCTCTCCTTCCGCGCCCCATATTGGGCCATACGGAAAGTGATCGTGCCAGAGGGCTGAGGGGTCAGAACGCGCCCGACGGAGTTCCTCTGAACGTAATTCGCACACGACCGAAAGCTCGGGGTGCGGCTCGGCGAACCGAGTGACCACACGTTAGCCCGCGTCTGATTCGGAATGCAACGCGTGTCATTTGCCGACCGATGAGCTGACCGATCGTCAAAGTGAGGGCTTGGGCCATACCGAGACGTGCGCCGTGCTCTGGATCGTGAACGGCTCGAGCTGCCAGTTGGCCCACCGCTGATCCACTTCGAGGCCCGCCAGTTGTGCCATCAGGTCGCCTCCGGCCGGGCCGAGCGCTACGACACCCTGGCGCCGCCGTCAGCGTGCGGTGAGTTCTTCGACCAGCGCCTGCACGGTGGCGAGGTCGTTGGCGACAGTCTGAGTACGTTCCTGGCGGTCGAAGAGGTCGGCGAGGTGTGCCGGCAGCTCGGGGCGACACCCCGTGGCCTGCTCGACTGCGTCGGGGAACTTGGCTGGGTGAGCGGTCGCCAACGTGATGACAGGGCCTCCCCCATCGTTTACCGAGAGCAGCCGCGCAGCTGCGGTAGCCGTGGCCGTGTGGGGCTCGACCACGTAACCGCTGGTGACGTCATAGATCCGCTTGATCTCGGCAAGCGTGTGCTCGTCGTCGAAGGCCGCTGCCCTGATCGACCCACTCAAGAAGTCGGCACGTTGGTCGGGCTCTATTGTGAGGTTGCCCGTCGCACGAAAGCGCTGCATCTGCTCGGCGGTCATCCCACCGTCACGGCCATTCATCTCGAACAGCAGACGCTCGAAGTTGGACGATACTTGAATGTCCATCGACGGGCTCAAAGACGGGATCACGGCACGTGCGCTCATGTCGTTGTCATTGATGAAACGAGTCAAGATGTCGTTGGTGTTCGACGAGATGATGAAGTCACGGATTGGCGCGCCCATCTTGCGGGCGATCCACCCAGCGAGCACGTTGCCGAAGTTGCCGGTGGGCACGCTGAACGTGACCGGTTCGTCAAACTTCTCGGATGCTGTGACGTAGTAGACCGTCTGCGCCATGACGCGCGCCCAGTTGATCGAGTTGACGGCCGAGAGCTGATTTCGCTGGCGGAATTCGACGTCGTTAAACATCGCCTTGACCATGTCTTGGCAGTCGTCGAACGTCCCCTCCACGGCAACGGCGTGCACGTTCGGAGCATCAACGGTCGTCATCTGCTTGCGTTGCACGTCACTTGTGCGGCCAAGCGGATACAGGATGACGATGTCGATGTTCTCGCAACCGAGCACGCCATCAATCGCTGCCGAGCCGGTGTCTCCTGAGGTGGCGCCGACGATGGTGACACGTTCGCCGCGTTGGGCGAGCACATGATCGAACAGTTTGCCGACGAGCTGCAGTGCGACGTCTTTGAACGCGAGCGTCGGGCCGTGGAACAGCTCTTGCACCCATTGGTTGTGGTCGATCTGGACGAGTGGCACCACGGCCGGATGCCGGAATGTCGAATACGCCTCCGTTGCGAGGTGGGTGAGTGTCACTTCGTCGATATCTGGTTCGACGAAAGGCAGCATCACCTCGACGGCTCGCTCGACATAGGTACGAGCGGTCGACGGCTGCTTGAGCGTCGGCCATTCCGCAGGCATATAGAGGCCACCATCGGTGGCAAGCCCGGCCAACAACACATCGCTGAAACCCAAGACGGGGGCGTCACCGCGGGTGGACACGTACTTCATGTTGCTCAGTCTCCGATGACGCGCAGCAGGCCGCCGACCTTGAGCACGACGTCAAGTTCGTTGAGTTCGCGGACGGTGGCTTGCACGTCTTTCTCGAGGGCCGAGTGGGTGATGAACACGAGGCGGGCGTCGGGCCCATTCCCCTCTTGCTCGGCGGCGCGGATCGAGACGCCGTGTTTGGCGAACACGCCGGTGACCGAATGGAGCACACCGGGCTGGTCGGCAACGTCGAGCCCAAGCAAATACTCGGCAGAGGTCTCGTCGATCGGCCGAATTGTTGCCTTGCCGAGCTCTCCCAGCGAACCATGCGTGCCTGCACGCAGGTTGATAGCTGCATCGACGACATCGCCAAACACGGCGCTTGCCGTCGGCGCCCCACCGGCACCGCGACCGTAGAACATCAACGAGCCGACGAAGTCGCCCTCGACAAACACTGCGTTATAGCTGTCGCGCACCGAGGCGAGCGGGTGCTGCACCGGCACCATCGTCGGGTGCACGCGGACGCTGATCTCTTCGGTTGCCGCATCTCGCTCGACGATGCCGAGCAGCTTGACGACGTAGCCGAGTCGGCGTGCGATCGCGATCTCGGAGGATGTGATCTCGCTGATGCCCTGGTGATACACGTCGCCAGCCACGACCTTCTTGCCGAAGGCCACGGTTGCGATGATTGCGGCCTTGGCTCCTGCGTCGTAGCCCTCGACATCAGCCGTGGGGTCACGTTCGGCGTAGCCGAGGCTCTGCGCGTCTTTCAGCGCTGCGCCGTAGTCGGCGTCGCCACCGGCATCGACCGCGTCCGTCATCTTGGTCAGGATGTAGTTGGTCGTGCCATTGATGATCCCGAGCACACGGGTGATCGGTTCGCCGTGCAGGCTCTCGCGCAACGCACGCATGATCGGGATACCGCCGGCAACCGCTGCTTCGAAAAGCAGGTCACGATTGGCAGCATCGGCTGCTGCATACAACTCGGCGCCAACGTTGGCCAGGAGTTCCTTGTTCGCTGTGATGACGGGTTTCCCGTGCGCCAGTGCAGCAAGAATCAGTTCGCGCGCTGGCTCGATACCGCCGATCGACTCGACGATGATGTCGACGTCGGGGTCGGTGACGACGCCCATGGCATCGCGGGTCAGCACACCTTCGGCGAGTTCGACATCACGCGGCGCCGACATGTTTCGGACGGCAACGCGAGTGACGGTCAAGTCAATCCCGGTTCGAGCAAGCACGGTGGCGCGCTGCGCCCTCGCGAGTTCTACGAGTGCGGCACCCACGTTGCCGCAGCCGAGCACACCGATCTTAAGAGACGTTATGTCGCTGGTCACGCGGCCGAGGCTACTGGTTGCACACCATTGGTTCTCAGGACATTGCTTGACAGCTACCGTCAACCAGATGACGACGACCGATCATCCATTGGTAACCGTGAGTAGACATTTTCGAGCAGTGGCCGCCAAGGTCGGGGCCGACCAGTGGGACTTGCCGACCCCATGCCCCGACTGGAACGTCACCGAACTCCTCGGGCATGTGATCGCCGGCAGCCAGATGGCTGCCGTACTTGCTCACGGGGCTGATCGCGTGCAGGCAATCGACGTCCTCTCGACGGAGTTCATTGGTGACGATCCGCTCGCTGCACTCGACGACGCTTTGGCGTTGCAGGAGAGTGCTCTCGCAAATGCCGCTGTCGACGAACGAATCTTCCAGCACCCAGCCGGCGACATGCCCGGCGCACAGCTCAGAAGCTTCCGCATCGGCGACCTGTTAGTCCACCAGTGGGACCTGGCCCGAGCGATCGGTGCCGACGAGACGCTCGATCCCGAGATCGTCCAGATCGTTTGGGATGACATCTCGCCGATGGCCCCCGTGATCGCTCAACTGGGCGTGTTCGGCGATGGTCCGAGCGGCACAGTCCCCGATGACGCGCCGTTGCCCGAACGCTTGCTCGACCTCATGGGCCGCCGTCCGTAACAGTCACGTTTGGGGTCAGGCCCCTTTCGCAACTCTTGCGAAAGGGGCCTGACCCCAAACGTGAGGATCTAGACCGTACGGCCGAGGAACGCTGCGAGCTGGTCGGCGTTGCTGGCGCCTTCGGGGCATTCTTGCTCGGCGCCGAACGGTGCGGAACCGTCTTCGCCGCGGAACGCTGGCTGAATCATCTGGCGGCCGGATGCGAGCAACTGTGCGGCCAGTTCGGGGGCGAGGTCAGTGGACTGGCCAGTGGCCTTGGCGAGGTCCCAGCCGTGGGTGAACGTGTCGGTCATAGCAAGACCCAACACGGCGCGACCAGGCATTTCTCCGAACGGCATCTTGACCATGCCATCGAGTGCACCGTCGGCCTCAAAGCAGTCGACCGCTGCCTGTGTTGCTGCGTCGTATGCGGCGAGAAAATCGCCGGCGGAGTAATCGACTTCTTCGCGGCTCGGCGGCTGACCGGTCATGCCGGCGACAAAAAATCCCTGTCCGGCGATGATGTGGTTGATGATGCCAGCAACGTTCCACGACGCGCACGGCGTGGTGTTCTGCAACTGATCGGCGGTGACGTTGGCGAGGACGCTGCGAGTGCTGGTGTTGACCATTTTGAGAGGTTGTGTACTCATGCTGGGCAACCTAGTTCGGGCGGAGAGAGTTGCGAAAGGGGCCTGACCCCATGCGTTACTATCGGCGGACGAGGTCGTGGTACTTCGCGAGATTTCCGACGACGTCGTTGAAGCGGTTCTCGTCGAGGATCGCACCTTCGCGCCGGACGTCGTCCGGATCGATCCTCAGCAGGCGGTCGACTTTCGCGTAGCTCGGACGTCGCTTCGGGTCCCATGCTCCACTACCAACCGGCACCTGGTCGTCGCGGCCTTTGTTCTTCGAGGTCAGCATCACGCCGGCCAGGTCGTCGCCGGTCCGCCCGATAATTACGACGGGTCGATCCTTGCCACGGTTCGGATCCTCTTCGTATGGCACCCAGGTCCACACGACTTCGCCGGGATCGGGGTCGCCGTCGAGGTCTGGGGTGTACTCGACACGGGTCCCGTGCTTGACCCGCTCGGTCCTTGGCGCAGCTTTCTTTCGTGGCTTGCCAGTCCCCTTCTCGCGTTCCTTTTGTGCTGTCTGAATCTGCTTGAACAGCTGCAGCAGGATGTTCACCCATTTACTCATGTCAGTTCTCGTCTCGTGGCGATCGCGGTGGCGAGCAGGTTGACCGAAGCGTCAGCCGAGGTCGGTGCGAAGGAGGTCGGCATATGTTTCGCGGCGGACGACAAGGCGAGCTTTACCGCCTGCCGCGAAGACGACCGGCGGTCGTGTGATCTTGTTGTAATTTGAACCCATCGAATGGCCGTACGCGCCGGTTACCGGCATCGCGAGGAGGTCGCCGACCGCGATGTCGGCAGGAAGTTTCGCCTCGAACGAGAGGACGTCGCCAGATTCGCAGTGCTTGCCGACCAGCCGAGCCGTGAGGTCGCGGGGAGCCGATACGGCGCGCGGTAGGAACGATTCGTAGCCGGATCCGTAGAGCACCGGGCGGGGGTTATCGCTCATCCCGCCGTCAACCGACACGAAGGTGCGGACGCCGGGAATGCGTTTGACCGTGCCAACGGTGTAGACGGTCATCGCAGCCGAGGCGGCAATCGCTCGGCCGGGCTCGACACTCACTTTCGAACGGACACCGAGGGCGTCGCAGGCGTCGAGCAGCACGTTGCCCCATTGGGCAATATTCGGCGCTTCCTCACCTTCGACGTAGGCAACACCAAGGCCGCCTCCGAGCACCAGCTCGGGCAGGTCGAGCGGCACGGCGAAGTCGGCCATCACCTCTGCTGCCTTCGCGAACGACGACGCCTCGAACACGTTCGAACCGATGTGGCAGTGCACGCCGACCAGATCGACCGAATTGGACCGGCGGGCCCGATCGACAGCCTTGATCGCGTCGCCGTTGCGGAGGTTGAAACCGAACTTGGAATCGTCTTGACCAGTCGCAATGAACTCGTGCGTGTGGGCCGACACGCCCGGAGTAATCCGCAGAACGACCTTGGGCGCTCCGCCACCGGCATGACGCAGCCCTTGGACCCACAGTGCATCGAGGCGGTCCAGTTCGTCGAAGCTGTCGACGATGACGTGGCGCACGCCAGCGGTGATCGCCTCGCGTAATTCGGTGACGGACTTGTTGTTCCCGTGCAGGGTGCACGCGTTCGCCGGTACCCCCGCGGCAAGTGCAACTGCGAGTTCGCCGCCCGAAGCGACGTCGAGCAGTAAGCCCTCGTCGTACGCGAGCTTGGCCATTGCCTTACAGAGAAACGCCTTTGTTGCATAGACGACCTTCTGGTGCCCGAACGCTGCAACGGCTTCCTGACAGCGAGCGCGCAAGTGCGCCTCGTCATACAGAAACACCGGTGTGCCGAACTCGGCAGCGATCTCGTCAACGCGGCAACCACCAACGCTCAGCGAACCGTCGGCCTCGACACGTGCGTTGTCGGAGAGTAAGCGCAGTGGCAGCACAGACATCGTCACATCTCCTGCGGAGCAATGATGCCGAGCAGACCGAGGCTGTGTTCGAGCACTCGAGCCGTGAGGTCGGCGAGTGCAAGACGACTCGTGCGTATCGGCTCGTCAGACTTCAGAATTGGGCACTCCTGGTAGAACGAGGAGAACTCGGATGCCAACTCGTACACGTACGTGCAGAGCTTGTGTGGGCTGTATGAGTCGAGCGTGTTATCGATCGCCGACGGATACCCCATGATCCGCATCGCCAATGCCTTCTCGGCCGCGTGGCCGAGCAGGATCGGAACGTCCCGCACCGTCGACCGCTCGACATCGGCACGCCTGAAAATCGAGCAGATTCGAGCGTGCGCGTACTGCAAGTACGGACCGGTGTTCCCTTCGAATGCGAGCATCCGGTCCCAGTCGAAGACGTAATCTTTGATGCGGTCGGTCGACAGGTCGGCGTACTTGAGGGCGCCGATCCCCACCTCGTGCGCAACGACCCCACGGGCTTCGGCTGCCATATTCGGATTCTTCTCTGCGATTGACGCGTCGGCGCGATCGACGGCTTCGTCCAACAGGTCGACGAGCTTCACCGAGTCACCGGCACGGCTTCTCATCATCTTGCCGTCCTCTCCCAGCACGCTGCCGAAGTTCACATGCACCGCTTGGGTCGAATCAGTCAGCCAGCCCGCCATACGACAGACTTCGAACACCATCTGCAAATGGTGCGCCTGAGGTGTCCCGATCACGTAGAGCATGAGGTCAGCCCCAAGCCGTTCGACCCGGTCGACCACGCATGCGAGGTCGCTCGTCGCGTACATGAAGGCACCTGTCTTGCTCTTCGTGATCATTGGCAACGGGTCCCCCTCGCGGTTCTTGAAGCCAGCAGGGAACACCACCGTCGCGCCGTCCGACTCGCTCACCAGGCCTTGCTCTTCGAGCCGGTCGTGAACCCCGGTCATCAGCGATTGGTATTGGCTTTCGCCGGCCAGGTCGTCGTCCGTCAGCAGCACGCCGAGCTTCGTGTAGACACGGTTGAAATAGGCGTTGGACATCTCGACCAGACGACGCCAGAGCACCAGCGTGTCCTCATCATTGCTTTGCAGCAGCACGACGCGCGCCCGAGCACGTTCTTGAAATGGTTCCGAGTCCTTGAACTTCGCGTTCGCCTCCTTGTAAAAGCCATCAAGATCGCCCTGCGACAGTCCTTCGGACGCCACGTCTTCGCCAAGATCAAGAAGGTGCTCGATGAGCATGCCGAACGGCCGCCCCCAGTCACCGATGTGGTTCTCCCTCGAAACGTTGTGACCAAGGAACTCCATCATTCGCACGAGTGAGTCACCGATCACGGTGCTGCGCAGGTGGCCGACGTGCATCTCTTTCGCGACGTTGGGCGCGGAATAGTCGATCACGACGCGCTTCGGGTCGACAGCTGGTGCCACGCCCAACCGATCGTCGGTGGCCACTTCGGCGAGTTGCGCTTCGAGGAATGGGTCGGAAAAGGTGACGTTGATGAAGCCCGGGCCGGCGACTTCAAGTTCGGACGCTATTTCGGCGAGTACGCCTGAGTCGACGATCTGCTGTGCAACCTCACGCGGATTGGATCCGACTCGCTTGGCCAGCGGGAGGGCACCATTGATCTGTGCGTCGGCGCGGTCGGACGGGCGCACCGTCGGGTCGGACGGTGCACCGCCATTGAGTTGAGCGAAGATCGGCGCCAACAGCGTCGAGAGTGTTGCGAGGGGATCTGACATGTGCCGAACAGTCTGCCCGATGCAGCCACCTGTCACCCCGAACGATTCGGCGCCGACATTCATTTGTCGGAGCTGGCCAACGATCGACTCTTGGCAGTAAGTGCGACCGAGTGAGCTGATCAGGCGTTATCGTGACCGGCCTGCCCTCGTAGCTCAGGGGATAGAGCACTGGTTTCCGGAACCAGGTGTCGTAGGTTCGAATCCTACCGAGGGCACATTTTCGATGACGTGGTTCCAGTGATGGAGGCCACGTCATCGTCGTTTTCGGCGCAGCTCGCCGTGGAGAGTCGAAGTGTCACACCGAGGTCTGCTGCCCGTGCTCACCGTCGTGCCCCTGGGTAGCTCTACTCAGAGTGAGGCGAGGGCCTCGGTCGTGGCGCGCTTGGTGTACGCCAGCAGTTCGGCGCGTGACATCGCAGCACCGGCTTCCATCCAGGCCGCGCCCCGGCGGTGCAGCGCAATCTCGCCGATGCAGGCTTCGCGCCGACTCATCGATGAGGTCATCTTGCGGCGGTCGTTGCGCAGGTTCCCGAGAATCACCGCTGCAGGTTCGAAGCGGCGCATCTCGGCGAGGTTGATCCCCACCGCTTCGAGTACGACAAACTCGTTGCCGATATTGCGGCTGGCTGCCCAATACTCGAGCGCGTCGAGGGCCCCACGCAGCCCGGACCACCCGGGCGCGTACACCTGTGCGGTGAGGATGTAGCCCGCCAGATTCGGGATGTCGTCTCGTCGAGATACCTCGAGGGCATCGGCCATCTTGGCGAGGTACGTGTCGACGTCACCACGGCCGTAGGCGCACAATGCACTGTTGAAGTTGACGACCCCCTGCGCTACGGCGTTACCCGCCTCCGCGGCAATTCGTTCGTGTTCCTCGAACTGTGTTGCCGCTTCGTCCCTATCAACTTGGCGGGCGTACATCCGGAATGCCGTGATCGACGACGACCGGATGACCGCTTCAACCGATCGCGGTGACTCATCCGAGAAGTCAGCAGCTGCCTGATCGGCAGCCTCGCCAGCACGACCGAGGTACAACAATTCGACAGCCGCGTAGTGACGGCACCATCCGCGGTCAGACGGCGTACCGCGCGCAACGAGGCCGCGTTGGAGTTCGCCGAGCGCCGCCTCGTGATCGCCGGCGAGGAACAGCTGGAAACCCACATGCAGGTGCGCCGGAGCACCCGGGACCGCACCGATTGTCGCGCCACGCTCGATCGCCCGCTTCGCCCAGATCGCCGCCTCGGCCTCGAGCGCCCAGCGACAATAGAAATGGACATCACGGAGCAACCGGTCAACGTCGTCGACACGCGTGGTGTCAATCGCCCAGTTCACCGCAGCCCGTATGTTCGCCCAATCCTGTTGGAATCGCCGTGTCCCTTCGGCCCAGTCGTTGCCAAGGGCAAAGGCATTTGCTGCAGCAACTACCTCGACCATGTGATCGAGATGCTGGTTGCGGACGGCCGCTCGCTCGTTCCGTCGAGCCAGCTGGCGGTCACCGAAGTGTCGCAGTGTCTCCAGCAGGTCGTAGCGCAGATCGTCGCCCTCCAGCGCATCGTTCTGCGAACCCGCAGCAGGCCCGTCTTCAGAGACGGCCCTGACCATCGACTTGTCGACGAGTGCCTCCAGCACGACACGTACATTGACGCCGCGATCGCGGGGGTCCAGCACCGCAACCGCACCCCGTTCGTCGAATCCACCCTGGAACACTGACAACCGATCGAACAGGCGACGCTCGACGGGTTGGAGTAACTCATACGACCAACTCACGGTCGCGTGCAGCGAATCGTTTCGACCCGAACCGGACGGATCACGAAGCATTCGGAATCGCTCGTCGAGCCGGCCGGCAATGTCTTCAGCCGTCATGGTTCCGAGGCGAGCAGCCGCGAGTTCGAGGGCGAGTGGCAAACCATCGAGCGCTTCGCAGATCGTGGTAATAGCAGCGCTGTGGGCCAACGGTTCGAACGAACTATCCGCCTCGACCGCGCGCCGGGCAAAGAGCTCGTTCGCACCCGTCTGGGCGTTGAGCGTTTCGATCGGAACGACCTGCTCGGCTTCCATTCGCAGGGGCTCACGACTTGTGACCAGCAGCGCAAGGTCAGGACAGTCGCTCGCAAGGCGATGAAGTAGACCTGCCATCGCGCCCGCGATCTGCTCGCAGTTGTCGATCACCAGCAGTCCCCACAAGCCGCGTAAGCCGGTCACCACCGACTCGTACGGTGTTGCGTCCTCGTTTTGGAACATTCCGATGGCGTCAGCGATTGCGATCGGAATCGACGCAGCATCGGCCACGGCGGCCATCCCAACGAACCAGCAGCCATCAGAGAAACGCTGGTTGTCGTTCACGATCGCGCGGGCCACCTCGATCGACACACTGGTCTTGCCGACGCCACCCATGCCGGTGAGCGTGACGACGCGCCCCGGGTTGAGTTGATCGACGATCCGACTGACGATTTCCTGCCGCCCGACGAGCGATCCGCCCGAAGCCGGCAAGAGCGCACTGGTCAATTCGCCTGATCTCAGCGAATCGATGGACGCGTATCGTCGAAATCCGAAATCGCCCACCCTGCAGATATTACCGGCCCCGTTGCTTCCCCGATGGGATCACCCCCGTCGCCACCCGTATCGCCGCCCCCAGACCGCCATCCCCAGATGGCCCCAGCACGTCGACTTGACTTGGCCTGGATTAGCCAAAAATTGGCTCGAACGAGCGGTGAGGGAGGATCAACATGATCCACGGCGACAACGATCGAATCTGGACAAACGAACAACTGAACAAACTCCGACTGCAGGGCGACCCGATCGCCGACCGCGCTGTTGCTGCGGTTTTCGACCGCCATGACATCGAGAGGTCCCGAGCCATGTTGCGTGCGCTGATCGACCACGAGAACCCGCGGCTCGCCGGCTTGCCGCCCGAACTCCACGAGTTCCTCGATCAGACGTCGGCGCTGCCCGAATGGGCTGACACCGCCCGCCTCGCACGCGGTCAGGCAGTATTCGAGCGGTGGGGCGTGGCAATTTCGGTCGCGCTGTTCTGCGCATCGCTCCCGAGTGCCTACGCCTGCGCCAACGGGGTGCGCGTGCTCGCCCAAACCGCGCGACTCGAGACCGATACTCGACGGCGCGTCTTGGAGACCGGCCAGTTTCTCATCGACGCACTCGGCAGAACCGGACTGGTGCCCGAGAGTGACGGGATGCTCGCAATCCAACGCGTCAGGTTGATGCACGCTGCTGTCCGCCAGCTCATCCTTGCTCATCAAGCAGATCCAGGCACCGAGGGCAGCCCGCCGGTCTGGGACGACAGCTGGGGCCACCCGATCAACCAGGAAGATCTCGCCGGCACGCTCCTCTCGTTCTCCTACACCGTCGTGGGGCCCCTCCCTCGCCTTGGGATCGAACTGTCCGACGTCGACCGCGAGGACTACCTATACGTCTGGCGGGTCATCGGCACGCTCCTCGGACTCGATGACTCTGTCATCCCGCACAACACGACCGAGTCGACGAGCCTGGTCACGATAATCCGGAAGCGGCAGTACGGGCGTTCCACCGACGGCGTCTTGATGACCAAGGCGCTGATCGGCCTCCTCGACGAGATGACGCCAACACATCTTTTCGACACGGTGATCATCGACCTGATCAGGTTGCTCGCCGAGGACGAGGTCGCTGAGATCCTCGAACTCCCGGCGCCCCACCGTCACTACGGCTGGCTCACTCGGCTCAAGGTCCTCCTGCGCATCTCGTCGCACGATGTCGAGAACCATGCAGTGCTCCGCGTCCTCGCCGACCATCTGGGTTGGCACGTCTTGAAGGGTTTGTTTGATTTCGAACGTCAGGGCGAAAAACGCACCAGCTTCGACATCCCCGATCACCTTGCCGACGGCTGGGCGCTTCGAGATGATGCACCACCTGCCCGTTCGGCTCTCAGCGAAGCCAGACAGTGATCGGACTCGTCGCCAGCGTCTGGGACGCCTTCGACGGCCCATTCCTCAACACCCGTCTGTATAGCCGGGGCGAACTGCTGTGGTACTTCGGCGGCTGGATTCTGTGGATTCCGGTCTACTGGGTCGTCATCGCACGCCTGCGTCACGGCTACCTCGAGATCCCAGCGATCGCCGCGTGCGGCAACATCGCCTGGGAGTTCTTGTGGGGATACGTCTACGCCCAGGACATGGGCTGGGGACTGCAACTCATCTACATGGGAGCGTTCCTCATGGACGTCGGCATTTTGTATGGGGTGTTCCGCTTCGGACGACTCCAGATTTCCGACCAACGGGCGCGCCCGTTCTGGCCTCTGATTGTGGTCATCATGCTGGCGGTATGGACTGCCTACTACGTCGGCTTCATCGAGACCGGCGACGACCTCCCGCTCGGGAGCACCACTGCCTACACGGTCAACCTCGTCATGTCGCTCGCCTACCTCTGGTTCGGCATCACCCGGCCGACGAGAGAACTCTCGCTGATTGCTGCGATCTGCAAGGCGCTCGGCACCGGCGGCGTAACCGTGTTCGTCTTCATGGTGTATCGCGATCACACACTCGTGATGACGCTCGCCGTAATGGTGTCAATCCTCGACGCCGGATACATCGCCCTCTTGCTGTGGCGACGACGCAGTGGCCGCGAGTTTCTACAGGCGCCCACGGCCAACTCGACTGTTACTCAGCCAGTCGATGCGGGGGCCGCGCCGGTCTCGATCTGATGGAGTAGTGCATCGAGCAAGCTGCTTGCTCCGAAACGAAATGTGGCTGGCACTGCCCAGTCGTCGCCCATGACCTCAGCGGCGAGGTCGAGGAACGCCATCGCGTCGTCGAACGTCTTGACCCCGCCCGACGGCTTAATCCCAACAGTCCGGTCGGCATCGGCGATGACTTCGAGCATCACGCGGGCCGCATCGAGGGTGGCTCCGCCTGACGCCTTACCGGTTGACGTCTTAATGAAGTCGGCGCCGAGGCCGATGGCGAGGTCGGCCGCTGATCGGACCATGGCTGCGTCGGGCAACTCACTGGTTTCGAGGATCACCTTGAGGATGCCGGGTGGCGCAACGAGGTCGCCCACCGCCTCAACCATGGCAGCGGTCGGCTTGATGTCGCCGTTGCGGAACATCTTGTAGGGCATCACAACATCGATCTCGGTGGCTCCGTCCGACAGCGCAGTCAGCGTCTCTTCGAGCACCTTGCCGACCTGCTGGTTGCCCTGCGGGAAGTTGACGACGGTGGCGATGCCGACCCCGGAATCAGCAAGCAGTTCGACACACCGCGGTACGTGTTCCGGCCAGACGCACACTGCTGCGACCTGGTGCTCAGCGGCACGCTCGCAGAGTCGGTCGATTCCGGCGGCCGAGTGATCATCGGCAAGATCAGTGAGATCGAGCAGCGAGATCGCCGCACGCGCACGGTCGGCATTTGAGCGATTTGCGAGCATGCCACAATGTTACGTCCGATCGAGCGTGAGCCGATTGCCTACACTTCAGTCCTCGCGGTGCCAGAAAGCACCGTACGAAATATCCCACCATCTCGACGCCATGAACCCGAACCAGCCGCTCGCACCACATACCCCACGCACCCGCCGCTCGACGATTGAAGACGTAGCGGCTGCAGCGAGCGTGTCCGTCGCCACGGTCAGCCGCGCTCTCCGCGGACTCCCGAACGTCGCCGCATCGACCCGCGCCCGAGTCGTCGCTGTTGCCGAAAGACTCGACTACACCGCCGACCCGGCCGCCTCGCGGCTTGCCGCCGGCCAGACCCGCACGATCACAGCAGTCATCCCGCATCTGAACAGTTGGTACTTCTCGAACATCGTGGCCGGCATCGAGGCGATCTGCGCCGAAGCGGGCTACGACCTCCTCGTGCTCGGCGTCGGTTCCTTGAACGACCTTTCCCGGCTACTGAGTGAGGCGTACCACCTCGAGCGACGCACCGACGGCCTCGTGCTCGTCGACGTCCGGGTGACCGACGAAGAGGCACAATCGATCAGCGCCCGCGGCGTGTCGATCGCGACGATCGGCATCGATGTGCTCGACCACCCCTCGGTGCGGATTGACGACGAACTCGTCGGACGAACCGCAGCTGATCTCTTCGTCTCGCTCGGGCACGAACGTTTCGGTGCGATTGGGGGGATGCGCTGCAACCCAATGCAGTTCGAGGTGCCTCAGGCCCGGCAACGCGGATTTGCCGACGGTCTCAGTGCCGCCGGCTTGACCGTCGACGACGACATGCTCGAGGGCGGCAACTTCTCAATCGAGGGCGGCCAGGAAGCAATGAGTCTGTTGCTCGATCATCCAAATCCACCCAGCGCGGTGTTCGCGATGTCCGACGAGATCGCTTTCGGCGCCATCATCGAGCTCGGTAACCGTGGCCTCGTTGCGGGTCGCGACGTCTCGGTGATCGGTGTCGACGACCACGAGTTCTCCCGGGTCGTTGGGCTCACGACGATTCGACAGACCGTTGCAGATCACGGTGCGACGGCGGCCCGCCTCCTGCTCAACACCATGCATCCGAACACCGTGCATCCAACAGCGACAAGCGAAACCACAACACCGCGCGTCGTCGCGCCAACCGAATTGATTCAGCGCTCGACGACCGGCCCTCGGCAGCCCTGACCTCACATTTTCTTTGCATTCCCGCGCCCGACTTCCGGACGCTGGGGGTCGAACACCAAACGGCTCCTCACCAGCCGCTTGTCGGGTGTACTTGACGTATCCGCGCAGGTATGTAAGCGTTTACATGTCGTGGATGTTTCCACGACGTTTTACATACCTTCAGGGGGAGGCCCTATGAACAAGCGCTGGATCAAGCTGGCAGCTGTCCCGATTGCATTTTCGTTCGTTGCCGCAGCATGCGGTTCCGATGATGATGGAGCGAGCAGCGAAGCAACAACCGCACCTGCCGAACAGACCGAAAGCACCGATGCTCCGGCTGTCGAAGGCAAGACGGAAATCACGGTCACCGGACCCGAGCGCGACGAGAGCGAAGCTGGATCCATCCAGGCCGCACTCGACGTGTGGGGCGACGCCAACGGCGTTGCAGTCACCTACATCGGCGACGCCGACTGGGAAGCCAACATCAACACGCAGGTCGAAGGTGGCAACCCGCCGGACATCTCGTTCTTCCCGCAGCCCGGCAAGCTCGCTGGCTTCGCCCGCGATGGCGTGCTGAAGCCGTTGAACGACGAGGCCGCAGCGGCCACCGCCGCCAACTGGAGTGACGCCTGGAACATCTTCGGCAATGTCGACGGTGTCCAGTTCGGCGTGCCCGGCTCGGCCAACCTCAAGTCCCTCGTCTGGTACCAGCCGCAGGCATTCGCCGACGCTGGCTACGAGATCCCGACCACCTTCGACGAGTTCACCACGCTGGTTGACACGATCACTGCCGCAGGTGGCGCCAAGGCTCTCTGCGTCGGCATTGAGTCCGGCCAGGCAACCGGCTGGACCTACACCGACTGGGTCGAGGACATGGTCCTCCGTCAGCACGGTCCCGAGGTCTACGACCAGTGGGTCGCACACGAGATTCCGTTCAACGACGCGCGCATCGTCGAGTCCATGGACACCGTCCTCGGCATCTTCGCCGAAGAGAACGTCTTTGCGAGCAGCGGCACCATCGCCGCTACCGCATTCCAGGACAACGGTCAGCCGTTAGTCGATGGCGACTGCTTCATGCACCGCCAGGCGTCGTTCTACTCAGCATTCATCCCGGAGGGCACCCCCTTCGCAGACGGATCGCCTACAGCTGTCGACGTCTTCTACTTCCCCGACATCAACGGCGATGCGCCGGTGCTCGGTGCAGGCATCTTGGGAGCCGCATTCAATGAGGATCCCAGCGTGCACGCGCTTCTCGCTTACATCTCGACACCTGAATACGCCGAGACTCGCCAGGCAAAGCAGCAAGAGCTGAAGGGCGGCGGCCTCGCACTTTCTGGCTTCCTGTCGGCAGCGATCGGTCAGGACCTCAGCGTCTATCAGCCGCTCGAGCAGTCGTTCCTGGACATCTTGGCCAACGCCGACATCGTCCGCTTCGATGCCTCTGACCTGATGCCCGCCGAAGTCGGCGCTGGCACCTTCTGGACAGAAGGCACCTCGGCGGTCAACGGTGACAAGACAGCACAGGAAGCAGCCGACGCCATCGAAGCGTCATGGCCCGAGTGATCATTCAGATCACGCAGACCTAAGCAACTGAACACCACACAATTGTTGGCTACATGAGCAACGTGTGACAACATTGCAGGGCGTCGGCACTTAGGTGCCGGCGCCCTGTCTTGTTCTGGGGAACGCTCCGCTTTTGACACGGAGTATCAAATTCTGAGGGGAACTGCGTGACAACGCTGGACGACACCAACCAACTGCTGGGCGACGATTCGATCGTTACACCGAATCCAATCATCGATCCCGACGCACCAAGCCCGTTCCGACGTGCGATCTCACGCATCGCGTTTGGCCTCTTTGTGCTTGCGCTGGTGTACGGGGTGATCTTCAGCGGCAAGGTCCGCAGCACCGTGATCCTCGCAGTCGCTGCCGTGGGCATCACCGGTGGCGTCTGGATCGGCGCCAACCTGCTCTTCAATCAGGCAACGAAACGGTGGGCGCTCTTCAATGCAGCACGCTTCGGCATCGTTGGTTTCGCATTCGCGGCAGTCATTTCGGGCAATCGCCTCACGAACAAGGGCGGTGACGGCGGCTTCTTCGCCGACCTTGCAAACTGGATTTGGTTGCCGCTCGTTATCGCCGCCGTGCTCGCCGCCGCCGGCTACCTCCTCAGCAAGACCGAAGACCCAACGTCTCGTATCGCCATCGGCGCAGCCGGCTTCGGTATCGCTGGAGCCGTCATCGGGGCCCTGCTCGAATCGAGCGTTCGTCCCGACCTCGACATTGTCGCCACGATCGGCGGCACCGTCATTGTCGGCGCCGTTGGTGCATCTGTCTCGATGCTGCGCAAGCAGCCGCCGGTCGGCGGTGCGATCATTGGCGGTGCCATCGGTTGGGCTCTCGGCGCCTTCGGCATGCCCGACCTCGGCAGCGGTAGCGCCGGCTGGGCGATCATCGCTGCCGCAGTTCCCGCAGCAATGATCGGCACCCGGATCGGCATGGCTCCGCCCGCTGACAGTATTGAGCGCACCGCCGTCGACCGCCGTTCGCGTCCCGTGATCTTCATCGGCCCGGCTGTGCTCTTCCTGACAGGAACGCTCGTCATTCCCGCACTCCGGACGCTGTACCTGTCGTTCTTGGGCCGAGACAGCGAAGAGTTCGTCGGGATCGACAACTACACCGAGACCTTCACCGACAAGACGTCGCTCGATCTGTCGAACTGGTCCGATGCCTTGTTCAACTGGCCGATGCGGATCGGCCTCATGCTGACGGTGATCTTCTTCGTGATTGGTTCGAAAATGCGACAGCGCACCGGCAAGTGGGTCGAACTCGGCAGCCCGAGCTTCTTCCCAATGATCGGCGCAGGACTGTTCCTGTCGTTCGCCATCTTCACGACAAGTCGCGGCACGATCGTCAACAACATCTGGTGGGTCATCGTCGTCACGCTCGTTTCGACGGCACTGGGCCTCGCCGTTGCGGTACTCGCCGACGGCGCCCTGCTCGAGAAGGTGGCGAAGTCACTCATTTTCATGCCCATGGCGATCTCGCTGGTCGGTGCGTCGGTCATCTGGCGGTTCATGTACGTCGCCCGCGACTCATCCAAAGAACAGACAGGCGTCCTCAACGCAATATGGGTTGGCCTTGGCCGCTTGAGCACAGGTCGCGGTATCGCCGCAACGCTGCTCGTCGCCATCGCCGGCATGTTGGCACTCGCCGTGATCGCCACAGCGCTCAAGAAGCGGAAGTACCTGCTCGCCCTCGTCGCCGTTGTGCTCGCTCCGGTCGCTCTCTACGCCGTGGCCTGGATCTGGGCGCAGTTCTCCGGTGACGTCCAGCGGCTCGTCATTGGCCTGTCGATCACCGCTGTTTTCGGCGGGCTCCTTGCGGCACTCGTTCAGCCTGTGCAGCGCCGCGAGTACGGCCAGATGGCCGTGCCCGGCCTTGCCGCACTGCTCCTCGGCTGGTTCTTGATCCGCTACTGGGGGATCATCGGCGGTGGTGTCGGTGGCCAGGAAACCAACGGCAACGGCGAATTGATCAGCTCGCCAATCAACTTCATCCAGGAATCGCCCTACAACAACATCTTCCTGATGGTCGTGCTGATCTGGATCCAGACTGGCTTCGCAATGGTCATTCTGTCGGCCGCAATTCAGGCCGTGCCCGAGGAAATCCTCGAGGCGGCACGGGTCGACGGCGCCACCACTTCACAAGTGTTCTGGCGGGTCACCCTCCCCCAGATCGCTCCGACCATCGGCGTCGTTGTCACGACGATCATCGTGCTCGTCATGAAGGTGTTCGACATCGTGAAGGTGATGACCAACTCGAACTTCGGCACACAGGTGCTGGCGAACGACATGTTCAACCAGGCCTTCAACGCCCGCAATACCGGCCGTGGCGCCGCCCTCGCCATGCTGATATTCATCTCGGTCATGCCGATCATGGTCGCCAACATCCGCCGCATGCAGAAGGAGGGCTGAGATGTCTACGACATTCGAGCCGGCATCTGATTCTCTCGCTGGAAGCCCGGGCCCCAGGGGTCCGAAGGGTGGCGTCGTCAGCCGCTTCATGGACGGATTCCGCGCCATTCCGCGCGTCGTTCTCTGGTTGATCGTCGCCGTCTGGGCGACGCCCACTATCGGCTTGCTGATCTCAGGGTTCCGCACACGCGACGCCCAGCGCGGCAGTGGCTGGTGGACTGGCCTCAACCCGTTCGAATGGACCGTTGCCAACTATGACGCTGTCTTCAGTACGTCAGCGTCAGGTTCGCTGGGCGATGCGCTGCTCAACTCATTCGCGATCACGTTGCCTGCCACCGTCATCCCGATCGCTGTGGCATCGTTCGCCGCGTACGGTTTTTCGTGGATCGAGTTCAAGGGCCGCAAGGTGTCCTTCATCGCCACCGTTGCGTTGCTTGCTGTGCCATTGCAGGTAGCCCTGATCCCACTGCTGCAGCTGTACGTCGGTGGAGCCCACCTCACGCTGCCGCTGTTGAACAAGACGATCACGGTCTTCCCCGACCTCGACCTCGTCAACACGACGACGGCCGTCTGGATTGCACACTGCGGCTTTGCGCTGCCGTTCGCGATTTTCCTGTTGCACAACTACATCTCAGGGCTCCCGAAAGACCTTTTCGAAGCTGCCCGTATCGACGGTGCCGATCACTTCACCATTTTCTGGCGGCTTGTCTTGCCGCTGTCGGTGCCCGTCCTCGCCGCCTTTGCAATCTTCCAGTTTCTCTGGACCTGGAACGACTATCTGATCGCCAACACGTTCGCCGGGACCAACCCCGATGCTCGACCGGCGACCATCGTGGTTGCCAACCTGGCAGGTGACTTTGGCCGTAACGAGCACCTGTTGCCCGCTGCCGGCTTCGTGCAGGCGTTCTTCCCGCTCGTCGTGTTCTTCGCCCTGCAGCGGTTCTTCGTTCGAGGACTCTTGGCAGGTTCGGTCAAAGGCTGAGCGTGCGGTGGTGGCGCACCGCCGTCTCGGACGGTGTGCGCCGGATACCAAGGCTCGCGTTGTGGAGCATCGTTGCAATCTGGGCGCTGCCAACCGTAGGACTCTTCGTCAGCGGTTTCCGTCAACGAGACGCTCAACGTCGCGCCGGCTGGTGGAACTTCCGGTTCGGAGATCTCACCGGCGACAACTACGACGCGGTCTTCTCCGCCCGCGACTCGTTGTCAAAGTCGCTGCTGAACTCGTTTGCGATCGCGATTCCGGCCACGATCATTCCTATAGCGGTTGCCGCGTTCGCTGCATACGGCTTTGCCTGGATGGACTTTCCCGGACGCCGCTTCCTCTACATCGGGACAATCGGCTTGCTCGCAGCGCCGCTACAAGTGGCACTCATCCCACTGCTCCAAATGTTCGTCGGCGGCGCCCACCTCACACTCCCCCTGTTCGACAAGACGATCACCGTCGTGCCCGACCTGAACTTGGTCAACACGACGACTGCGGTGTGGATCACCCACGCCGGGTTTGCCATGCCCTTCGCTGTGTTCCTGTTTCACAGCTACATCTCGAACCTCCCGCGCGACCTCCTCGAAGCTGCCCGCATCGACGGAGCAGGACACTTCGATATTTTCTGGCGGCTCGTGCTGCCGCTCTCACTGCCGATGCTGGCGGCGTTCGGCACGTTCCAGTTTCTTTGGACCTGGAACGACTATCTGATCGCCAACACCTTTGCGGGCACGAACCCCGACGCACGGCCCACCACGATCATCATTGCCAACCTCGCTGGGGCGTTCGGCCAAAACGAACACCTCCTCCCCGCTGCCGGCTTCGTACAAGCCTTCTTCCCGTTGGTCGTCTTCTTTGCACTCCAGCGCTATTTCATTCGCGGCATCTTGGCCGGCTCCGTCAAGCAGTGATCGTCCAGCCTGTTCGTTCGGTGCGCTGATGGCAGTGTCGGCGTCGCGTCGGTAGGTTGGAAATGTGACTTCTCTTGTTGATGCTTCCCCGCGATCGCTCGGATCACTGCCTGCTGTCGGGCCGTTGTCGTTCGGGCTGTGGCGGTACACGGACACCGACGTTGCAGCCGCTCAGGGCGTGCTCGAAGCAGCTCTCGACGCCGGGATGAACCTGATCGACAACGCCGACGTGTACGGCTTTGACTGGGGCGGCACGGGGTTCGGCCAGGTCGAAGAGATCCTCGGCACGGTTCTTGCCGCTGCACCCGCACTGCGCGATCGCATGGTGCTCGCGAGCAAGGGCGGGATCATGCCGCCGCTCCCCTACGACTCGTCGCCGGCTTACCTGCGCAGCGCCTGCGATGCGTCGCTCAGTCGGATGGGTGTCGATGTGATCGACTTGTACCAGATCCACCGGCCCGACATGTACGCCCACCCAGCCGACGTGGCAGCGGTCCTCACCGAACTACGCGACGCCGGCAAAATCCGCGAGGTCGGCGTCTCCAACCACAGTCCCGCCCAAGTCGCTGCCCTGCAGGCGCACCTCGACTTCCCGATCGTTGCAAACCAGCCCGAGTTCTCCGCAAGCCGCCTCGACCCGATGCGTGACGGCACACTCGATCAGTGCATGCAGCTCAGCATCACACCACTTGCCTGGAGCCCGCTCGCTGGCGGCTCATTGGCAACCGGCGACGGCATCACCCCCGAGCTGCTCGCCGTGCTCGACCAGCTCGCCGAACGTGAATCCGTCGATCGCGGCCACATCGCCATGGCGTTCGTTCTCGCACATCCGTCGAAGCCGATCGCCATCGTCGGTTCGCAGAACCGCGATCGCATCGCCGCATCGGTCAGGGCACTCGACGTGCAGCTCGATCGCTCCGACGTCTACGCCATTGTCCAAGCCTCTGAAGGAGTACCACTGCCATGAGTTCCGTCAGCAACCCGAGCATTCCTGAGATCTCCTGGTTCGGCGCCCTCTGTGACGACGACTACGAGTTCCTCGGCCAACCCGACCCGGCCCTCGCCAGCTCGTGGAGGCATTGCAGCAACATCGTGCAGACCGCCGACCGCAACGGCTTCGACAATGTGCTCCTTCCGTCTGGCTACACGCTCGGCATCGACTCCACATCGTTTGCTGCCGGTATCGCCACGCAAACGGAGCAGATCAACCTGCTCCTCGCTGTGCGCATGGGCGAGATGCACCTTCCGCAGCTGGCACGCCAGCTCGCCACCATCGACCAGATGGCCGAGGGTCGGTTGAACATCAACATCATCAGCTCCGACATCCCCGGTGAGGCCCTCGACTCGGCACCTCGGTACCAGCGGACCCGTGAATGGATGCAGGTGCTCCGTCAACTGTTGAACGGCGAGTCGATCGATTTTCACGGTGAGTTCGTCGATCTCCAACTCGATCCGCCCCGCTTGATCGGCCCCGAGAGCACCTGTGCACCGTTCTACTTCGGCGGTTTCTCCCCTGCTGCCAAAGACGTCGCCGCCGCCGAAGCCGATGTGTTCCTCACGTGGCCCGACACGGTTGCCTCGGTCGGCGACACCGTGCAGGAGATGACCACGCTGGCAGCAGACACCTACGAGCGTGAGCTGATCTACGGGCTGCGCGCCCACGTGATCGTCCGTGAGACCGAAGCCGAGGCGCGAGCGGCCGCTGAGCAACTGGTCTCCAAGCTCGATGCCGACACCGGCGACGCAATTCGCAAAAAATCACTCGATGCCGCGTCGTTCGGAGTCGCCCGTCAGGCCGCCCTGCGCGACACCGCTGCCGACGACGGCTTCGTTGAGGAGAACCTCTGGACCGGCGTCGGTCGGGCCCGCAGCGGCGCGGGTGCGGCCATCGTCGGCAATCCCGACCAGGTCGCCGCGAAACTTCGCGCCTACCAAGAGGTCGGCATCGGTGCCTTCATCCTCTCGGGCTACACCCATGCCGCCGAGTGTGACCTGTTTGCCGAGCACGTACTCGCGAACATCGACCACGCTCCGTTGAAGCCCCGATTCACGCACTAGATACGCGCCCCGCCGCCGCCACGACCGCCTGGGAACGACGAAGGCGTGAGGTAGATGCGCACCTGTTGCGCGTCTACCTCACGCCTTCTTCGTTTTTAGGCCTCAGTTAGTTGCGAATGGCCAACCGTGTCGTTGCGTCGAAGAAGTGGACGTTTTCGGCCGATATGGCAACCTCGACCTGCTGCCCCATGCGAGCAGGTGAGCGTGGGTGGAAGCGGCCAACAGCATTGGCCGCGGTCGCGCTCGTCGACTCTTCCGCAGCATCGGGATCGCCCGAGTCGACGGTCTTGGCATCGAGGCGGAAGTGCACCATGATCTCGGAGCCAAGTGCTTCAATCAGCGTGACTTTCGAGCTGAGGCGCAAGTTGTCAGGGACGCCGTCTTTGACCATCGATGCGTCTTCGAAGTCCTCGGGACGGATGCCGATGATCACAGGCTTGCGGTCGTACGAGCGCAGTGCCGGGTTGTCGATCAACGACTGTGACGACAGCGCGAACGAGTGCGCGCCGAACGTGACAGTGCCACCGTCGCCATCGAGCGCCACCGAGCCCTCGTACAGGTTCATCGAGGGCGAACCAATGAAGGCCCCGACGAACACGTTGTCAGGCCGGTCGTACAGATTCTGCGGCGTGTCGACCTGCTGGAGGTAACCATCCTTGAGGACTGCGACACGGTCCCCCATTGTCATCGCCTCGACCTGGTCGTGGGTGACGTACACAGTCGTGACGGCGAGCTCGCGCTGGAGTGCGGCAATCTCGGCACGCATCTGGACACGGAGTTTGGCGTCAAGGTTCGACAGCGGCTCGTCCATCAGGAACGCTGCAGGCTGACGCACGATGGCGCGTCCCATGGCGACACGCTGGCGCTGGCCACCGGAGAGCAGGCCGGGCTTACGGTCGAGGTAGTCGTCGAGTTCGAGAATCGCCGACGCTTTGCGGACACGTACGTCGATCTCTTCTTTCGACACCTTCGCCAGCTTCAGGGCGAAACCGATGTTGTCGTACACGCTCATGTGCGGGTACAGCGCGTAGTTCTGGAAGACCATCGCGATATCGCGGTCTTTCGGCTCGACGTCGTTGACGAGTCGATCACCGATCTTCATCTCGCCACCGGTAATCGATTCCAGGCCGGCCATCATGCGGAGCGCCGTCGACTTGCCACAGCCGGATGGCCCGACGAGTACGAGAAACTCTTTGTCAGCGATGCTCAGGTCGAGATCGTGGATGGCGTGATAGCCGTTGTCGTAGACCTTGTTGATGCCTTCGAGCACAACTGTTGCCATGTGTATTCCCCCTGATTGCGGCTGTGCCGAGCTCTGACAGCTCGACGATGTAAGCGTTTGCAGAGCGTAGGCGCTCAGAGCGCCCGCGTCCAGATCATGGCGAGTGTCCTCCCTCGCATTCCATGGCTCAGACCGACAGAGTGCAGCCCACACGGCAGCCGGTGGGCGTCGCGATCCCGACCTGCAGCGGAGGCTGTAGTGCTGCTCGGCATGTTTCAGCGGTAACGTCGCGGCCCGTGAATCACGTCAAGAACCGCATGCAGGCGTTGGGTCTCCTCGACCGCTCGATCAAGGCCGCCACCGACGAAGAATTGGCCGCCGCCATCGAGGCGCTCGACGACGACCATCGTGAGGGCCTCGGATCATTCGTCGAAGGCGAACTTGATGCCGACAGCGTTCGCGCTGCCGTCAAGACAGGCCGCATCGACGGAACCATGGAAGCAATCGCAGCGATCATTTCCGACGTCGCCCTTGCCGCCTGCATCGAGCAGCTCGGCGACAACGCCGACAACCCGTCGACCGATCAGCTCAAGGAAGTGCTTCCGCCGATCGTCGAAAAGCACGGCCTCGCAGTCGCCCGCATCATGCTTGCTGCCACCGTGGCTGGCGAAGCACCGGCGTCGGCGATCATCCGCGACCTGCTGAAGAACGACGACACCATGGCGCTGCCGAAGGTCGAAGAGACCGCCGCAGCCACCGTGCTCGACACCTCAAAGCGCCCAGCCGACGAGCAAGACAAGCTGCGCGCCGAGCGCAAGGCTGCCAAAGCCGCCAAGAAGGAAGTCGACCGCGCCCGCAAGGCCCAGTCGGCCTCCGCCAAGCCCCGCAAGTAGAGGGCGCAGCCGGCGGACCATCAACCGCCAGCCAACGCAGCGCAGCGCTTTTTATCTCAATTCCGTAAGTCGGGATCAGATCGTTCGAGGCCAAGAAAGCATGAACCCGAGTTGAGCTTGCTCAATGAGCGGTGAGGGCTGCCGCCGGGATCGGGCGATCTGGACCGACTCAGGAGAAGCCGACGATGGGGTGAGGGAGATAGTGCTCTTCGAGTGACTGCGCTTCGTCATCCGTGAGTTCCAACTCGACAGCTGCGACGGCATCGTCGATGTGATGCGGCTTGGTTGCGCCGATGATCGGTGACGTCACTGCCTTGTTGCGCAGCACCCAGGCGAGGGCAATCTGGGCACGCGGCACGCCGCGAGCTTCGGCAACCACACCGACGGCGTCGGAGACTGCTTTGTCCGATTCCTCCATGCTGTAGAGGTAGCGACCGAAGTCATCGCTTTCGGTGCGGTTGGTCGTGGCACCCCATTCGCGAGTCAGCTTGCCGCGAGCCATCGGGCTCCACGGGATCACCGCGACGTTCATGTCGCGACAGAGCGGAAGCATCTCACGCTCTTCCTCGCGATTGATCAGGTTGTAGTGCGGCTGCATGCTGACGAACCGCGTCCAGCCGTTGGCATCAGCGGTGTACTGCGCCTTGCTGAATTGCCAGGCGTACATCGACGATGCGCCGATGTGATGGACCTTGCCCGAGCGGATCAGATCGTGCAGCGCCTCCATCGTCTCTTCGATCGGCGTGTGATGGTCCCAGCGATGAATCTGATACAGATCGATGTAGTCGGTACCGAGCCGCTTGAGGCTCTGGTCGACCTCATGCATAATTGCCTTGCGGGAGAGACCCTCGCCGAAGCGACCTTCACGCATGCGGCCGCGGACTTTCGTCGCAATGATCACGTCTTCGCGTTGCGTCATGTCGGCAAGTGCTCGGCCAACAATCTCTTCGCTCGACCCCAGTGAATAGACGTTGGCGGTGTCGAAACAGTTGATCCCCGCTTCGAGAGCCTGCTCGATGAACGGCCGGCTAGTCGCCTCGTCCATGCTCCAGGCGTGGGTGCCTTTGCCCGACTCGCCGTAGCTCATACAGCCGAGCGTGATTGCCGAGACGGACAGACCAGTGTTTCCGAATGGGACGTACTTCATTGCGTCACGATGCCACACCCTCACCCGGCTCCCGCCATCAGAAACTGAGACCAACACGACGCGCCCAGCCAGCAAGACGGTCTCCATTTCGGACTGCGCCAGACCGTCGCCCCAAATCGAGATCAAAACACATCACTACCGCGTTTAAATGGTCTCCATTTTGGGAGACCGAGCTGTCTTGGACTCGTGATCGAGGAGCCACTGCTTGCTCTTGAGGCCACCGGCGAAACCTGTGAGGGAACCGTTCGAACCGACCACTCGATGGCAGGGCACGATGATCGAGATCGGGTTCCGACCGTTTGCCGCGCCAACCGCACGCGCCTTGCGCTTGTCGCCCATTGCGGCGGCCTGCTCGCCGTAGCTGACCGTCTCTCCGAATGGAATGACGCGCAGTGCCATCCACGCCGACTGCTGAAAGTCGGTGCCGACTGGGTCGAGCGGCAAGTCGAAGTTTTGGCGATGCCCGGCGAAGTACTCGGTGAGTTGGTCGACCGCTGCCGCAAGCACCGGATGGTCGCCCGACTTGAACGTCTCGGTCACGTCCCCCAGCCGCACCCGTGCCGGGTCGTCGTCCGGCCACAGCACCGCCCTGAGCCCTGCGGCGCTGGCAACGAGTGTGAGTAGCCCCATTGGGCTGTCCATGGTCGTGGAAGACAAGGCGGTCTCTGGGTCGGGGTCCGTCATCGGGTGTCCTCACGGGGTCGTGCAGCAGCAGCTGCGGCGGCGTCGAGCGTGCCGAGGCTTGCCCAGAGGTGATGGAGTGCATATGAGCGCCACGGAGCCCATTCTGCTGCGTCGTCGACCGTGAGGCCGACCGCCGTCAGGGCATTGACCGCGACGAGGTCGGTGCCGAGGAAGACGTCGGGGTATCCGAGGCCACGCATCATCACGTAGTCAGCTGTCCACGGCCCGATGCCCTTGAGCGCGAGGAGTTGATCACGCGCCACGTGCGGGTCGGAGCCCGCGTCGAGCACAACGTTGCCTGCAGCAATTGCAGCGGCGAGGCGGCGCACCGTGTTGCGGCGAGCAGTCGGCATGGCGAACAGTTCGTCAGGTGCTTCGGCAAGACGTTCGACGGTTGGGAAGGCATGGGTCAACTCGTTTCCGACCGTCAATGCCGGGTCGAGTGGCTCGCCCAGGGCCACAGCGAGGCGTCCGGTCACGGTAGATGCTCCCGCGAGCGAAACTTGCTGGCCGATGACCGCGCGCAGTGCGGTCTGTACCGGATCGGCGCTCGCTGAGGCGCGCCGTCCTGGGACCCTGGCGACGAGCGGAGCAAGGCGGTGATCGGAGGCGAGCACTGCATCGACGGCCTGCGGATCAGCATCGAGGTCGAGCAGCCGGCGGATCCGTTGCACGGCGGTAGCGAGATCGGCCCACTCGGCAAGACGCACCCGAGCCTCGACGTAATCGTCAACTATCCGCAGCGAGACGACGCCTGGTCCGTGCGGCAATGACAGCACCTGGGCAAACGTCAAGCCGTCCCACGACTCAACACCGGGAATGGCATGCGCGCCGAGAAAGGCAAGCAACTCGTCGCCGGCGAACGGCTGACGAGTCGGCAGCCGAAGTGTGACCTCGCCCGCTGCCGAAGCGGCGCTACCAGTGCTGCGCTTGGCACGGAGTTCGGTCGGCGACGAGGCGAACACTTCGCGCACAGTGTCGTTGAACTGACGAATACTGCCGAATCCGGCTGCAAAAGCGATGTCGGTGAAAGTCATCGCGGTGGTCTCGATGAGCAGCCGCGCGGTGTGCGCCCGGTGGGCTCGGGCGATCGCAAGCGGGCCCGCGCCAAGCTCGTCGGTCATCACGCGGTTGAGGTGACGCTCGCTGTAGCCGAGTTGCTTGGCCAGACCCGGCACGCCGTCACGTTCGACAACGCCATCGGCAATCAAGCGCATCGCTCGGCCGATCAGGTCCTGACGGACATTCCACTCCGGCGAACCAGGCGACGCGTCGGGGCGACACCGTTTGCACGCCCGGAACCCGCGTTGCTGTGCCGCAGCCGCCGTGTGATGGAACTCAACGTTCGTCTGCTTCGGTGTAATCGCCGGGCAACTTGGGCGGCAGTAAATCCCCGTCGTACGTACTGCGGTCACGAACCAGCCGTCGAATCGGCGGTCGGCGCTCTTGACGATGCTGTAGCAACGATCGTGGTCGAGGGGCCGCATGACTCCATGATGCCGGTCGATCCCCCCAATGACCAGCGGAAATCAGCCAGCCAGTTGAACGTCTGATTTCCGCTCGCCCCTGTTGGAACCGTCGTCTGAGCCAGCGGGCGCGAGCTTGGTGCGCAGCAGCCACAGACCGATCAGGCAGGAAACGACGCCACCGAGGAAGCCGATCTGCTTGCCGACAATCTGGGCGAACCCACCAATGAGCAGGCCACTGCCTGCCGAGCCGATTTCGAAGAACATCGTGAACGAACTGATCGCTGACGCGCGATCCGCATCGCTGGCGTTGTTGACCGTGAGCGCCATCAATGACGGGTAGTTGAATGCAGCACCAAGGCCGATCAGGAACGCCCCGACCCAGAGGCCGATGACGCTCGGCGCCGCGGCGAAGACGGTCAACCCGCCGGCCATCGAGACCAGCGCGATCGTCACTGAACGCCGCGGGCCGAGGCGCTCAGGCAGCTTCGCGCCAAACATCCGAATGACGAGCGAAACGAGCGCATACGTCAAGAACAAGACCCCGGAGTTGGCGAACCCGTTGTCACGTGAGTACTCAGGGATAAACAGGAAAAAGGTCGTCAGACCCCCGACTCCACATGCCAACACTGCACCGGGCAAAATCGCTGCGGGATGAATGACCTTGAAGATGCCGCTTTCGGCAAGCGACTTCACAGGCGGCGCAGCGTGTCGACCAGAGTCCACGGTCGATTCGGAACCTTCCGGCGACTCGACACGCGCCGGCGCAAAGATGGCGATCACCGCAGCGAGGATGGCGAACCCACCGGCAGCGATGAAGGTACGTTCGAAGTTGACGTCGTCAAGCAGCCATTCGCTGAACACCGGACCGACACCGATACCTGAGAACACCGCAACAGAGAAGTAGCTCGCTCCTTCTGCGCGGCGCTCACGCGGCGAGAGGTCGGCAATGAGTGTTGCGGAACCAACGAAGACTGCTGCTTCGCCGACGCCGGTGAGGACCCGGAGCGCCATCAAAGGGCCGAGCGAATCGACCTGGCTCATCAACATGCCGCCGGCGGCGGCCGTCAGCGCACCACCGATGATGATCGAACGGCGCCCGTAGCGATCGGCCAGGCGGCCGAGCAATGGGCGTGCAAACACAGCGGCAATCGCGAAAACCGCGGCATTCAGCCCGAGGGCAAGTTCGCCACCTTTGAGTGGCCCCTCGATAAACAGCGGCACCAATGGGACCAACGTGCCGATGTACATGAAGAACGCAAAGGCGCTCAGCGTGACGATGACGAACGGTTTGGTGATGAGCCGCTCCGCTGCGGCGTCAGGATGCTGATTGACAGCAGCAGAATTCATCACTCAACCATCATGTCGAGCCGGATCGGGTCTTAACCGACTCAGATCGGGTCCGGCCGGAAGTCACAAACCTGCGCTTTCGTGAAGAATCTGCGCACTGGGGTGCGCATACAAATCACGAAAAGCCCCGGGCGGCGGCGGTCAGACCAGTTCGCGTTGGCCGGACGCTGCGGAGCGAATCGCTGCGTCGACAACGCGTTGCGCTGCCAAGCCATCGATTGAAGTTGGGCCACGCACTTCTCCGGCACGGACCCCTGCAATCCAGTCGGCCGCCTCGGCCCGATACGCCTCACTGAATCGACCAAACCAGTCGTCGCCAATGTGTTGGTGGCCTGCGCCCTCGAAGCGGACCACCGGCTGAGCTGGTTGCGGGGCAGTAACCATGCCCTGTTCGCAGGTGACTTCAACATCGATGTCATAGCCGTACGTGGCTTCGACAAACTCGATCGTGACGGTCGAACCGTCAGCCATCGCCCCGAGCACAACCACGTGCTCGACTGGCCGTGGTCCACTGACCACCTGCGTGGTGACGGACGAGAACTCCGTGCCCATCAGCCATCGGGCGGTGTGCACGTCGTGGATCAGCGATTGCGAGAAGACCAGTTCGAGCGGCCGTTCCCACTGATGGTTGGTGTTGCGGTGAGCGCTGCGGACATGGCGGATCGCGCCGAGTTCGCTGATGGCGCCTGCGACCTGCAGATGCGCCGGGTCGTACTGCCGCATGAAGCCCAATTGGACCAACGGACGCCCGGCAGCGACCTCAGCAGCAACAACCCGTTCGGCGTCGGCGACGTTGCTCGCCAGCGGCTTCTCACACAGGACGAACGCGCCGCGCTCGACTGCAGCGATCGTGAGATCGGCATGCGTGTCGTCCGGAGACGCGATGACGATCGCCTCGAGGCTCGGATCTCGTGCGACAGCAAAGGCGTCGGTCGATGCCGCAGCGTTGCACAGGCCGGCAGCATCGAGGGCTGCCGTTGCGACGACGTCGGCTACGACGGCAACCTCGACGCCATCGATCGCAGCGAGATTCGTGATGTGCTCTCGGCCCATGCCGCCAGCACCGATAACTCCGATTCGCACTGTCATGCACCCAAACCTAGGAGAGGCGGGCCACGTCGACCGACACACTGAGTGTCTGCGTCGAGGCCGGCCCAATGACCACACCCCGGATCGGAGCGACGTCGGCGTAGTCGCGGCCCCACCCGACCGTCACATGTCGGTCAACGCCGACGATGCCATTGGTCGGGTCAAGGTCGACCCACCCGTGCTCAGGGATCCACACCGAGCACCACGCATGCGATGCGTCGGCCCCGATTGTCTTTTCTTCGCCGGGCGGAGGGTCGGTCTCGATATACCCGCTGACGTATCGAGCGGCCAGTCCATGAGCCCGGAACGCACCGACTGCGAGGTGTGCGAAGTCCTGACACACACCAGCTCGCTGCGCGAGGACAACGGACAGTGGTGTCGTCACCATCGTGGCGGTCGGATCGAACCGGTACCCGGTGAAGATCGACGAGCACACGTCGGCGATCACATCGAGGATTGGACGCCCGGGCGCAAACTGGTTCGCGAATGCAGCCAGCAGTACCGCGGATTCCGGGCTCGACGGTCGCACGGGAATCAGCCTCGATGACGCAAGAAACGGAGAGACATCAAGCGAGAGCCCGCCGCGCAGCGCAGCAGTCTGCGCAGCTGCCTGCTCCCATGCCGGGTTGATGCGCGGTGTCATCGCCGACGTGATTTCGACTTGGGTGCTGACTGCAACGACGAGCCTCTGGTGCGGCCGATGTATCCCGAGCTGCACGACTCTGTTCCCAAACACGTCGATGCGATCGTCACGCTCGTCGACATCTGGGTCGGTCGTCAACTCCGTCGAGAGAACGCGTTGCGTCGGAGTCGGTCGAGCGAGCAAATTGACCACGCTGTAACCGTCGAGCATTTCTGCCGAGTAGTCGTAGGTCGTAAAATGCGAGACCGAGTACCGCCGGGCGATCACGACAACTGCTCCATCTCGAGGCCGACGGGACGGGGATCGACCGGCGAAGCAAGGAAGGTACTCACGACGCCTCGGGCCAGCTGGTCGCAACCGACATACAGCTCGTGCAGTGCGCGCTCGGTCGACTTGGGCGAATGCAGGCGGCTGCGTTGCAAACCGTCGGCCAGATCAGCGGCGAGCTTTGCTCCCTCCGTCCATCCGACTGCTTCGGCTTCGCGCCGCACCGACTCGATTGCTGACGCGGCCGACCGCGGGTTGTTGACATCCAGCACCACCAGTGCAACTGCTGAACCAAACTCGACATCTGATCGATAGCGACGGCGGTACGCCACCAAACTCTCGTTGGTGGCGAGCACGATCTCGATGAGCCGCTGTGCATCGTCTTCGAGGTCGATCATGTCGGCCCACTGCACCGCACCTCGCCAGACGTCGATCACGCCGAAGACGCGTTCAAGCCGTCGGCCGATCTCGCCAATTCTCCATCCGGGCCCCCGAACCATGCTTTCGTTCCACAAGCCTGCGAGCGATGCAACATCGATCAGGACACTGTCGAGTAGCCCGCTGTCGAGGAGCCCTGCCTCAAGATCGGCGGCCAGGTCTGGAGCGAGTGCATCGAAACGATCATTGATCGAACGGGTCGGCACGGTCGCAGCAACGAGCGCGCTGATATCACGGCGCTGATCGGCGAGCCGCGCAAACAGGCGTCCTGCCGTGACCGAGAAGAACTCGCGCACCGACGACACCTCGGCAAGGAGCGAACCAAGCTGGCTCGCCAACGCCGTGGCAGCCGACGCGAGCGAGGCTGACGGAATGAACGCCTCGCTGCCATGAATGGTCGTTGCTTCGGGGCGATCAAGGTCGAGGCCAGCAACATGGCCGAGCATGCCGATCGCTGGCGCTACCCACCGTTCTGCCATCTGTGTATCGGCCGTGCCGCCGGTCCGATCGAGAACAACACGCAATGTGCGGGCAAGAAGTTCGGTTCGCTCGAGCGCCCGACCAGCCCAGAAGAGCGCCTCGGCGGCCCTCGTCGGCACCGACGCCACGAGGTCAACCTGCGGCAGGGGCCGACGTCGGACGGTTCGTACCCGATCGGCTGCGCCGAGCACCCAGAGGTCTTTTGCGCGCGCCACGGTCGGGGCGAGCGGATCGTCGTACAGGCCAAGAACCCGAATGTTCGCGCCGGGCAGCACCTCGACGCCCTGATCGCTCGCGACCAAATGCATCCGGAGGACGACTGGCCGGTCGAGAACCGCCGTGTCGTCATAGGTGGGCTGAAGATCCCACTGCGTGCTCGCGCGAACGGCTGGCGAAATCCTTCTAAGTACCGTTCGTTCGAGCGCAAGCTGACGAGAACTGGCCAGCCATTCGCCGGCAGTTTCCCAAGATTCAGCAAGGTCGGGGTCTTCGATCACCCCTGAGCCATGCGCGTTGGCGAGGCGCACGCCACCTGACGAGGTGGCAAGCAAGAGACCGGGGATGCCAGCGCCGCCCTGGGTGTTGACCTCCATCGGGTCGATCCGATCGTCTTCCAGTCGACGGAAGAGCACGTCGATTGGTTCGAACCCGGCGAGTGATCGCAGCCACAGCCGCCGTTTTCGAACGACAAGGTCAGCACCCTCAGCCAGGTTCAGACCGAGTTGCGTGGCGAGGAACGACTGCTCCACGAACGACGGATGATCGACGCCACCAGACATTACGACGATGCGCGGGCTCTCCACGTCAGACAGGTCGGCGAGACCATCGCGAAGGCGATCGACGAACGGAGTCAACGGTTGCAACCCGACCGAGGTTCGCACCGATGCCGCAATATCGCGGTGAACCCGCGCTATGACCATCCGGTTCAGCAGCGCGAATCCAACGCCGGACGGCGCATCGGTGCGATCCGCTATTACGTGCCAGACACCGGTGGCGTCGCGCATCACATCGACGGCGTAGCTGGTCAGCCAACGTTTTGGTGTGTGCGCACCGATTGCGGCAGTTCGATATTTGTTCGACGACCAAAGCGCCTCGGCCTCAATCACCCGGTCGGTCAGTAAGCGACGCCCACCGTGCAAGTCGGCGAGGATCACCTCAAGCATCTGCATCCGAGCGACGACGCCAGCGCGGAGCATCTCGAATTCGGCACTGTCGATGACGTACGGAATCGGGTCAAGTCGCCATGGACGCGACTCGAGCGAGACCGTGCGCCCATCGGAACGTGCCGGAAGATCGTGAACGATATGTCCGGCACCTTCGAACGACAAGATGCGATCAGCATCGAACTGCCGACGCGCTAAGTCAGGAAGTTCAGCAAATCTGCGGATGAGTTCGGAGGCGGCGGTCATGAGTCGATGGGAAAAATGCGGAGTGAGAGGTGACAGCGATCAGCGTGACGCGAATCAATCAGATCAAAACTCTAGATAACGCGCAGCGAGCGCATTGTGCAGGTTGGCAAGCGCGCCCTGCACGCGTTCCATGGCGGCGTCGAGTGCAGCGCCATCGTCAGCTGCGGGTCGCGATTGGTGCAGCTCCTGATCGGCATGTTCGAGTGCGCGCAGCACATCGTCGTTTGCCGGCAGGCGCAGGAGCGACGAGCGGACCTCTGCAAGACAGCCGGCGACTGAACGCGGGAAACGGTGATCGAACAACAGGAAACGGACGACTTCTGGCCCGTCAATCGGCCCGTGCGAAGCCCGCTGATACATCTGCAAAGCCGACAGCGAGCGCAGCACACTCATCCAACGCACCTCGGCGAATTGATCGACTGCACCGTGCGGGAGGGCGAGCAGAGTTGCTGCACGAACCCCAACGACTCGGGTTGTCATGTCGGCGCGCTCGATGTAACGACCGAGCCTCCAAAGTTCGAATGCCTCGTCGCGAGTCATCGACGAAATCATGACGCCGTCGAGCCGGCGGCTGTCGTTGATCACTCGGGCCAAAAACGCATCGCGCGGCCGCCGGTCAAGCGATCGCGAAGCATTGGGCCGGACGTAGAGGTTCAGATCATTGACTGTCTCCCATGCCTCGCGCGGCACCACCTCGCGACAGGTCCTGAGGTTCGCGCGACACGACTCCACGGTCTGGTGGATGCTGTTCGCGTGCTCCGGGTCGGACATGAGGAAACGTACGGCGAGCAGCTCCTGGGACTCCTCGCCATTGCCGTTGGTTTTGATTTCGGTGTCGCTGCCAGCAATCGTGACCAACGACTGCCAGTTGGCAGCATCAACGTTCGGGATGTCGGCAAGTAGCTCACCGAAGCTCCGCAGCACTCGGGCAGAGTCCTCGGCGCGTTCGATGTAGCGGGCAGCCCAGTAAATGCGATCAGCCACGCGTGAGAGGAGTGCCATCAGTTTGCCCCCTGCGCCTGGTCGTGGCTCTGGGACTGCGGTTGTTGCTCCCAGCTCGGCGGAGGCGACGGCTCCCCTGGTATCGCGTCGACAATCCATGTGTCTTTGCTTCCACCACCCTGCGAAGAGTTGACGATCAACGACCCCTTGGTGAGCGCAACGCGGGTAAGGCCGCCAGCGGTGACGTAGCTGTCGGCGCCCGTCAAGATAAAGGGCCGCAGGTCAAGGTGCCGCGGCTCAATTCCTTCGTCGACCAACGTTGGAGCGGTCGAGAGTTCGAGGATGGGTTGCGCTACCCAGTTTCGCGGATCGGCATGAATCGCTTCTGCCGCCGCCTTCAGTTCGTCAGGAGTCGCACGGTCGCCGATCAGGATGCCGTAGCCACCGCTTTCGTTCGCAGGCTTCAGTACCAACTCGTGGAGGTGGGCAAGCACGTACTCGCGCTCGTCTTCGTACATACAGCGATACGTCGGCACATTCTTGATCAGCGGCTCTTCGTCGAGGTAATAGCGGATCATGTCAGGCACCCAGGCATAGACACACTTGTCGTCAGCAACACCAGCACCCGGGGCGTTGGCAATTCCGACATTGCCCGCTTTCCAGGCTCGCATTAGGCCAGGAACACCGAGCATTGAGTCCTCGAAGAAGACCTCGGGATCAATGAAGAGATCGTCGATGCGTCGATAAATCACATGGACCCGTTCCAAGCCCAGAATCGTCTTCATGTACACGCACTCGTCTTCGCCGACCGTGAGGTCAGCGCCCTCGACAAGTTCGGCGCCCATTCGCTGAGCAAGAAACGAGTGCTCGAAGTACGCCGAGTTGAAGATGCCCGGGGTGAGCACCGCAATCGTCGGATTGGCAATGTCGTCCGGGGCCAGCGAGCACAGCAGCTTGTTGAGTTCGTCCGTGTACCCGTCAACCGGACGGACCCGTTGCCGTTCAAACAACTCGGGGAACGTCCGCTTCGCGACGCCACGATTCTCCAGTACGTAGCTGACGCCCGAGGGGACGCGAAGGTTGTCTTCGAGCACGTAAAAGTCCCCATCACCGGCGCGGACGAGGTCCGACCCGGAGATGTGTGCCCACACACCAAATTTCGGCGAGAAACCTTGGCACTCGGGGCGGTAGTTGGCCGAGTCGTCGAGCAGATCGGACGGGAACACACCATCGGCGACGATTTTTCGATCGTTGTAGACGTCGTCGATAAACATGTTCAACGCACGCAGGCGCTGAGCAAGCCCAGCCTCGATTTCTTCCCATTCCGATCCTGCGATTAAACGCGGAATGATGTCGAACGGCCAGGCCCGATCGATGTTCTCACCGTCGGAGTAAACCGTGAACGTAATTCCCATCGTCAAGATCTCAAGATCGGAGGTGGCCTGCCGCTCTCGAAGCTCTTCGATACCGAGCGCATCGAGTCGAGCCATCAACTCCTCGGCGATTCGTCGGGGAGTTCCATCAACGTCGAGCAGTTCGTCCACGAGCGATGACAGTAGCCAATTCGGCGAACACCACGCCCGCATAGCCCGATTTACCAGGGTCCTGACCCATTTCGTGATTTGTTTGCGCACCCGGGTGCGCAGAAACTTCCCGAGATGAGCAGCCCAGCGCGGCCGCGCCGACAATCTGAGTATCGTCAGGCCATCGGGTGCAAACCCCCTGTCGGCCACGCGGCCCATCGTCAGCGAACGCCACGACAGGGAGCATCATGCCCACTATCCACGGATCACTCGCCGAACGCGTCGCTCAACGCCACGGAATCGTCACCGCAGACGAATTGATCGAGCACGGATTCACCGCAAACACCATCCGCCGCCAGGTCACCTCTGCTGCGCTCATCCGAGTCCACGACGGCGTCTTCCGAACAGCAGTCACCCTGGCCACTTTCGAATCAGAGTGCGCCGCTGCATGCATCGCTGATGATCGAATCGTCATCACCGGTGTTGCAGCAGCGCGGTTGTGGAAGTTCCACCATTGCTGGTTGCCAGAGCACCCGATTGTGATGACCGATCACGACCGGTCTCCGATCACCACCGGCGTCAAAATGCGTCGTTCCAACCGGCTCCCGCCGACGGACTGGGTCGATCGACCTGACGGAATTCGCGTCGCCGCACCCCCGCGAGCGTGGTTCGAGTGCGGTCGCGACCTGCACGACGAGAAGTACGAGATGCTCACTGAGTTCATGATCGACCGATACTGCGGGATTCCCACGCTCTGGCGCACAGCCCAAAGGTTGTGCGCTCGGGGACGAGATGGCTCGGCACGTGTTCGACGGGTGCTGTCGCAGCGCGACGTCTGGCAGAAGCCCGCAGGATCAGGACTTGAGTTACGCGTACTGAAGGCGCTGGAAGCAGCGGGCGTTCCGACGCTCGTTCGGCAGTATCGGATCACCTTGCCAAATGGCATCGTGATCCACTGCGACGGCGCCATCCCTGCAGCGAGGTGGGCAGTGGAGGTCGATCACGTCACCTGGCACGGAGGCCGTTCGAACGCGCAGCGGGACAAGAGCCGCGATCGACAACTCCGCAAGATCAGATGGCATGTCGATCGAGTAACCGATATCGAGCTACACGACGATTTCGCCGGCACCATTCGAGAGGTCGTCGATCTCTACCACGACCGCCGACGTGCGTTGGCGGCGTGATCGTCGGGCACTTTCGGGAAGAATCTGCGCACCGGGGTACGCAAACAAATCACGAAATGGGGTGTGTTCAGGACCCGGTCGGAGGCTTCGGTTCTTTCGGAAGACCGAGCACACGTTCACCGACGATGTTGCGTTGGATCTGGCTCGTGCCACCCCAGATGGTCTCAGAACGCGAGAAGAAGAACGATGACATCATCGGGCTCACCGGATAGCCGGCTCGGCGCTTGTCGCGCGACGCTCCCGGCCAGCCGCCACCATCGGGGCCCGCGTCGATGAGCATCGAATCCGTACCGTAAATGTCCAGCGCCAATTCCATGGCGTTCTGATGCATCTCGGTCCAGAACATCTTGTTCGTCGCTCCGAGCGCAATCGTGCCCATGTCCACCACCCCGCTGCCGCGGCCCTTGTTTAGCGTCGCAGTGAGGTTCCGAAGGCCGTTGAAACGCAAGATTTCAATCTTGCTGTAGTACTTCATCAGACGCTGACGGATGTGCGGATCGTTGATCGCACCGTTGGCAATCGCCTGCTCTTTGAGCAGCCGGAACTCCTCAGCAAAGCGGCGGAAGCCAGTCGTAGCCGACTGGCCGCGCTCGAAGCCAAGGGTCGAGTTTGCAACCTTCCAACCGTTGTTGACTCCGCCGACAACGGCGTCCTTAGCGCAACGTGCGTCCGAGAAGAAGACCTCACAAAATTCGGCAGTGCCATCGGGCTGCGTGATGCCGCGGACTTCGACGCCCGGCTGGTTCATCGGGACGAGCATGTAGGAGATGCCGGCATGCTTCTTCGCCTCGGGGTCTGTACGCGTCAGCAGGAAGCAGTAGTCGGCGTGGTGACCCTGCGTTGTCCAGACCTTCTGGCCGTTGATGACCCACTCATCACCGTCGAGCTCAGCGGTCGTTTTAATCGACGCCAGGTCTGAACCGGAGTCGGGCTCGGAGAAGCCTTGACACCAGCGGGTTCGACCTTGCAGGATGCCGGGCAGAAACTCCTTCTTCTGTTCCTCGGTTCCCCATTGGAGCAGCGTCGGGCCGACCAGCGTGTCGCCGAAGAAATCACCACGCATCGGGGCCTTTGCGTTGGCGAACTCTTCGGACAGCGCGACGCCCTGCATTGTGGTGAGGCCTTTGCCGCCGTACTCGGCGGGCCAGGTGGCACAGATCCAACCACCTTCGAACAGCTTCGCGGGCCACTCGGCGTTGAACGTCTCGCGCTCGCTTGTTGTCATCTCAAAGCCGTCGTCAAACCAGCCGTCGGGCAGGTTGTCGAGGAGCCACGCCTTGATCTGGGCGCGGAATTCTTCGGCTTCGTTTGGGTACGTCAGATCCATGGTGGACATTCTTGCTGCTGCACCGACGTCGCCCCGAATTTGACGCGTGTGGCACTCGTCGCTTCCTCACCCTGGGAGTGCATCGAATCGACCCCGATCTGAAGCCGTCTGTTCACAGGTCGTTTACGAGAAACGCACATACACGCAACATCGCGTCCGTACCTTTTGACATGCAGTCGTTCTACCCCCAGCTCAGCCAGTGCCTCAACCCCCTCGAGAAAACTGGTCCCCCACTGAGGGTGGACGGCTCGCCAAGTCACCCGGTCAGTCCCCATGGCTGCATCGACCAGCCAATTCGATCTGCCCGCCTTCGTGATGGAGGCGGGCATCTTCGTTTTCAGGTCATAGCTCGCCAACCGGTCCTCACCTCCGACCCAAATCGGCACCTCAATCGGCGCGCTGAACGACAGTTCACGGAGACGAAACAATGCCGCGACACGCGCGACATCGACGGTCCGTAGCTTTCGCCTCGCAATCCGGACGGCAACGGCGCCACTGGATTCTCCAAGCAAACCTTCCCTTATCCCCGATCCTTTTTGGAGGACCCCGTGCACAATCGTGCGCTTCGAATCATCTCAGGCCTTGGCGGCGTTGTCGCCCTCGTGGCCCTCATGCCCGGAACCGTCATTGCTCAGGAAGCGTCAGAGGTCCAAGCGGTCCTCGACAACATCTGGGTCTTCATCGCTGGTTGTCTGGTCTTCTTCATGCAGGCGGGTTTCGCACTCGTCGAGGCAGGCCTGACCCGTGCGAAGAACGTGGTGAACATCTTTGCCAAGAACATGGCTGATGCGATCATCGGCATTCTTGCCTTCTTCGCAACGGGCTACGCCTTCGCCTTCAGCGGCGGCAACGACCTCCTCGGTACCGACGGCGGGTGGTTCTTCATGAACGACCTCGACATCAACGCTCTCGGCGGAAGTGGGGTGATCAACCTGTCACACGGAACGTTCTTCTTCTTCCAGGCAGTGTTCGCCGCAACCGCCGTGACGATCTGCTCCGGTGCCATGGCCGAACGTACGAAGTTCTCGTCGTATCTCGTCTTCGGTGTGTTCATGTGCGGCATCATTTACCCGGTGGTCGTGCACATGACCTGGGGCGGCGGCTTCATCGCTGGCCTCTCGATCGGTGACGCCGTGTACTCCGACTTCGCCGGCTCCGGCGTCGTACACATGACCGGCGGTGTCGCCGCACTCGTCGGTGCCAAGCTCGTTGGTGCTCGCAAGGGCAAGTTCGCCGAAGACGGCACGGCGCGAGCGATCCCTGGCCACAACATCCCGTTCGCGATTCTTGGTGTGTTCATCCTCTGGCTCGGCTGGTTCGGCTTCAACCCTGGCTCCGAGCTCGCTGCCGACAACCTCGTCACGGGCATTGCGCTCAACACGATCCTCGCTGCTGCGGCCGGCGGCTGTGCCACTGCAGCTTTCGTCTGGATCAAGACGGGCAAGCCGGACATCGCATTCATCGGCAATGGCGTGCTCGCTGGCCTGGTCGCGATTACCGGCCCCTGCGGCACCGCTACACCGATCATGTCGGTCGTCATCGGTGCCATCGGCGGCATCATCGTGGTCCTTGCAGTGCAGTTCTTCGACAAGATCAAGATCGACGACCCGGTCGGTGCCATCAGCGTCCACGGTGTGGTCGGCATGTGGGGCGTGCTGTCGATCGGCATCTTCGCCCGCTACGACGATGCATTCCTCGGACGTGAAGATGCTGGCCTGCTCTACGGTGGCGGTTTCGAGCAGCTCGCCGTGCAGGCCCTGATGGTGATCATCATCATCGCTTGGGTCGGCATCGCCAGCCTCATCGTCTTCTCCGCACTCAAGGCCACCATTGGCCTCCGGGTGAGCGAAGAAGAAGAGGTCGAAGGCCTCGACGTTCCCGAGCACGGCATGGCCGGCTACAACAACGACCCGTCCTACGCCTGAACCTGACTGAAAGAGAAGAGACAACAACATGAAACTCGTAACTGCAGTCATCAAGCCGTTCAAGCTCGATGACGTCAAAGACGCACTCAAGGAAGCTGGCTCGTCCGGCATCACCGTCAGCGAAGTCCGCGGCTTCGGCCGCCAAGGCGGCCACACGGAGACTTACCGAGGTGCTGAGTACAAGATTGACTTCGTCCCCAAAGTCCAAGTAAAGATCGTGGTCGAGGACTCTGCCGTCGATGCTGTGGTCGAGGCCATCACCAAGTCAGCTGCCACCGGAAAAATCGGCGACGGCAAGATCTGGGTGACCGACGTCGACCGAATCGTCCGCATCCGAACCGGCGAGGAAGGTGCCGACGCCGTGTAGTCCCGGCTTCGCTGTCTCACAACGGCCCTGCGAATCGCAATGTCGCGATTTGCTCGGATGGTCCCCGTGTCGCATCTTGTCCTCGAGATGTCGGCACGGGGATCGTTTCGTTTTCGGGGCTGATACACCTCGGGTTGCGGTCCGATCCGCGCCCAAGCACGCCGTCGGCAGGCGTTCGGAGCGTCTCTGTTTCCGGATTGTGAACATCACGTTTCCGCACGTTCACACTCGACCCGCGCTGCCTACGGTCCGCGCCCATGCTCCTCGCAATGGACTCCGGAAACACCGCATGGGTGCTGATCTCTGCAGCCCTCGTACTGTTCATGACGCCCGGGTTGGCGTTCTTCTACGGCGGCATGGTCCGTTCGAAGAACGTGCTCGCCATGTTGATGCAGAACATGTTCGCCATTGGTTTGGTGTCGACCATCTGGGCAATCGTCGGCTTCTCGCTCGTCTTCGGCGACAGTGGCAACGGCTGGATCGGTAACTTCGACTTCCTCTTCCTCGCCGACGTCACCAACCTCGACGGAGATATTCCGGGCATGGCCTTCGTTGCCTTCCAGATGATGTTCGCTGTGATCACCCCGGCACTGATCACCGGCGCCACAGCCGACCGGTTGAAATTCGGTTCGTACGCCGTCCTCATCGGATTCTGGTCGTTGCTCGTCTACATCCCCGGCGCCAAGTGGGTGTTCAACGGCTGGCTCCTCGAGATGGGGGCGCTCGACTTCGCCGGCGGCACGGCTATCCACATCAGCGCTGGTGTTGCTGCGCTCGCCGTCATCCTCGTCATTGGCAATCGCAAGGGCCACGGCGACGTGCCAATGCCGCCGCACAACCTGCCGCTCACGGTTCTCGGTACCGGCATCTTGTGGTTCGGCTGGTTCGGATTCAACGCCGGTTCCGGCCTCGCTGCAGACGGCCTTGCCGCTCAGGCCCTCGTCAACACCCACCTCGCTGCTTCGGCCGGCATGCTCGGCTGGCTCCTCGTGGAACGCTGGAAGGGCGGCCACGCAACGGTGCTTGGCGCTTGCTCCGGCGCTGTTGCCGGCCTCGTCGCCATCACTCCGTGCGCCGGCTTCGTTGGTGGCGCGTCGCCGCTCATCATCGGCTTCACCGCCGGTGCATTGTGTTTCCTTGCCCTGACGATCAAAGAGAAAATGAACTGGGACGACAGCCTCGACGTCATCGCAGTGCACCTGATTGGCGGTATCGTCGGCACGCTGCTGCTCGGCCTGTTTGCCGATGCCGCCGTCAACCCCGTGATCGCAGAAAACAGTTCGGAGGGCCTCTTCTACGGCGGCAGCCTCGAACTTCTCAAGGATCAGTTCGTTGCAGCATTGGTGGTCGGTGTCTTCTCCTTCGTCGTCACGTACGCCCTCGCCAAGACGATCGATGCAACGATGGGACTGCGCGTCGACGAAGATGCTGAGTACCAAGGTCTCGACCAGAGCCAGCACGCCGAGTCGGCGTACACCAGCTGACACTCTTTGAACATCACGCCGTGAACACATCGCACGAACCGGGGACACCATGAAACTCATTACCGCAGTCATCAAGCCGTTCAAGCTCGACGATGTGAAGGACGCCCTCAAGGCAATCGATGTCACCGGCATCACCGTCTCCGAAGTTCGCGGTTTCGGCCGCCAGGGCGGACACACCGAGACATATCGCGGCGCCGAATACAAGATCGATTTCGTCCCGAAGGTCAGCCTTGCCACCGTTGTCGACGAAGCCCGTGTCGACGAAGTGGTCGACGCGATCGCGAAGGCCGCCGCCACCGGCAAGATCGGTGACGGCAAGATCTGGGTCACCAACGTTGACCGGGTCGTGCGCATCCGCACCGGCGAAGAAGGCGCCGACGCCGTCTAGCGCCGTTGGTTGCCGGTTGGCGTGACGATTCTGGCTGCTCTTTCAGCCACTTTCATCACGCCAACGGTCAGTCCCGGTCCGCTCGACGCTGACGCCAGTTGCGGAACTCGCCTCGGGTTGCGACCAAACCGGCGACGATGATCAACCCACCGACGAACAAGACCGGCCATGCAAAACCGCTGTCTTCCACAGGTGCCGAGGTTGTCGTCAGCAAGATCGCGAACATGGCGACATTCTGTCGTTTGCGTCGAGATTCCTGCGGACTGGTCAACGAAAACTTCGACGCAAACGCGATGACGGTGGTGTTAACCCTGCAACGCACGAAGGTTGGTGATGGTCTTGCCGGCACCGGCGTCGACGCTTTCGAGTGCCCGCAGAATCGCAACGAGGTTCCGGTCGCGTTCTTGCGCAAGATCGCGAATTGAGCGGCCTGCTGCTTGCTGATCAGACTGCTCAGCGATCGTGTCGATCAGTTCGTCGGTCAGCTCCGGCGTGTCCATCAGCTTGGTCCACGGCCATTTCAAAGCTGGCCCGAACTGCTCCATGAAGTGGCGCATGCCGCCCTCTCCCCCAGCGATCCGGTAGGTCTCGAACGTGCCCATCTGCGCCCACCGGAGGCCGAAGCCGTAGCGGATTGCGTCGTCGATCTCTTCGGTGGTCGCGATGCCGTCGTTGACCAGCCACAGCGCCTCACGCCAGACCGCTTCGAGGAGGCGATCGGCAATAAAGGCATCGATCTCTTTGCGCACGTGGAGCGGATGCATACCGAGCGCTCGGTAGCTGTCCATCGCACGGTCGATCGTCCCAAGCGATGTCTGTTCACCACCGACGATCTCGACGAGCGGCAACAGGTAGACCGGGTTGAACGGGTGCGCTACGACGAGCCGTTCCGGGCGGGTCATCGATGTTGCGAGGTCCGTTGGCTTGTATCCCGAGGTGGACGACGCGATGATCGCATCAGCTGGTGCAGCAGCATCGATGGCGGCGAGCGTCGAGTGCTTGATGTCGAGCCGTTCCGGGACACTTTCCTGGATCAGCCCCGCGTCGGCGACGGCTTCTTCGATCGAGGCGCACAGCGTCAACGACCCGATGCGCTCGGTCGACAGGCCCAGTGCATCCCATGCCGAAATCGCATCGGCCAACACGTCGTCCAAGATCTCCGAGGCGTTTGGTGACGGGTCATACGCCGAAACGTCGATCCCCCGAAGCCGCATCCGCGCCGCCCAAGCAGCACCAATCACACCACACCCGACGACCGCTCCGCGCTGTGGCAGCTCAGCCATGGCGGGTCAGCTGCATCTTCTCGCGGACTTCTGCCGGCGTCATGATGTCGAAGTTCATGCCGCTCAGGATGTCGACAGCCCGTTCGACGAGGTCGCGGTTGGTCGCCAACTGGCCCCGGTCGAGGTACAGGTTGTCTTCGAGGCCAACGCGCACGTTGCCACCGGCAATCGCAGCAAGCGCAACGTATTCGAGCTGCTTGCGCCCGATCGAGAACGCACTGAACGTCCAACTCTCGGGGATGTTGTTGACCATCGCCATGAAGGTGTTCAAGTCGGGCGGCGCACCCCACGGGATTCCCATGCACAACTGCACCATGACCGGGTCAGCGATGAGTCCCTGCTCGACGAGCGACTTCGCCTGCCAGAGGTGGCCGGTGTCGAACACTTCGATCTCCGGACGCACCCCGAGCTCCTGAACCTGGCGGGCCATTTCGGCGAGGATCGACGGAGTGTTCGTCATGACGTAGTCGCCCTCGCCAAAGTTCATCGAGCCGCAGTCGATGGTGCAGATCTCGGGGAGGATTTTGCGGACGTGATCGAGTCGTTCGGACGCACCCACCATGTCGGTGCCAGCCTCGGCAAGCGGCAGCGGGCTTTCGACTGAGCCAAAGGTGACATCGCCGCCCATGCCGGCGGTGAGGTTGATCACCGGATCGACATCAGAGGCGCGGATGCGATCGACTACTTCGGCGTAGTACTCGACCTCACGCGATGGCGCACCGGTCTCTGGATCGCGAACATGAATGTGCACGACGGCGGCGCCCGCTTTGGCTGCAGCAATGCAGTCGGCCGCGATTGCCTCGGGCGTGAACGGCACCTTGTCGGACTTGCCAACGGTGTCGCCGCTGCCGGTGACGGCGCAGGTGATGAAGACAGAACTCATGAGGTTTCCTTCTGATCAGGGGTTCGAGAGACGGGTTGGAGAGATGGGTTCATCGGCGAGCTTCGGGGCGTCACGATCGAGCACGCGAACACGCGAGAGTAGATCGTCACGGTCGACGTAGCAGCCGGTGAGGACTCGCGATCCGGCACCCGGATCGAATGCATCGCGGCCGTGCAGCATTCGCCGGTTGTCAAAGCCAATGATGTCGCCCGGCTCAAAACGGGAGCGCAGCATGAATCGCGGGTCGTGGGCAACGCGGGAGAAGACGCGCATCGCTTCGTAGGCGCGCGGTACGTCGGCGGTGGGCATGTCGGGTCCGAGTCGGACCGGGTAGAAGGCGCGCAGCGTCAGCTGAGAGCCGGGCTGGCCATGGTCGATGACCGGGCCGATCCAGCGATGGTCGCCGTCGAGCGCCCTGTTGGCGAACACCCAATTCAACGTGGTGAGCGCCTCGTACTCGGCCGGATGATTCGCTTCGAGTTCGGCGACCACTGCAAGCCCGTCGGTCATCCGTGATGCTCCACCCGCAACCGTGTTCTCGACGCAGTGCAGGAACTGGAAACCGGGCGGCGTCTCTCGCGTCGGGAGGTCGGCGTGTTGGCCGAGATTGAGGCCCGTGTTCGCCGTTGAATCGGCATCGAGACGGGCCTCGACCGTGAAAATGTTGCCGAAATTGGACCCGCGAATCGGACCGATTCGCTCGATCAGCGTTTCGAGAAACGCCCGATCTGCCGACGTCTTGCGAAGCCGGGCAAAGCCGAAGGTGTGCATCGCTCGCAACCAGTCGCCGAACACCACAATGTCGTCGAGTACCGATGAGCCATCGAATGACGGCGGTTCGCGGAACGTGTCGGTCGTCCAGATCGTTAACGGACCGGGAACCGCTTCAGGCCGGTGCCGCTGCGCAGCAATCGATCGCAACCATCCGGGGTGGACAATCGACTGCAGGCCATCGCCCCACGTCAACTCCAGCGCCCCATTCTCGGCCCGTCGAGCGGCCGACAGGAACGACGACTCCGGCAACTCAGCCGGGTCGACAGTACTTTCTCGGGTGACCGGATCGATCGCTCGCGAGTTCTCAAACAACCACAGCGAGTAGCAATCGAGAACGAGACCGTCGGCCCAGGCAACGTGCACGTTCGGCAACGAGCCACCAACGGCGTCGATCGACGCCCACGGATAGGTCGCGAAGTCCGGAGTGGGCATTGCCTCGATCATCGGCGGACAAGTTACACAACTCAGCCCAGGGCGCGTGCCGTCTCGCTCAGTGGCACGGCTGAGCGATCCGCAGGAAGGGTCCGTGCCAGCCGGTCGCCGGTGCCGATCGTGACCCCCAGCCAGTAGGACTCGTTCCGAAAATGATGTAGCCGGTGGTTCCTGGCGAGTTGGGAGTAGTAGCGGGAGCGGGGTCGGTAACGCGAATGCACGAGCAGGTGGACCCACTCGTAGTGGAGCAGTGCAACGAGTCCGGTGAGCACGGTGGAGGCACCGATCGCCCGAGCCAAGGATGTGGTGCTGGGCGACAGGCCAATGAGCGAAAGGCCTCCAACGATGGCAACCACCGGAACGACGATCGCGAGGCACGAACCGATCGCATTCGGTCGGCGCAGCAGCAACCACTCCATGTCATCCGGATCCCGGTGGTGCCGTTCATGGGAGTCACGCGTGCCGAGCACCTCGGCCAACATCGAGCCGGCCTCGGCATGCAACAGCCGACGGTGGATGATCCACTCCACCGGGCCGAGCGCAATGACGACCACAAGTACCGCAAGGCCATCGATCAGCGACCAGTTTCCCAGTCCTACTCGGACAGCAGCAGCCAGAAATGTCGCAGCGGCAATCACGCGGCCAGACGACGATTGGGCGAATGCGCGGGCCGCTTCGCCGAGCGATGTGATGTCCCGGGCACCGTGCACGATCATCACGGTACGTCACGCGCTTGATCCATGTAGATCGGTGCCTCCGACGTTAGAGCCGATGCCTGACTGACACGACATCAGATTCGGTTGCGGGTGGGTTGATGTTGCCGCGGCCATGCGGCGTACAGTCGCCTGCATGACGACGATTGAGACGCCAGCCGACGCGGCCCCCAAGAAGGAGCGCTGGACTGCTCAGTGGAAAGAGCTCTACAGCGAGGTCATCACCAACAGCCTGTGCACCGGCTGTGCTGGCTGCGTCGTCACCTGTCCCCACGATGTGATCGGGTACGAACACGAAGAGGGCAAGTACATCCCGTTCCATCTCGAAGAAGAGTTGGGCCTCGACAACTGCATTCACGGCGAGAAGGGCTGCACTACCTGCACCCGTGCCTGCCCTCGCTTCCGCGCCTGGGAGCCCGCTGCCGACATGCACCTGTTTGGGCGTGTCCGCGAACCCGACGAGATGGCCGGCATCTGGCGTCAGCTCTACCTCACCCGCGCGAGCGACGAGATGGTCAACAAGATGGGCCAGGACGGCGGCCTCGTGTCGGCCATGCTCATCTGGCTGCGCGAACACGACTACATCGACGCCGCTCTCGTGTCTGGCGTCGAAGAGGACGATGCCTGGAAGGCCAAGCCGGCCGTCGTTTCGACACGTGAAGAGATCCTCGCCACTGCGGGCTCTCGTTACACCTACTGCGCCAACCCGCTCGCACTCCGCGAGGCCCAAGAAAAAGGCTTCAAGCGGCTCGCCCTCGTCGGCATGGGTTGCCAAACCTCCTCACCGCCCGTTATGTGGGACCGCAAGGCCGGCAAGGTCAGCAAGCCGTTCCTCTTCAACATCGGCCTGCTCTGTTCCAAGACATTCGATGACGCCATCTTCGAAGAACTCTTCGAGGCCAAGTACGGCCTGAAGAAAGAGGACATGGTGAAGATGAACATCAAGGGCGCCTTCCAGATTTGGATGAAAGACGGCTCGTACCACGAGATCAACCTGAAGGAATGCCACGCTTGGACGCGCGAGGGCTGCAAAACCTGCCCCGACTTCGCGGCCGAACACTCTGACGTCGCCACGGGCGGCATCGGCGAAGATAACGACTGGACACTGACCATCGTGCGCACCGAACTCGGTGAGGAAGTCATCGAGCGGATGATCGCTGACGGCTCGATCCTCGCGAAGCCCGCTCAGACAGACGAGACCGCAATGCGTCTGCTGCGACTGCTGTCGATCGTCAGCCGGCGGCGTTGGCCCGAAGGCGCTGACCTCGCGCCGGCGATTGGTGTGCCGCCGCCCAAGAAGAAGGCAGCAGCCGTGCAGACAGACGACGTGGTGCCAGGCACCACGTCGTCCTGATCACATCGATCGAGATTCCTCAGACGGACGACGTGGTGCCTGGCACCAGGTCGTCTGGACGAAGTCGGGCACCAGGTCGTCTGGACGAAGTCGTCTCAGTTGCTGCACTCGGCGAGATCGGCCTCAAAGAGGTCGAGCGCCGTACCCGGGCCAGCGTCGGTCGCGGCCTTGGTGATTGCTTCGTAATCTGCGTCGGAATAGGACTCGAGCTTGTCAAACAGGCAGTCGCGGACTTCCTGCGTGATTTCGCCCTGAATGAGCGCCGTGTCGACGATGTCTTCAGCGACGCGCCGGTTGCCCGGGTCGGAGTTACATGCACTCAGACCGAGCACGGCGACGACAGCGACACCGGCAACTCGCAGGCGACGGGTGGTCGCAGTATGGCGGGGCTGGCGCTTCGAGTTCACAGAGGCGAAAGGCTACTGGCACGATGTGGGGATGCCGCTCCACCACGAGGCTCGCACGCTCCTCGATATGATGGAGGCAATCGGTGCGCCACCGCTCGATTCGCAACCACCAGCCGAAGCGCGGGTGGCCCGCAAGGCACTGGCGGCCGATCCGACCGAGCAGTGCCACGAGATTGTCGAAATTGACGCCGGTGGCGTTCCCGCCCGCCTGTATCGCGCCGCACCAACTGGAACAGCGCCAGGGCTGCTCGTGTTCATCCATGGCGGCGGCTGGGTAATTGGCGATCTCGACAGCCACGACAACGTCTGTCGATCGTTGAACAACCGCAGCGGATTGACCGTGCTCAGCGTCGACTATCGGCTTGCCCCCGAAGACCCGTTCCCCGCAGGGCTCGACGACTGCAGTTCGGCAACGCTCTGGGCCTACGAACACGCCGACGAACTCGGCATCGACCCGACGCGCATTGCCATCGGCGGCGACTCAGCGGGAGCGAACATCGCCGCCGTCGTCTGCCACGAGACCACCGTGCCACTCAGCTTCCAGCTGTTGATTTACCCGGTGGTCGATGTCCGAATGAACACGGCGTCCTACGACGAAAACGGTGAGGGATATTTCCTGACCAAAAGTTCAATGCAGTGGTTCACGGAGCACTACCTGTCGGGTGGAAAGGGAACGCCTGACGATCCGCGTGTCTCCCCGTTCCTCGCCTCCGACGAGGTACTGGCCGCTGGGCCGCCCGCGCTGGTCATCACCGCCGGCTTCGACCCGCTCCGAGACGAAGGCATCGCATACGCCGATCGGCTCTCGTCCGTCGGAGTCGTGGTGAGCCATGTGCACTTCGCCGGCCAGATCCACGCCTTCTACTCACTCCCCGACCAACTCGGCGACGCTCGGCTCGCACACGCGCTCACAGCGCAGGCGCTGGTCGCCGCGCTCGGTCCCTCGATCAGTCGGTGAGTTCGTTGGCGCGGGCGAAGATCGCGTCGAGCATCGGTTCGGTCAGCCGCTTCGTGAATGTGTTCTGCTGACTGACGTGATAGCTGCAGATGACCGTGAGCGCGCGGCCATCGGATGAGGTGACGGGTACTTCGACTCCGTGACCAAACTTCGGTTTCGGACGAACACCGAAGAAGTTCATCGCTGCGTCGTACCCGAACGTCCCGAGACAGATCACGACGGTCGCTGCCGACAGGGCTTCGAGTTCGCGCACCAGGAACGGCCGGCACTCGTCGCGTTCGGTCGTCGTGGGCTTGTTCATGGGCGGCGCGCACTTGACCGCCGACGTGACCCAGGCGTTGGTGAGCGTCAATCCGTCGCCGCTGGAGGTGGACCCGGCCTGGTTGGCCAAGCCAGCGGTGTGCATCGAGCGGAACAGCCAGTCACCGCTGCGGTCACCAGTGAACATCCGCCCGGTCCGGTTGGCTCCGTGGGCGGCAGGAGCGAGCCCGAGAATCACGATCTGCGCGGCTGGATCACCGAAGCCGGAGATGGCCTTGCCCCAGTAGTCGTCGTCGCGATACGCCGCCCGCTTTTCGACAGCGACCTGCTCACGCCATTCGACCAAACGCGGGCAGGCCCGACAGGCATGGATCTCCTGGGTCAGAACCTTCAGTGACTTTGTTCGCTGGGCGGGCGTCGGCATTGCAACCGACAGTAGGTTGGACTCCTCATGGCGACGACAACTGGCACCAAGAAATCAGCAGCACCGAAGCGTGCGGCCAAGCAAGCGGCGACGAAGACGGCACCTCGGACCAAGGCTGCTCCGAAGAAGCGTGCGGCCGCCCAGGGGCCGAAACCGACGACCATTCTGATGGTTCGCCATGGCCAGACACCCACAACGGGCAAGGTCTTGCCGGGTCGCGCCAAGGGCCTACACCTCGCCGACCTGGGCCACGAGCAAGCCAAAATCGCTGCGCTTCGTCTCGCCGAACTCAAGATTGACGCCGTGTACAGCTCGCCGCTCGAGCGGGCGAAAGAAACCGCTGCGCCGATCTCGGCAGCCTGCGGCCTGAAGACGCAGATCGAACGCGGCCTCTTCGAATGCGACTTTGGCGACTGGACCGGCAAAGAGCTCAAGGATCTGATGAAGCTCCCCGAGTGGCAAACCGTGCAACGTGCACCTTCGACGTTCCGGTTCCCGAACGGCGAGAGCTTCATCGAGATGCAGACCCGGATGGTCGGAACGCTCGACAAACTGCGCAAGCTGCACCCCGGCGGAACGATCGTCTGCGTCAGCCACGCCGACACGATCAAGGCAGCCGTTGCCCACGCCATGGGCACCCACATCGACCTGTTCCAGCGCATTGTCATCAGCCCTGCGTCAGTCAGTGCTGTCACCTGGCACGCTGGCGGCCCGATCGTGCTCGCCGTCAACTCGACCGGCCGGCCACTAACCGAGCTGAAGCCTGCATGAGCGTCTTCTACGAATTCGACGACGTCGACGCCTTCACGACCGGCACCGTCGGCGTGCCTGGCAACCGCACGTTCTTCATGCAAGTCCGATCTGAGGGCCAGCGCGTCACCGTCAAGTGCGAGAAGCAGCAGACCGCGGCGATTGTCCAGTACCTCCGCAAGGTACTGAGTGATCTGCCACCGCCTGAAGATCGGCCGATGCCCGGTGCCCTCGAACTTGCAGAACCCGTCGATGCCTCGTTCGTCCTGGGCCCGATCGGCCTCGGCTATGACCGGGCGACAGACAAACTTCTCATCCAGCTTGAAGAAGTTGGCGAAGTCGACGAAGACGGCGAAATGATCGACGACGATCGCGGCCATGTCCGCCTGTACGTCAGCCGCGGCCAGGCAACAGCCTTCTGCGATCACGCCGATCGTCTCGTCGAATCGGGCCGCCCTGACTGCCAGTGGTGCACACAGCCGATCGATCCTGACGGCCACGCCTGCCCTCGCATGAACTGACCGCATGTCAGACGACGACATGGCCCTCGACGAGGTTGAACCTGACGATGCCTGGGACGACGAGTCTGATTCGGGCGAGCAGGAATCAGCAGACCGCGGAGTCGAACTCCGCATCGATTCGATCGACGACCCCATCGCGCACCTGCTGCACGGTGAGATCGAGATCGAAGGGCGAATGCCATACAGCAGCAACGCCACATTCCTCGTGCACGTGGTCCACGAAGGCAAGTCGCATCCGGCGATCTACAAGCCGATGCGCGGCGAGCGACCGCTCTGGGACTTCGAGCCAGGCCTGCACCGTCGCGAGGTAGCGACCTATCGCATGAGCGAAGCGCTCGGCCTCGGGGTCATCCCACCGACGGTGCTGCGTGATGGCCCGGCCGGCGAGGGGTCGGTGCAGTGGTTCGTCGCGGGCGACTTCGCCGAGCACTACTTCACGATTCGAGAAGTGCGACAAGACCTCGACGATCAATTCCGGGCGTTGGCGCTACTCGACATCATCTGCAACAACACCGACCGCAAGAGCGGCCACTGCATCCTCGTCCCCGAAAAGACGCTCGACGACGGCACGGACGTGCCCGCCCAGGTCTGGGGCATCGACCACGGCCTGTGCTTTGCTGCCGAATACAAGCTCCGTACCGTCATCTGGGACTTCGCTGACGAAGAGATCCCCGAGCCCATGCTCGACAAGGTCAACAAGCTCGTCGATCGGGTCCCGTTGGATATCGCGACATTGCTCAGCGACGACGAAGTCGAAGCAATTCAGGGCCGAGCCACCTGGTGCGTCAAACATCGCCGCTTTCCCACCGACCCGACCGGTCGTCGCTATCCCTGGCCCCTCGTCTAACCGCTGACTCTTGCGTGTGTTCACTTTGCCCCGAGGGGAAGTGGACTCTTTCGTGGAAGGATGCGGATATGTCCGACGAGCCGCACTTCGAGCCCGATGAAGATCTCCAAGATCTGATCCACGCGGCCGACCTCGACGGGCTGGTGCGGATGATCGACAACCGTTGTTCGTCACAAGACTGGGACGGGCTGCTGCGCGTGCGTGACCGCTCTCGGTCAGCCGTAAAAACCGGTCGCCAGCTCTGGCCAGCGGCCACGCTTGCCGAATACCGGCTCGCGCTGCTCGCGCCGCCTCCATTCGTTGGCATCGTCCTCGACGAGGCCGACGGGCTGGCCGGACGCTTCACCACCGGCCCGCTCACCGAGGTCGCCGCACAGCACCACACCTGGATCGATCTCGAAGGCGAAGTCGGCCGGGGCCCACACGCTGCGTTCGTGGCCCATGAGCGGGCGATTCGAGGCGAGATCGTCAACGATCCAGAGCTTGCTCCCGTCCTCGACATCCCGACCGAAGTGCAAGGCTGGGAACCTCGGTACGAGGTCGCCACGTATTCCGACAACGGCGCCGAGTTTCCGGCCCCTGACCTCTCCGATGCCTGGGAAGACATCGAGACGTCTGCGGATGCCGAACGCCTCGACGACGACGTCGAACTGGCCGTCCGCCAGCTCCTCGAACCGTGGACCAGCGGCTCGAATGGGCGGGCTGAGGTCGTTTGTGTCGAAGGCGACATCGGTGCAGCCATCGGCGCACTTGGCGTCCGCCGTGCACGAATCGCTCCACTCGAGCCAGCCGAGGCACTTGCCTGGCTGGCCTGGGCTGGTGCGAGCGGCGGTGCGCACGGGCGACGACGTGGGGCATCGAGCGGCCGGTTCGGGGCCTGGTGGGTCATCGGCGCACTCGGTGACATGCTCGACGATTGGCCGGTCAACCCTGACGAAATCGGTCAGGTGCTCAACGATCTGGAATGGTTCCGCTGGGATGCATTCGAACCGGCCATCGGCTGGATACTCCAGCTGGCGATCGAAGATCCTGATGAAGGCGTCGCTTGGGCGATCAGCGCCCGCGACGCCGTGTAGTCAGTCGCCGTGTAGTCGGTCGGTGGTCAGACGCCGCGGGCGCTGATCACTTCCGGGTCACTGACCTCGATCATGATGCACTCGCCGGGGCACTCTTCGGCTGCATCGGCAGCAGTGTCGATCAGCGCGTCAGGAATGCGGGCAACGCCATTTCCCATGTCGGGGCCGTGGCCAGCGCCCTCACCACCATCGAACAGGATCGTCGTACCGAAGTGAGACGCCTCTTCCTTCACGATCCAGAGTCCGTCGTCACGAGCTTGGAAGACGTCAGGGCAGATCTCTGAGCAGATGCCGTCGCCAGTGCAGAGGTCCTGATCGATCCAAACCATGAGAGCAGACATGGGCGGAGTTTAGGAGAGAACCAGCGGGAAAAAGCAAAGAGTCGGACCCGAAGAACGAGCCCGACTCTCCAAATTTTCAACTGTTTCATCTGAGTCGGGATCAGATGTGGGGAGAGCAAGGCGCGAGACGACGACGTTGACGTCCGTCAACGAGGAGTTCCCGCAACGCAGCTATCGCCGCATCTGGACCGACTCAGGCCCGAGCTTGTAGCGCGGCGATGAGCTGGGGGAGAACCTTGTGGACGTCGCCAACGATGCCAAGGTCGGCAACACCGAAGATCGGCGCTTCCTTGTCCTTGTTGATCGCGATGATGTTCTTCGAGCCCTTCATGCCCACCATGTGCTGCGTGGCACCAGAGATGCCAGCAGCGATGTACACGGTCGGCTTGACGACCTTGCCGGTCTGTCCGACCTGGTAGCTGTAGGGAACCCAGCCGGCGTCGACGATTGCACGTGATGCGCCAGGCGCGCCCTTGAGCAGCTTCGCGAGGGTTTCGATCATCTCGTACTTCTCGGCTTCGCCAAGACCACGACCGCCGCCGACGACAACCGCTGCCTCGTCGAGCTTCGGGCCACTGGTTTCCTCGACGTGCACGGCGGTGACCGTGGCGCCACCAGTTGCACCCAGTTCGCCAACAGCTGCTGCGACAATCTCACCGGCAGCGCCAGCGCCACCAGCTGCTTCGAAGCTCTTCGGACGGAAGGCTGCAAGGAACGGACGCTCGCCGGTGAACGTGGAGTTCACCAGCTTGGAGCCACCAAAGATCGGCGTCTGCACGGTGACCGAGTCGCCGTCGACCGTGATGTCGGTCGAGTTGGTGAGCACGGTGCGGTCAAGCTTGACCGACAGGCGAGCCATGACGTCACGGCCTTCGTAGTTCTGCGGGAACATGATCAGGTCGGGAGCGTCGCCACCGTTGATCACGGCCTGCATCGCAGACGAAACCGCCGGGCCAGGAAGCGCACCAGCGAGGTCGCCGGTTTCGTAGATCTTTGCGGCGCCGTGGTCGGCGAACGCAGCGGCTGCACCGCCGGCTGAGCCAACGACGAATGCCGTGACTGAACCGCCGAGCGTGTTGGCCTTGGAGAGCAGTTCAAGCGTGGCCGTGCTGGCGTTATCGCCGTCTGCCTGTGCGAATACCCAAATGTTGTTGATACTCATGATCAGATCACCTTCAGTCCGTCGAGGAACTCGACGATCTTGTTGAATGTTTCGCCATCGTCTTCGATGACCTCGCCAGCCTCGCGGGCAGGAGCGTCATCGACCGATGTGATTTGCTGGGCCCAGGACACGGCTTCGATGCCAAGGTCGGCAGCGGTGACGGTGTCGACCGGCTTGCCCTTGGCGGCCATGATGCCCTTGAAGCTCGGGTAGCGAGGCTCGACGACACCTGCGGTCACCGAGACCACTGCCGGGAGCGTGCAGGTGACTTCGTCGTAACCGGCTTCGGTCTGACGGTCGACCTTGACAGTGCCACCGTCGACGGTGATCGTCTTGGCGAAACCGACCGACGGAAGTCCGAGGACTTCGGCCATCTGCTCGGGCACGGTGCCGGTGTAGCCGTCCGACGACTCGGTGCCTGCGATGATCAGGTCGTAGTCACCCGCCCGACCGACAGCACCAGCGAGGACCTTGGCGGTTGTCAGCGCATCAGCACCGGCAAGCGCCGGGTCAGACACGAGGACAGCCTTCTCGGCGCCCATGGCCAGTGCGGTACGGAGACCGGACACTTCGCCATTCGGGGCCATCGAGACCAGGGTGACAGAGCCTTCGCCAGCGGTGTTGACGAGCTGGAGCGCCATTTCGACGCCATAGCTGTCCGACTCATCGAGGATGAGTTTCCCATCTCGCTTCAGCGTGTTGGTCGAGGGATCCAGCTCACCCGGCAGTGCCGGGTCAGGGATCTGTTTCACACAAACGATCACATTCATAAGGCTGCCTAAGTTACCGGTGAGTTAAGTACGAACCCAATTCGAGCGCAACACTGTGACGCGCGTCGGGACGACCGCCATGTACCGTTCCGGGCCGTGAAGGTCTTGCTCGTGGTCAACTCGTTCGCCTCATCGGTGACTGCGCGCAACACCGTCGTCGTCCACCGACGGCTGAGTCGGAGCCACGACGTCGAGATCGTCGAAACAAATCGCCGAGGCCACGCCACGCGCTTTGCCCACGACGCGGCCCGTCGGGGCGTCGACGTCGTCATTGGCTACGGCGGTGACGGCACGCTCAACGAGGTCGCCACGGGCATTGCTGGCACCGACACTGCGCTCGGCGTCCTGCCCGGCGGCTCGACCAACGTATTTGCGCGCACCCTCGGGATGCCAAATGATCCGGTCGAAGCCGCCGAGTACCTTGCCAGAGGCCTCGACGCTGCCGACCTCCGCCCGATCGGGCTCGGCCAGGTCAACGGTCGCTACTTCTGCTTCCACGTCGGCGTTGGCTACGACGCTGCGGTTGTGCAACAGGTTGAAAAGCGTGGGTCATTGAAGCGGTGGCTCGGGCACCCACTGTTTATCTACGCCGGTCTGTCGACCTGGTTGCGGGGATATGACCGCAAGCACCCGCACTTCAGGGTCACCGGTGACGGCGGGGAGCCCGTTGACGATGGCTACTTCACCATCGTGCTCAACACGAACCCGTACACCTACCTCGGAAATCGGCCGCTCGACCTGTCCCCTGCTGCCACGCTCGACCGAGGCTTGGTCGCCATCACATTCAAAACTATGAACGCGCGGGCGATCCTCAGCTCACTCGCCGGCGCACTCAAGGGCGGCGGCGTCCAGCCTGTCGACCATCTCGATGTGCGAACCGACGTCCGCTCTCTCGTGATCGAACACGCAACGCCGTTCCCCTACCAGGTCGACGGCGACGCGCTCGGCGACACTGGACGACTCGAGTTCGTCCACGTGCCCGACGCCGTCAAGCTTGTGTTCCCCACTGCGCCGCCGGGCTGATCCGACGGCCGAGCGCCATCAGCGCCACGTCCGGCACATCGGTACAAGCCCCATCGACGCCGAACGTGGCGAGTTCTTGTAGCCGCTCCATGTCATTGCAGGTCCAGGCGTTGATCGCGATGCCCGCGCCATGGCAGCGGTCGACCATTGCCTGGTCGATGGTCGGCTCCCACGGATGCACCGCAGCGTGACCAGCCGCAGCGGTCTGCTCGATGACGTCAGGAGTGACATCCATCACGAGATACGCCGTCATCAAGTCGGGTGCCAGTTCGCGACAACGCTGAATCGTGGCCCAGTCGAATGACGAGATGATCCAGCGCGATGCGTCACCATGCTTGCGGATCTCCGCGATGACTGGCTCGGCGGCACCGATCGCTGGGTCGTACCCGGGCTCATCATCGGAGTTCTTGATCTCGACGTTGACGAGCATGTCACCGCATGCCGCGAGTACATCGGAGAGCACCGGATAGCCGTCGAGTACAGCCGGTTCGTTCGGCAGTGGGTCGTGCTTCACGATCAATCGGCCATCAGGCGCCAAGCGGACATCGAGTTCGACGCCGTCGGCACCCATTTTGTCGGCGAACTCAAACGCGCGGATTGAGTTCTCTGGAGCGGCTGCCGAAGCGCCTCGGTGTCCAATCACCAACATGTTCGAAGTATTGCGTTCGCCGGTCCGTACATCCGAATCCGACCCCCAGCACGCGCGCGCCGTCGCCGTCAAGGCGGCGCGCGTCACACAATCTGCCTCTTGCGGAATCCCTGGGTCGCGCCTACGTTGACTCCGTCGACCGGGCGGCACCACACACATTGCGTTGCAGACCCGCGTGCAGCGCCAGAACGAACTCCTTGGAGACACACCAGTGACGATCCTTGCGTCCAGCCTCACCTTGGGAGCCGCGGAGACAGATTGGCGAGACGACGCCCTGTGCCGTGAAACCGACCCGGAGCTCTTCTTCCCGGTCGGCACCACCGGAAACGCGCTGGTTCAGATCGACAACGCCAAAGAGGTGTGCGGCGAATGCCCGTCCGCTCAGGGTTGTCTTGATTTCGCACTCGACACCAACCAGGATTCTGGTATCTGGGGCGGCCTCACCGAAGAAGAGCGCCGCGTGATCCGTCGCAAACGCGTTGCTGCTGCACGCGCTGCACGCGCCGCCGTCGGCTGATTTTTCTCAGCGTCAAGCCGAAGCGACTCAGTCGTCGACGGTCGGGACGCAGAGTTCGATCACGGTGCCGTGGTTGTGTGACGAGCCGTCACCGAGGCCTGCCGCATCGAGGTCTTCCGAAACTGCCGGGCGAATCGAGATGCTGCCGTTAAGTTCGGTGGTCACCAGTGTGCGAACGATCGACAGGCCGAGCCCCGTCGAGGCGTCGAGGTCGAAACCGGGGTCGACACCACGGCCGTTGTCGGTGACCTTGATATGGAGCTGCTGAAGCCGCTGGGTGAGCAACACGGTTACGGCACCGCCACTGCTGCCCTCGGGGAAACCATGTTCGACAGCGTTCTGCAACAGTTCGGTCAACACGACCGAGAGCGGTGTTGCGGTGTCTGCAGCGATCCTGCCGCCATCACCGCTGACCGTGAACCGGACTGGGCGGTCAGGTGATTGCAGACCTTCTTCGGCCAGCCGGAGCAACGGCCGCACGATCTCGATGAATGCGATGTCTTCTCCGGGCTCCCGAGAGAGCGACTCATGCACCAGCGCAATGGTGCGAATGCGGCGCACCGACTCCGACACTGCGGCCTTGGCCTCAGGGTTCGTGAGGCGACGCGCCTGCAGCCGCAGCAGCGACGAGATGGTCTGGAGGTTGTTCTTGACCCGGTGGTGGATTTCACGGATCGTTGCGTCCTTTGACAGCAACAGGCGATCGCGCTTGCGGATCTCGGTGACGTCGCGAACAAGCATGAGGCCGCCATCGACGACCGGTTCGCCATCGACGTGCCGAATCAGCGGCACGCACCGGCTGAGGAGCGTGACGTCAGCGCCCTGCTCGAACTCTTCGACTACGGGCTCCATACGTTCGAACGCCTGCCGGGCCGGTCCGTCGTGGAACCCGAGTTCAGCGAGCCGCATACCGACCGGGTTGGCATGGATCCCGACGCGGTGGAGCGCCGAGTTCGCGTTCGGTGACACATAGGTGACGGTGCCGTTCGCGTCGAGCATCAGTACGCCGTCGCCGATGCGCGGCGCGGCGCTCGAGTCGGCGACGCGACCCGCGAAGGGGAACGTGCCCGCGTTGATCATGAGGACAAATTTGTCAAAGATGGTGCTGTAGGCCATCTCGAGCTCACCGAGACTGCGTCCGTCTTGGACCTTCCACTCTTTGCTGAGCACGGCAACCACTCGGCCGCTCCGTCGAACGGGAATCGCCATCAGCCGGGTGCTGGCTCGGCCGCCCTCGCTAGCTGCAATCTCGCCTTCGATGCTCTCGCCGTTCGCCGCGGCCTGTTCGAGAAGGCTGGCGCCGCGGGTCGCCCATGTACCGATGTAGTCGGCGACGTACATGGTCTGGTTCGTTGCGGGCCGGACTTGATCGACAACGACCCACTTTCCATCGTTCGACCGGACGTACAGCAGTAGGTCGGCAAAACAAAGATCAGCAAGAAACGCCCACTCGGCGCCGAGCCGTTGCAGATGGTCGATGTCGTCGTCATCGAGTGACGAGTGTTGCCGTGACAGGTCGGCCAATGAAGTCATCAAGGAGAGTCTGCCGCATCCGACGGCTGTAGCCGTTGCAATCGGCCGGACAGTTTGGCGCTCGACGATTTAGCCGTTGATGGAGTCGACGCGCAGATGCTCGGCGAGCTCGCCCAGGCCAGCGATGTCGTGGATGTCTCCCGTGAGCCACGGAACGTCGAGCATCGTGGTCGCAAAGGTCGCGAGTTCGGCTCGACGATCGGTTTCTCGACTCGCAACGAGTGCAACATCGTCGAATCGCTCGGCGAGTTGCGCGAGCACCGCAGCAACGGTCTTCGGCGATGCGTTGTCGAGCTGCTCAGCGACCGTAGCGACCAGTTCAGGCCCAGCTTCGAGGAGTGCGTTGGCACTGGCGATCGCATCGTTGCCCGCAAGCCGCGCCGGCAACACACGGTTCACCACCATCGCTCCGAGCGTCATGCCTCGATTGAGTAGGGCCTGGGCGAGGAACTTGGCTTCGTGGCTCGGAGCGGTTTCGAGTGTGGTGACGACAACAAAGGCCGTCCGAGCATCGACCAACAACGCCTCCACAGCACGAGCGCGCTTCACGAATCCCTTCTCCATGGCTTGGAACAGCACAAAAAAGTCGGCGATGTCCTGGAGGAATCGGGAGCCGAGCACACGATCGGCGACTTGGTAAAACGGCTTTGAGGCCACCGTGAACAGACGCGAGCGATACGGCACGGTGAGCCAGCGCAGCAATCGGCTGCCGAAAAAGTCGATCATCCGGCTCGGGGCATCGAGAATCGACAGTGCGTTTCGCGACGGCGGCGTGTCGACGATCACCAGGTCGAAGTCACCGGTCGCATGCAGGTCATGGAGCTGTTCCATTGCGAGATAGTCGTGGCTGTGAACGAAGCGGCTCGTGATGTTCTGATACAGCGGGTTCGCCAGCACAGCGTCACGCACCTGGGCATCGGGCGCGTGTTGGCGGATCAGCTCGTCCCAACCGGCCTTCGTGTCGAGCATCGCGACCCAGAGTTCGCCCCGCACGGTGACCCCGGCCTCTTTGAACACCGCCGGCTTGATCCGGACCGGCGTGTTGCCGACCTCGTCGAGGCCCAGTGCTGTGGCGAGCCGCTTGGCGGGGTCGACGGTGAGCACGAGGATCTTGCCCTTTTGACGCTGGGCTGCAGCAATGCCCATGGCAGCAGCGATCGTCGTCTTGCCGACACCACCGGAACCGGCCACGAGGATCATCTCGCGGCTGGCGAGCAAGTTGTCGAGCTCACTCATCGTGGGCGCGTCGATCGCTCGGAATTTCGATGTCGAGTTCGTCAGCTAGCCCGTCGGCGATCAACGACACAACACGTCGACCACCGTTCCGAGCGAACAATTCCGGCACCGTGATGATCGGGATGTCGAGCGGCGGATCGGCGGCATCGAGTTCGGAACGGAGCCGGCCGATGTGCTGTGCGCCGGTGCGGCGGCGGGCATCGGTGAAACGGGCTGCTTCGAGTACGGCGATCGCACCCGGACCGATCGCGTCGATGAGCGAGGGGAGCGCTGCGTCGAGTTGATCGACCACCGCCTGCTCGCGCCGGTCAAACAGCACCGGAAGTACGCGATTGGCAATCACAACGGCGGGATGCGC